>JAKPFT010000069.1 GCA_029551285.1 bacterium | reverse complement strand
AAGATGGCCAATCGTAGTCGGTATCCGTTTGGAACTTTAACTATTACTGAAGAAGCGAAACGTCTTGTCAGTGAGGTGATGGCCAGCGGGCGGCTTTCCGGTGGGCGCTATGTCAGAGCCTTTGAAGAATCTTTTGCGCGGCTGGTGGGTGTGCGGGAAGCGGTGGCGGTAAGTTCTGGAACAGACGCCCTTGCCCTGGCCCTGGCCGTGCTTTATGACTACGGTGCCAGCCGCGGCGATGAAATAATTCTGCCTGCCTTAACCTTTGGGGGAACAGCAAATGCTGTCTTACAGGCCGGCTTCACACCCGTTTTTGTCGATGTCAAATTAGAAACACTGGCTATTGACGAAGAAAAAATTGAGGAAAAAATTGGTCCCAGAACCAGAGCCATAGTGCCGGTGCATCTTATGGGAAAACCTGCAGAAATGGATACTATCCTCTCTCTGGCAGAGAAACATCATCTGATGGTGGTTGAGGACGCCGCCGAAGCCCACGGGGCGGTTTACCGCGGCCGGAATGTGGGCAGCATCGGGACCCTTGGGGCGTTCAGCCTTTATGTGGCTCACATTGTCAGCACGGTGGAGGGAGGAATTGTAACCACGGATAAGCCGGAGATGGCAGAGATTCTGCGGTCTTTAAGGGCCCATGGCCGGGCCTGTAAATGCAGTATCTGCACGATTAACACCAGGGATGGTTACTGCCCGTCGCGTTTTCGTGAGGGCCGGGATATTCGGTTTATCTTTGAACGGGTTGGTTTCTCTTCCAAGATGAATGAGCTTGAGGCAGCCATCGGGCTTGGAAATCTGGCTCATTTTGAAGAAAATCTTGACCGGCGCCGGAAAAACTTTGCTCTGTTAGCTGAGTGTTTGAAGGAATTTTCTGATTACTTTTTCTTCTTACAGGAGGCTGGCCACGAACGGATCGGACCCCATGCTTTTCCCATAATCCTTAGGCCGGAGACAGGTTTTACCCGGGATGAGCTCATTGTCTACCTGGCGCGTCAGGGAATAGACAGCCGTGACCTTTTCTCATCTATTCCGACCGAATGTTCTGGTTATCGTTTTCTGGGTTATCAGCCTGGCGCCTTCCCTGTAGCAGAATACATCAGCGCTCATGGCCTGCATGTGGGCGTCCATCAGGATATCGGGAAAGAAGAGATTGAATATCTGGCAGAAACGGTCAGGCAGTTTCTCCAGAAAAAGGGGCTGAGGTAAGGGAATGAGTAAGCAGACTGACGGGGAAGTACTTGAGGGGAAATTGAAGAAGCGGCCTTTCTTAGTCCTGGGGTGCATCTTTTTTCTTTATCTGCCATTTTATTTCTATCAGATTCAGCAGCCGCTTCTGGACACTTATTCTTTCCGGCAGACCCAGACAGCCACCATTGCCAGGAACTTTTACCGGCACGGAATTGATTTTTTTAAAACAGAACTGGACATTTTCGGTCCGGGAGAAGAAAAATATTTTGTTCTTGAATTTCCATTCTATCAAGCGGTGGTGGCCGTACTCTACAGGATTTTTGGGCTGCATCCACTCTGGGGTAGGGTACTCTCTGTAGTGATGGGCTATCTCGGAGCTGTTTTTCTTTTTTTGCTGGTCCGCTTGATAAGTGAGGACCTCCATCTTGCCTGGGCCAGTATTTTTATCTACCTGGGCATTCCTATCAATCTTCATTTTAACCGCACCTTTATCATGGACCCCATGGTGGTAGCTCTGATAATTATTTTTCTTTACTGCTTCGCCAGGTCTATCCTGAGCGGGAAGTTGACTTTCTGGCTGGCCGGACTGGTCGCGGCCAGTCTCTCTTTTGTTCACAAAGGTGTCTACGGACCGTTTTTTCTTTTGCCGGTGGTTTTTCTGTGCCTGGCCCATCGACGGGAAAAGAAAAACTGCTGGTTAGCCCTGATGTCTCTGGCGCTCCCCCTGGCCGTTCTTTTCCGGTGGTACCTGCATACTGCTGGGGTCAATCTCGCGACAGGCCATGGTGACCATACGCTGGGGGATCAAGCGTATCGCATCTGGAACTTTGGTCTGTGGAAAGACCGGTTTTCCTGGAAAATGTGGCAGCCCCGGCTGATTAATCTTTATCCGGAATTTATTACGCCGGTCACAATTATTCCGACAGCGGTAGGTTTATTCAGTTTACACCAGATTAAGAACAGCCGTTTTTTTCTGATGTTGTTGGTGGCTTCAGCAGTGTATTTTTTAACCATTTTTCGGCTTCAGGATTGTCATTATTATCAACTGGTAATTACCCCCATAGCGGCAATTCTCTGCGGCCACGGATTGCTCAAGATTACGAGGCTTTTTCCTGACGGAAAAAAGAAGGGTTGGTTTCTGGTGGCTTTTAATTTTGTTTTCCTGATAACTTCACTTCCTCTCGCCTACCGGTATCGCAAATTTCAGCCTGAAGTTCTGGAAATAGCCGGACAGGTAAGAAATCTTACCCGGTCTGATGAGGCAGTGATTTTCTGTTTTCCGGAATATGACTGGAATTCGCAATATGTCTATTACGCTGATCGGAAGGGGATTGCTCTGGCCAGTGCTGATTTAACTCCGGGCAGACTCCGTTCTCTGAGAAGGAAAGGCTTTGGATTGCTGGTACTTCTTGACTGGCAGAAATATTTTCAGCAGAACGGAAAGCAGCCGTTTTTGAAAAATCTGGAACTCCAGGTGGAAAAACCAGCTTACCGGATTTATCGTCTGAAAAATGGCTGAACGATTTTCGGTGGTCACCATTTCCTTTAACCAGTGCAATTTCGTGGAACGAACAATCAGAAGTGTGCTCTCCCAGGCAGGTGATTTCCTGCTGGAGTATCTGATTGTAGATGGTGGTTCAACTGATGGGAGTGTGGAGATAATAAAGAAATATGAAAAATTTATTGTCGCTGGGAAATGGCCGATAAACTGTTCCGGGATTGAATACAGGTGGGTTTCAGAGCCTGACCCTGGACCGACGGCGGCTTTGAATAAAGGTTTAAAGATGTGCCGGGGAGAATTTATAAGTTTACTGAATTCTGATGATATGTACCCGGCCGGGACGCTAATGGCAGTGGTCAGTGTTTTTCGGAATCATCCCGAGGTGGACGTGGTCTACGGGAAGACAATCTTTGTGGACGAAAACGATCGCGTGATCGGTAACCGCGATGGTGTCCCTCTGCTGAGGCGGCATCATTTTCTCAGAGATAATGCCCTGGTTCAGCCTGAGGTTTTTTGGCGGCGCAGGGTGATGGAAAAAGCGGGGCTGTTTGATGAGGCCCTTGCTTATTCCAACGACTACGAATACTGGCTGAGGCTTATTGACTGCGGAGCAAGGTTTTTTTATTTACCCAGAGCGCTGGTGTATTTCAGAGTCAGACCTGATGCTCGAAGTTCCGGGCTCCATCCTGGCCGGTTTATTGATTCCTTAACTGTTCAGTATCGTTACTTTGGAATCGGAAGATACTTAAAGGTGAATCTTGGAGAATACGCTGCTGAATTTTCAGAAAAAACTCATCTGCCGGTCACAGAAGCACTGAAGGTAATTCGGGAAGGATTTCTAAAAAGACTTCCAGTTGAGGCCAGGTCTGCTGTCAGTCTTTTGCTTCAGAAAAGTTTGCTTTACGGCTTTTTGAAGAAGGCTGCCTACCTTTCTTTTAAAGACCGGGCGCAGGCAATAACTTTTCTGAAAGCCGTCCTGAAAAAAGCGCCCTGGCTTTTGTTTACCAGAAGAGGGTTCAGCGTTCTTTTGCGGCTGACCATGGGCAAGACTTTTTACCGGAGAATGAGAAGAATTCTTGGGGGTGGTGATGTCTTTTAAAGCCAGGCCGGTTTACTTTCTTATTCGTGACATTGACGGACGCGGGGGCACAGAGAAATTTGCCCGGTCTCTGGCGTTATCTCTGGCGCGGCAGGGGCAGCCGATAAAAATTATCACCACCCGTCACAGTTTGAAAAGGGAAAGCCGGTATCTCAATGAAAAGGGGACAGTGCGGGTAGTCAGATTTTTTGTGCCGTCCTGGCGGGTACTTGGAACTTTCTGGTACTTTCTGGTCCTGCTGGTTTATCTCTTGAGAAAAAAAAATGAGTACGAATTACTGCAGGTGTTTTTTCTGGAGTATACTGCGCTGGCAGCCGTCCTGGCAGGAACTTTGCTTAAAAAGAAGGTTCTGTGCCGGTTAGCCTGCGGTGGTCTTTACAGTGATCTGCTTTCGTTGCTGAAAAAGCCTGGCGGTCGCTTCTGGCTGGCTGTCGTAAAAAAGAAAAGTTTTTTTGTGGTCATGAGTCACTCCATGGTACAGGAACTGATTAACTACGGTTTTCTCCGGGAAAGAGTCTACCTTATTCCCAATGGAGTGGAGACAGACATTTTTCAGCCGGGACGGCACCCTGGTTCGCCGGAAAAAAAAATCATTTTTGTCGGCCGGCTTACGCAACAGAAGGGTCTTGAATATCTTCTGCGAGCAATGGCACTCATGGAGGAAAAGAATGTCTCTCTAATTTTGGTAGGTGAAGGAGAGAAGAAAGAAGAACTTCGTCATCTGGTTCTTCAGTTGCATCTCGGTGACAGAGTTTTCTTTGCCGGATACCAGTCTCAGTCTCTTTCCTATTTACAGGAGGCCGATGTTTTTGTCCTGCCTTCCCTGGCAGAAGGACTGTCCAATGCGCTTCTGGAAGCGATGGCCTGCGGCCTGCCGGTGGTGGCGACAAAAGTGAGTGGAACTGTGGATGTGATTGAGGAGGGCGTAAACGGTTTCCTGGTAGAGCCTGGAAATCCTGAGGCGCTGGCGGAAGCAATGGCCGGAATTTTGAAAGACGAAGGGTTGGCTTATAGAATGGGCCAAGCAAATCGAAAAAAAATTTTGGAGAAATATTCGCTGGACAAGATAGTTGACGAGTACCTCAGTCTGTACAAAAGGCTCATGGCGGAATGAGAACCAGGGTTTATTATATTATCGGGACATTGGAAATTGGAGGGGCGGAGAAACAACTCCTGAAACTCTGCCAGGGTCTGGATAAGAAAAAATTTTTGCCAGGGGTTATTGTCCTGCGGTCAGGTGGCGCCCTGAAGAAGGATTTTCTGAAAAGTGGGGTGGAGGTTCTGGAGGCGGGGAAGAGATTTAAAGTGGATGTTTTTTTCTTTTTACGCCTGGTGCGAATTTTGAAAAAAGAAAAGCCGGATATTGTGCATACCTTTATGTTCACGGCTAATACCTGGGGCCGGCTGGCTGCTCTGCTGGCAGGGGTACCAATTATTTTTTCCTCGGAGCGGTGCGTTGATATCTGGAAGCGCTGGTACCACAGGTTGATAGACAGGTTTCTCCTCAGGTTTACCAGGCAGGTCGTCGCCAATTCTTTGGCGGTGCGAGATTTTTACCAGCGTCGGGAAAGAATTCCTCAGGAGAAAATTACTGTTATTCCCAATGGAATTGAAGTGGAAAAATTTGCAGACATTTCACTGTCTTCTGATAAGAAAAAGGCTCTGGGGTTGGAAGAAGCCAGTTTTGTGATTGGAGCCGGAGGCCGGTTTACCCCGCAAAAGGGGCTGATTTTTCTCATCCGGGCCATGCCTGAAGTTTTGAAGGTTTTTCCGGACGCGGTTGCCGTTCTGGTGGGAGATGGACCGCTCAGAAAAGAGCTGGAAACTGCAGCCAGGCAAGCAGGAGTTTCCCGTAACATGGTCTTTACCGGATACCGGGATGATATTCATGAGATTTTCTCCGGAGTGGATGTGGTTGTGGTTCCTTCTCTGTTTGAGGGCATGCCAAATGTAGTTCTGGAAGCAATGGCCCTCAGGAAGCCGGTGATTGGCAGTGATATCCCGGAGATAGCCGAGTTGGTTGAAGATGGGAAGAATGGTTTTCTGGTACCGGTACGGGACCCAGAGGCCCTGGCGAAGAAGATTATTATGCTTCTTAAAGATGGCAAACTACGCAGAAGTATGGGTGAATACGGATACTGGCTTGTCAAAGAACGGTTCTCCGTGATTGGTATGGTGCAAGCGTATGAAAGTCTATATCAAAATACCCCACCCGCCAGGGAGAGTTTTAGTCCGCACAAAGGAAACGACAAGGTGCCATTGCGCCAGAAAAGTAAAGTTGACATTAAATTTTATCGGGTTAAAATGTAGCCATGCACATTAAAAGAGAGATTTTCTCGGCTGTTGAGGCGCATCTTGAGAAGAAGGAGATCACGCTGATTGTTGGGCCCAGGCAGGTGGGGAAGACTACCCTTATGCTGGAACTCAAAAGGCGCCTCGAGGGAAAGGGACAGCCTACCATGTTTCTGAGCATGGATATATTTCGGGACAAGGAATATTTTTCCTCTCAGGAAGCACTCGTTCAAAAAATGGAAACAATGCTGGGAAAAAAGAGGGGGTTTGTTTTTATTGATGAAATACAAAGGAAACAGGATGCAGGAGTATTTCTAAAAGGCATTTACGACATGAACCTCCCTTATAAGTTGGTGGTGTCCGGGTCCGGCAGTCTGGAACTGAAGGAAAAAATTCATGAATCTTTAGCCGGCCGGAAACGGATATTTGAGATGAACCCGGTTTCATTGCGGGAATACATTGATTTTATGACCGGGTACAAATACCAGGATACACTGGAAAAATTCTGTGAGATGGAAAAGGTGCAAGCGCAGCGCTATCTGGACGAGTATCTTATGTTTGGCGGGTATCCCAGGGTTATCCTTGAAGAAACAACAGAGGGCAAGGCTGGGATAATGGACGAGATTTTGAAAAGTTACATAGAAAAAGACATTTTTTATCTCTTGCGTCTGGAAAAAACTGAGGAGTTCTTTTCTCTTATGAGGCTATTGTCCGACCAAATTGGCCAGCTGGTTAATTATGCGGAACTTGCCTCCACCTTACATCTTTCTTTGCAGACCGTGAAGCATTATCTGTGGTATCTGGAAAAAACATTCATTCTGGAAAGAATAAAACCTTTCTTTCGGAACGTACGGAAGGAGATTACAAAATCTCCAGTGGTTTATTATCGCGACCCGGGACTGCGCAATTATATCCTTAATCAGTTCAGAATTCCCGCGCCCAGGGAGATGGGATTTCTTTTCCAAAATCTGGTGTTTCTGCTGTTGAAAGAAAAACTTTGTTTCACTCCGGCGACGCTTCATTTCTGGCGGACTACAGAAAAGGCTGAGGTGGATTTAGTGGTTAATTGGGGTAGGGAAATACTACCCATAGAAGTAAAGTACAGGGATATGAACAAACCCAGCGTGGAACGGTCCCTGAGAAGTTTCATAAGAAAGTATTCTCCGAAGAAAGCGTTGATAGTCAACAAAAATTACTCACACCGATGCTTAATTGAAGAGACAGAGGTGCATTTCGTTCCGATAATGCAACTTTGTTTTTTAGCAGCATCCGACTTATCTTAAGCCCATGTGCGCGATTTGCGGCATTGTGAACAGGCGAGAACCAGTCAACCGGGACCTGCTGCAGAAAATGACCAGGCTGATGGCATACCGCGGGCCGGATGAGGAGGGCTATTTTTTTAGGGACAATGTAGGGCTAGGCCACCGACGGCTAAGCATCATTGATTTGAAAACCGGCCAGCAACCGATTGCCAGCGAAGACAGTCGGATATTGCTTGTGTGCAACGGCGAGATATTCAACTTCCAGGATTTAAGAAAGGAACTGACGAGGAAAGGACACCGCTTTCGTTCCTTTTCGGATAACGAGGTTATTGTTCACCTTTACGAGGAAAAGGGATTTGACTGTCTGCATGATTTACGGGGTATGTTTGCTTTTGCTATCTGGGATGACAGGAAAAAACTTCTTTTCCTGGCCCGGGACCGGGTGGGCAAAAAGCCTCTAATTTATACCCGGGTAAACGGCAATTTTGCTTTCGCCTCAGAAATCAAAGCGCTTCTTTTGCTGCCCGGAATTTCCAGGGAAATTGACCTGGTCGCGGTTGACCTTTTCCTCTCCTACCAGGCCATACCTTCCCCGCGGACGATTTTTACTCAGATTTGCAAGTTACCTGCCGCGCACGGCCTTATCTGGCAGGACGGGAAAGAAAAAATTTTCAGGTACTGGCAGGTGGATTTTTCAAAGAAGATTTACTTCAAGGACAAAAGAGATTATGAGGAATTGTTATGGGAAAAACTTAAGGAGGCGGTGCGCCTCCGGATGATAGCCGATGTGCCGCTGGGTGCTTTCCTTAGTGGCGGGATAGACTCTTCCACAGTTGTAGGCATGATGAGTCAATTTTCCAGTATGCCGGTCAAGACATTCTGCGTCGGGTTCCAGGAGGCTGACTTCAGTGAATTGAAGTATGCCCGGCTGGTGGCCGAAAGATTTTCCACCCAGCATTACCAGTTTATTGTCAAGCCGGATGTCATCCGTATTTTGCCAAAACTTGTCTGGCACTACAACGAACCGTTCGGGGATTCCTCCATGGTGCCCACATTTTATGTCGCCCGGGAGACGAGGCGGCACGTTACGGTTGCTTTAAATGGGGATGGCGGAGACGAAAACCTGGCCGGTTATCCCCGATATCAGCAAACTAAAATTCTGGAAAGACTTTTCCGCGTCTACTCCCGGGTACCTGAGCCGTGGCGCCAGGCTGTTTTCAAAAGTTTTCTCAAACTGTATGGACGCTGGCCAGGCAACACTTTTTTCCGCGCCTGGAAATGGCTGGAGGAAACTGAAAAATATGGTTTTGACTACGCTTACAGCCGGAGATTGTTAGCCTTCTCTGATGGACATAAAGCGCCACTGTATTCTGAGTGGATGAAAGAACGGATTGCTGAAGGGGAAGTTAGGCGTCTGGCCAGAGATATCTGGCAGAGAGCCGGCCAGATTGACCTTTTAGAAAAGATGATGTTCTCTGATTTTAACCTTTACCTGCCAGAAGTTTTGACCGTCAAAATGGACATTGCCACCATGGCCAACTCTCTGGAAGCCAGAAGCCCTTTTCTTGACCACAAACTGATAGAAACGATTGCCTGTTTTCCTCCTGAAGTTAAAATGTGCCGGGGTATTTCCAAGTACATCCTGAAGCGGAAACTGAAAGATTTTCTGCCCGATGAGATTCTAACCAGAAAGAAAATGGGCTTTGGTCTGCCGGTGGGATACTGGTTCCAGAATGAGTTGAAGGGCTATCTGAGAGAGACCCTGCTGAGTCCTGAGGCTGAAAAAAGGCCTTATTTCAACCAGGCTTATCTCCGGCAGATAATCCAGGAGCATACTTCCGGGAAGGTCAACCATACCACCAGACTTTGGTGCCTTCTCAATCTGGAGGTCTGGCATCGGTTATTCATTGATAGCGGGGGTGCCCTGTCCGGCCAGGGACCGGCTGGGTGAAAAAATGAAAATTTCTATCATTATCCCAGTTTATAACGAGAAAGAAACCATCCTGAGGGTTCTGCAAAGGGTTCAGGCGGTCCCGCTGGAAAAGGAGATTATTGTGATTGATGATGGTAGCACGGACGGTACCGGAGAGGTTTTGAGAAGACTGCACGGCCAGGGGAATATCAGGGTGATTTTTCAGGAGAAGAATCGGGGCAAGGGGGCGGCGGTCAGACGAGGTCTAAAGGAAGTCAGCGGCGAAATCGTGGCTATTCAGGACGCTGATTTGGAGTACAACCCGGAAGATTATCTGCATCTGGTGGAGCCCATCTTGAAAGGGCAGAGCAGAGTTGTTTATGGCTCCCGTTTTCTCGGCAGGAATGCTTTTCCGCCGGTCAGTTTTCTGGCCAACAAGTTTTTGACTTTTCTGGTCAACATCTTTTACGGCGGCAAACTTACCGACATGGAAACCTGTTACAAGGTTTTCCGCCGCGAGGCCATTGTTCCTTTATCTCTGAGGAGTGAGCGGTTTGAAATTGAAGTGGAAGTGACCTGCAAACTTTTGTTAAAGAAGGAGTTCATTTATGAACTTCCCATTCACTACCAGTGCCGGAGCTTTTTTCACGGTAAAAAAATTGGCTGGATTGACGGCTTGAAAGCGCTGTGGGCAATTCTTAAATACAGGTTTTGAACAATGAGAATTTTTCTTAGAAGGTGGGAGTTGTTGATTGTTCTGGCGGTAGCCGCTGTCTATCATTTTCTGGGAGCTGGCTGGGGCATACCTGACCGGGAACGAATCACGTTAGTGGTCGGTGCGGGAGATAAACTTGAGCCCTTGATACCGGTACTGGAAAATCTTCATCAGGAGCTGGAAGAGATGATCCCTTACTACGGCCGGAAGTATCCCCGTGGGTACCGACCGGGCGAGCCTGTGAAGATCACTCTTTCTGGCAGAGTGGTTATTGTCAGGAAGGATGTTCTTAATGCGGTCCGCAGTTTTCTGTTTCGCTCGTATGGCGCCGACGAACATCGTGCCCTGCTGGCGCTCAGTCGGATGAAGCCTTCCCGGATGAATTTTGACCCTAAGTTTTATGAGTACGGGGGAGGTTATCTCTACCCCCTGGGTGCCTTTTTGAAACTCTGCTCGGCAACCAGGCTGATAAAACTGCGGCCGGAGATGAGTTTTTACCTTGATTATCCGGAAGAAATGGGACGTGTCTTTGTGGCTTCAAGAATTTTTGGGGCTTCCGGGGCTATAGGGGCGGTGTTGCTTTTTTTCCTCTTGATGGAAATGGTTGCGCCTGGCCGTCCTGAGTCATTTCTGTTTTCCCTCTCTTTTGCGGTGATGCCAGTTTTTGTCATCTGGTCCTTTCATCTGAAGCCGTTTTCCTTCGGTTTGCTGTGGGTGGTTGCCACGCTCGCCCTGATGGTGAAGGCCCGGGAGAGTTTGCAGACGGGTTGGCTAAAACTGGCTTCTCTCTGTGCCGGGCTGGCGATGGGTACATTACTTTCTTACGGCTATGTTTTCTGGGCGATATTACTGGCGGTCATTGCATGGCCAGAACGGTTTCTCTTCAAAGTAAGGTTGTTAGTGCAGTGTGGTCTCATTTTTCTGGCTGTCTTCATCCTGGTTAATCCGTATGCTGTATGGCACTGGCGTGAATTCCTCGGAGAACTGACCTTCCTCAAGGATTACTGGCATACTGGCTCCAGACTGGAACCGCTGGTTTTCTTTCTTCAGCGCACGATGCGCATCGGCATGGGAACAGCCCTCTATTTCTTGTCCGCGTTAAGCTGTCTGGGCTGCCTGTGTTATCGGAGGGAGAGAGAAGACTGGTTCTGGTTACTCTACCTCGGGCCAGGTCTTCTCTATTTCGGAGCAACTACCGGTTACTGGATGCACTACAGTTTTTTTCTTTTTCCGGTGTTGCTAATTATCAGCAGGCGATTCTGCGCCAGGGTAAAGGCTGGCCTGGCGGTGAGGCTGGCTCTGGTCGTCGTAGTTGTCTGGACCATACTCTATGCCGGTGCTTTAGCCGGTCTCTACCGGGGAGAAAACTTGCGCACCCTGGCGGGCCGGTGGATTAATGCCCATATTCCGCCGGGTGCTTCCATCGGGATAACTGAAGCTCCATCGCCCTGGCGAACGCCTCCCTTCCGTTTTCTTGATTATCAACTGATAATCACGGAGAACCCCGAAGAGCAATATGGGAATACCAGACCGGAGTGGTTTATCACCTGCCAGGAAACATGGGGCCGGGGCGGCAGCTTTTCCGAAATCAGTCATCTTCTTCACCGCTATCAGGTGGTAGCTACCTTCCAGCGGCTTCCTCAATTTCTTGGTTTGAGGTGGCGTTTTCCGGAAAAGGTTCCTTATGATCTTTGCCATCCTAATCCGGTTATTCACGTCTGGAGGAGAAGCAACCGGCTGAAAGGTAGTGTCAAAAAAGGAATGAAAGAAGGATGAAAAGAAAGGGAACAAACTGGCTCACTCAAAGTGCTCCGGCACAGACAAGGACTACGCCGAAATCGGTTGCTCGGCGAACTCGCTCGCCATCTGGCGAGCTCAGACACCGCCGAGTAAGGTATTGCGTC
>JAKPFT010000068.1 GCA_029551285.1 bacterium | reverse complement strand
CTCCTGCTGAAATCGGCAGGTGTGGCCCGGTATGCCGCCAGTCGCCACCTCAGCCGGATTGTCATCGGTTATGACAGCCGTGTCCAGGGACGGTTCCTGGCACAGCTGGTCAGTGCTCTTTTTCTCAGCGAAGGGTTGCATGTCTACCTTTTTGACCGGGTCTGCTCCTTTCCCGAACTGACTTTTGCCATCCCTTTTCTTAAGGCTGACATGGGTATCCTCATCTCGGCCAGCCATAATGATAAGCGGTATAACGGCTACAAATTAGTTTCCGCCACCGGCGCCCAGTTCAGTGTTGCCGAACGCAACCATATTTACGACAATTTCATAAAGAAAATCAGTCTGGCTGACCTGAAAGAGTTAGACCTGTCTCCGGAGGAGAAAAATCGGCTTGTTCTACTGGGGTCGCCGCGGCGGCCAGGAAGAAAGGGGCTGGCTGGCAGCAGTTTTATCAATGTTCAACCGCACCATTTAGCCCACATCAAGAACTTTATTCTTGACTTGAAAATGCTGCGGCAGTGGGCTAAAAAAATCTCCATTGGCTATTCTGCCTTTCATGGCGCTGGCCGTTATTCTGTTCCTCAGTTGTTGAAACAACTGGGCTTTTCTAAGTTGAAGGTCATCCACCGCCTTAACCGGGTTGACGGGCTCTTTCCCTGTTTTCTTTTAGAGCAGCAGCCTGACCCGGGGGACCCGGTGGCTGCCGCCATCGCTGTCCGGGAGTTTGTGCGGGAGTATGGCCGTTCGGCTTTTAATAGACTGGACCTTCTCATCGGGACCGACCCTGATGCGGACCGGGCCGGAGTGGTTGTCAGGGTGCCCGGGTCCCAGCAGCAGGCTTATCGGGAAATCGTGGCCAGACCGGCTCATGTCGTTTTGCCGAAAAAACTCAGCCGGCTGGGTTCCAGAGGCGACTGGCTGCTTCTGGAGGCTGATTTAACCTGGACACTCCTTCTCTGGTATCGCCTGGAGAAGAAGAGACTGGCTGGCGGTGATTTCAGTGAAGATTTTGTGGTCCTTAACCACTGTACCAGCGACGCACTGGCAGCCCTGGCCCTGAAGTATGGCGTGGGCGTGGTGAAAACCTGGGTTGGCTTTGCCATGATTTCTGAAGCCATTGATCGGGTCTGGAAAGGAGAGGAACTTTCCCCGGAGAAATGCCCCCACCTTGTTTACCAGACGATCGCCATGGAGGGAAGAAAAATTAATGTGGGTGCCTTTGAGCAGTCCAACGGTTTCAGCATCTTCGGTGGTCCGCCTCTGCCGGGCGAGAGACTGGGACAGAACGGCCATGTGCGGGACAAAGATGGAACGCTGGCCGCCGTTCTTCTGACGGAAGTGGCCGCCTACGCGCGTTCGCAGGGTTTAACTCTTCTGGAGCTCATTGACCGGAAAATCTACCTTGACCCGCAGGTCGGTCTTTTCGTGAACTACTACGAGCCTGAACCTTACTGGGGCCAGTACGAGGGAGTAACCGGACTTTCGCGGAAGATTGAGATTTTGCGCCAGGCCGAACAACTGGCCCGGAAGGTTGCCTCAGGTGGCTCAGTTAAATTTGGCGAGCAGAAAGTTACCCGGGTGGAAACCTATCGGACCGGCAAATACGACCAGATTCATCGCTGGGAAGGCTTTCCCGACGAGGGCCTCCGTTACTTCTTTGGGGAAGGTGGTATGAACTATTTGACGGTGCGGCCCTCAGGTACCTCTCAGTGTCTGCGGCTCCACATTCAGTTGAAAGCAGAAGAGGTCAATGAAGACAATCTTCTTGCCAGGAAGAAGGAACTTTACGAGATCGGCAAGGCCACAATAAAGGCTTTCCGGGAAATGGTCGGGCTGAAATAGGTAGTGTCAAAAAAGGAATGAAAGTAAGGATGAAAAGGAAGGGAACGAACTGGCTCACTGGAGAGTGCTCCGGCACAGACAAGGACTACGCCGAAATCGGTTGCTCGGCGAACTCGCTCGCCCGGTGGCGAGCTGGAGACACCGCCGAGTAAGGTATTGCGTCCCGGATGGAATTGTCCGGGCCGCTTACCGAACGCATGCGCTTTTCGTCTTGTCTTGTATCTGTGCCTTCGCAAATCGTTCGCCAGCTGTCCCCTTCCTTTTCTGACACAGTGGGGGGTGGGAAATAATGACTTGCAAAACCATTGACGGAAACAGGAAAAGCTAAAAACATCCTTAAGCCTTTGCCAGAGCCCGTTGGAAAAAACAGGAGGAGACATGGAAGGTCTGGTGAAAAAACTGTTAGGGAAGATGAGTCTGGAGGAAAAGGTAGCCCAGTTGTGTTGTGTGGAGAGAAGCAACCTTCTGGAAGGCGGCTGTTTTTCTTCAGCCAGGGCAGAGCAGGTCCTGAAGCATGGGGCTGGCCACATCAGCCCGATTTTGAGAGAATTTGGGCCGGAAGAAGGCGCCCGAATTGCCAACGAGATTCAGAAAATAGTGAAGAAAAAAACACGGCTGAAAATTCCGGTGATTATCCATGATGAGTGTCTCCACGGTTGCATGGCGAAAGGGTCAACCAGTTTTCCTCAGTCCATTGCCTTAGCCAGCAGCTGGGACCCGGAGCTGATGTACCGGATTGGCCGGGTAATTGGCCGGGAAACCAGAGTGAGAGGTATTCACCAGGGACTTTCTCCCACGATCAATCTGGTCAGGGATGTACGGCACGGCCGGGTGGAAGAAACCTACGGAGAGGATCCTTACCTGACCTCCCTTTTTGCGGTGAGTTTCATTAAAGGCTTACAGGAAGAAAGGGTCATTGCTACTCCCAAGCATTTTGCCGCAGACTTTGCCGGTGACGGTGGCCGGGACAGCAGCGCGGTTTTCTTTTCTGAAAGAATTTTAAGGGAAATGTTTTTCCCGGCTTTTCAGAAGAGCATCCAGGAAGGAAAAGCCTGGTCCCTGATGGCGGCTTATAATTCCATCAATGGTGTACCTTCTTCCTCCAGCCAGTGGCTGTTGACCCGCGTATTAAGAGAAGAGTGGGGCTTCCAAGGTTTTGTCGTTTCTGATTACGGTTCTGTTTCCGGGCTTTACCGGGCGCACCGGGTAGCCGATTCCCTGGCTACGGCCGGCCGGCTGGCCGTGCAGGCCGGAGTGGATATAGAACTTCCCGGGGCGCTGTGCTATCCGGAGTTAACAGGTCAGGTAAGAACCGGGCAACTGTCCGAGGCAGTGATTGACCGGGCTTGCCAGCGGGTTCTCAGGGGCAAACTGTGGCTGGGCCTTTTTGATAATTCTTTCACTGACCCGCAGGAAGCCGACAGAGTTTGTGATTGCGCTGCCCACCGTCAACTGGCACTTGAGGCCGCGGAAAGATGTACCGTCCTGCTGAAAAACACCGGGTTACTCCCGTTATCAAAAAATATCAACTCGCTGGCTGTGATCGGACCTAACGCTGACCAGGTCAGACTGGGTGGTTACAGTACTTTCGGGACCAGGGTAATAACCGTCTGGGAAGGGATAAGGAATAAGGTGAGTGAGCGAACCAGGCTTTACTTTGCTGAAGGCTGTAAGGTTAACAATCTGTCTGAGGCAGGTTTCAGTAAAGCGGTGGCTGCTGCCCGTAAGGCTGAAGCGGCAATTTTGGTGATGGGCAATTCCGGCGAAACAGAGGGCGAAAACAGGGATAGATGTGACCTCAACCTGCCGGGGGTTCAGGAGGATTTAATTAAAGCGGTGGTGGACACAGGAACTCCGGTCGTGGTGGTACTTGTCAACGGAACGGCGGTGACCATGGCTAACTGGATTGACCATGTAGAGGCGGTGGTGGAAGCCTGGTATCCAGGAGAAGAGGGCGGAAATGCAGTAGCCAGTATTTTATTCGGTGAGTGTAATCCCGTGGGAAGGCTTCCTATAACCTTTCCGAAGCTCACCGGACAGGTACCGCTTTATTACAATCACCTGCCCTGCGTGAGAACTCTGGATTATGTTGAAGTCAGGGGTAATCAGCCTCTGTTTCCTTTTGGTTTCGGTCTGAGTTACACCGGATTTTCTTACCGTCATCTTGCCATCTCGCCCGAGAAATTTTCCGGTCGGGGCAGGGTGGAGATAAGCGTGGAAGTTGAAAATACAGGTCCGCGGGAAGGTGAGGAAGTGGTTCAGCTTTATCTGCGGGACACGGTCAGCCGGGTGGCCAGGCCGGTGAAAGAATTGAAAAGATTTGAAAAGATTCATCTGAAGCCAGGGGAGAAGAAAAAGATAAAGTTCTCTCTGGCTGAAGAAGACCTTACCTTCCTTGATGAAAACTTGAATCCTGTTACAGAACCAGGTCTTTTTGAGGTTCAGGTTGGGCCAAACTCAGGCGAAGGCCTGAAGGCAACCTTCAGGTTGGGGTAGAAAGTGGGAGCCGGACTATTTCTTAACGAAGTCGGTATAGATGCCCAGAAGTAGCGCCACGATTGAAGTCAGGAAGATGAAGAAGTAGTTGATGGTGTCTCTCCTGGATCTTAAAGAGCAAAAGACTTCCTGGAGAAGACGCCGGTCGTCAGGCGAAAGCTGTTGTCCGGTTTGAATTTTTTCAGCCAGGCCGGACTTCTTAAGAAAGGCGGACCGGCGGCTGTCTGAGGCGAATTTGTAGAGAAAAAACAGGAAAAAGCCAAGAAGGCCGATGTACCAGGCCAGTTTTCCGTACCAGGCGTGATAGTGGTGAAGAAAGTTTACGGCGCGGATGGCCACGGTGGCAATCAGACCGATGACGAAAAAAATCAGGGAAAGAAAACTTTCCCGGCAGTATCTCGCCTGACTGCAGTGGAGACACTTCTGATTGCGCAGAGCCATCTTCAGGATGGTTGGCCGGTCAGCCGGCGCACCAGTTGAGCCACTCTTTTCCCCAGCCGGCGACACTCTTTTTCGACCCGGCTATCCGGTCGGCCGATGGAGACAGCGCCGTAGTGGCCGCCTTCTGGGTCGCCCTGAACGACCATGCCGTGGATGAGTAAGGCCTGCAGAATCCCGGTAATGGTGGTTTCGTTACCTCCGCCAATATTGGCGGAAGAGGTAAAGGCTGCGCCAACCTTGCCTTCCAGCCTGCCGTGGTAACGAACACTGTCGTCCAGGAACTTTTTTATCTGGAAAGCCATAGCCCCGTAATAAGTCGGCGAGCCGATAATCACGCCGTCACAGTCCAGCAATTCTTCTATCCGGGTATGCTCAACCTTTTTACACTCCACGGTCACGCCTTCCTGGCCGGCGCCCTCAGCAATCAGTCTGGCCATCTTTTCTGTGTTACCGGTGGCGGAAAAGTAAACGATTAAAATTTTTGGTTTTCCCATATCACCTCCATTGTTGCGCCACACTATCCCATTATTAAACACTTTCTCACCGGTGGCATCAAGACTGGCTGCACTTTCCTTGACGCCGGAGTAGTCAGGTGATAGCATAAAAAGCCTACGGGAGGGAGGAAAGTATGTTAGAGAAATTGAAAGACATCCGCCATCTTCTTTATACCGCTGCCTACTATCCTGAGGAAATAGCCCGTGTCCTGGATAGGAAAAATCCGTGTTTTATCAAGTTTGACCCACAATTGGGCTATGTTCTGAAAAACTATGTCTTCCGGGATGGCCTTGATGAGACCTGGTCAAGTTATGTCTATGAGCGACGCGGGGGCCACCGAAAGATGTTCCACTACGCTGACTCGGCCTGCCGCATCAACACTTACGGGGACAGTTATACCCAGTGTGCTCAGGTAAGTGATGGCGAGACCTGGCAGGAGGTTCTGGCAGCCCACTTCCGGGAGCCCATCCGGAACTTTGGCGTCGGCGGTTATGGAGTTTATCAGGCTTATCTGAGAGCGATGCGGGTGGAACAGCAAAAGGACCTGGCGGCAGAGTACCTAATTCTTAACATCTGGGACGACGATTACCTGCGTAATTTAGATGCCGCCAGATGGATTCGGGTAGGCTGGATGTGCCGGGATTTACCGCGGGGAGGTAAGGATACTTATCCTGTTCACGGTTTTCCCTGGGCTCATCTCCGCTTTGACCTGAAGAAAAACTGTTTTGTGGAACTGCCGGGGTGTCTGAAGAAGGCTTCTGACCTGTGGAAGTTGGTAGGAAAGGAAAACTACTATCAGGCCTTCAAGGATGACCAGGTGGCCAATCTTTACTGTCTAACCCAGGGCGGAGAAATCGCTGAAGAAAAACGCGCCGAGTTAGAAAATTTAGCGGAAGTTTTTCAACTGAAGGTCAATCTGCGTGACCGCAGGACCCGGCAGAGGGACGCGCTTAAACTCCACCAGGTGTACGGTCAGCGTTCCACAATGTATGTCGTGGAAAAGTTCCGGAAATGGGCGAAAACTAATGGCCGCAAGTTGATGATTCTTTTGAGCTACGATGTGCCCACAGTGCAAAACTACTTACGCACCGGCGAGAGATTTGACCGCGAATTTCTGGAGTTTCTCCAGAAAGAAAGATATACCTTTGTGGACACGCTGGAGAAGATGCGTCAGGAATTCAGGTGTTTCCGGGGCAGCATCAATCAGTTTTGCGAGCGCTTTTACGTCAGTCGGGCCGGCGCTCAGGTCTTCGGTCATTATAACCCCTACGGTAACTTCTGGTTTGCCTTTGCTATCAGGAAGGAATTAGTTGGCTGGCTCCAGCCGCCACCGCCAGCTTATCGGAACGGGTAAGGGTCAGGCCGTCTGGCAAATGTTTCTCAGCGTTGCCCCTAAGGCGTCAATCTCGGGCCTTAAATCTTCGGCTATCCTGGTTTCCAGCAGACCGCAACGGGTCAAAAGATTCGCCCAGTAAAGCGTTTCCTCAAGGCAGGTTTGAACCTCAGCCAGCGCCGGGAGTAGTTGCTGCGGGCAAGACGCCCGGGAAACGCGGCAGAATGTGGCTCCCGCGGTAGTGGCGGCTCTGACCAGTTGTTTTCCAAGCAGTTCGGCCAGACTATCCCTGGGCATCTCTTTGACGATATTGACAACTTTGACCGCCAGATTCTCCAGGGACAGAGCCATTTCTTTCCGGAGGGGGTCATTCAGGAGCGAAGACTGGCCGTGAGAGCCTGACGATGTCCACGGTTTCATTAGCCGTTGCGTCAGCCGCAGCAACAGGTCCACCAGCCACAGTTTTAGTATTTCCACGGGAATGAAAATATGATAGCATATGGCGCAGCGTCAAAGAAAGGAGTCACAATGTTTCGGAAAGGGTGGCCAGCCCTGGTCTTTTTTCTGGGGTTTGCTTTTGCGGTGGCTGTTTCTCCTGCTGGGGCAGCCGCTAACTATCAGGTTGAAGGCCATTGCTTTGTTCTAACGACAGACAGGTACAGGGCTGTCTTTTCCTGCGGGGCATTGGTCTCTCTGAAAAACCTGCTTACCGGGGAAAATTACAGTGTTTCCAGTGATGTGGGCGAACGGCTCAGACACCTTGTTCACGGGCTGGGTACCATGGCCCGGTTAAAGGAAGAGGACAGGAAAGAACTGGAGATAATGCATCAGTGGGCCGGTCAGGTACCCTACCAGGCTAACTGGAAATCATTTCATCATCCCACCGAAGAGTCCAGAATGGTCGTCAAGCCAGTTTCTTCTGACCGCGTGGTGATTACCTGGGAGGGGTTGAAAGGGTTTAATCCCGAGAAGTTTTTTCCTGAAGAGCGTTACACCCTTGAGTTAGAGGTACTGCCGGGTTCCGGGGACCTCAGTATTCTATCAACAGCGGAGAGTTCCTCAGGCCATGTTTTTGCCAACGGTTTTCTTATGGCTAACTTCAGCAACCAGATTCGCTTTGTCCTGCCGGAAACCAACGGTTTTTCTTTCTTCCCTGACGGCAAACCACTGGCCACTTCCACCCACTGGCCTTATCCGTGGCATGCTTCTTTAGTCATCGGAGAAGGGGAAAAGGGCAGTTTTGGACTGTGGATGGCTGACCCGTTAATGAAGGACCGCTACCTGCATCGCCGGGGTTATCCGGCTGGCTATGACATCATCTTTGAAAGTGTCAATGACGCACCTTTTGAGAACTGGAAAAAGGCAGTTTCCCGGCCGATACGCATCAATGTCTATCAGGGCAACTGGCTGCAGCCGGCCAGCGCCTTTCGGACCTGGTGGGAGACGACCTTCAAGGTAAAACCGATTAAAGAACGCGAACCAGCCTGGCTCAGAGAGGCGGCCCTGGTTTCTCAGCATTATGCTCCACCCCCGAAGGAGATGATTGCCCGGACAATCTTCTGGGCGCCCCAGCACTGGAAGGTTGGGCCGAAAATAGGGGATACTGGCCTTTTCCCTTACGAGATAGAAAAAGGACCGGAACTGGACGCACTGAAATCAACCTGGCCGTACCTGAAGGAAAACGGGGGCCAGGTGATGGTTTATCTTAATATCAATCACATGAACGAAGGACATCCCTGGGCCGGTCGTTTCTGGAAGCAGCGCCTTATCAGTCCTTTTGGCAAAAGAGAGATTGAGCGAGAACCGGTTTTCCAGGCGCCGGGTAGTTTCCTGGTGAATAGTGCCTACCGACCCTGGCAGGAGCTGATTGTCTGGTGGGCTGAGGAAAGTTATCGGAGGTTCGGTCTTCAGGGGTTCTATTTAGACTGTGCGGCCGGTGTGCCCAACAGCGCCGGCGGGTTGATTGACGGCAAGAACGATGCTCAGGGACAGGTGGAGATTATGCGCCGGCTGAAGGAAAAAATTCCTGGCTGCTGGCTGGGAGTGGAATATGTGACCGAAGTCACAGCCACGGTGGCTGACACCGGATTTGTGGGCTACGATAGCTGGTGGCCTGGCTCTATTGAAGAGCGGGAACGCTCCGTTCATCCCATTCTCGGATATCTTTTCAACAGGTATGTCCATCTCTGGTTTTGCCATAATCCCGACCCGGTCTTTGACGAAGTCATGGGAAGATTACCCCTGGTGGAAATCAAGGAGTTTGATGACCGCTACCAGACCGACTACGCCGTCAGAGAAACCTTCGGCACCTTCCTGGCCCGACTTCGCTGGAGGACCCATCTTGAGCCGGTTTACCCGGAAAAGTGGGAGAAGAATGTTCGGGCTTACTACACTGATGCGGAAGGTAATTTCTACCGGATTCTGAGTGAGACGCCCAGAGAGTCAAGAATGGTCAGGTATAGCCAGGATGGCCGGCAGTCCCTGATTTACTGGAGGATAAAAGACCGGGAAAAAGCCACTCTTGAACCGGGCACTGGAATAGATGGCTGGGTGGCTTACCGGGACGACCAGGCGATTGGCTTGAACCCGGCCAGGTCATACCTTTATCTGGGCAGCGCACGCTACCAGGACTGGCAGGTGACCGCGCTTCCAGAAAAGACAGCCATTGGCGTAACCCGTTCCTACCGGGATGGTCTGCTGGTGCTGGAATTGATTTCTCTGGATGGCAAGGAACATGAGGGACCGGTGGAGCTGACCAGCCGTCAGCAGATTGTGACGGCTTTGACCAGGGATGGTCTGGCCAAACTGGAACAGAAGGACTTACCCGGCCAGCGGTGGTGGTCGCGCACCAGCGTCAAGGTGCCTGGAATTATTGCCTTTTCCAGCCAGCCGCCCTGTAAACTGGCCATAGATAAGCGCGACGGTACTGTGGTGGACCTGGCCGGATTGGGGTTGACACATCAGTTTTACTGGCAATCTTCCGGTCTGGCCGTACCGGTGGAGAAAAGACTTCTGGCGAAGAGCAACCAGCAGGGAGTAATCCAGATTTTTCCAAAATGGCAGCAGTCTGGATGTCTTGATTGGCTGGTGGAACTGCCGCCTGTGGCCGCAGGAAAAAGGTTGTTGCTGAAATTTGGGAGCCTGATTACTCCTCACGAAGGCAACAACGCTATTTTAGTCGTTTCCGTTAATGGTCAGCGCCTTCTGGAGAAAAAAATTACCGGGACCAGGGGCAACGAACCTGTCTGGCACGAACTTGACCTGACTTCCCGGGCAGGAACGCCGGTGCTGCTTTCCCTGCAAGCTCTGGATTGTTATCTTTTCAACTGGCTGTTTTTACACCAGGCCAGAATTATCTGCCAGTAAGAGTTTAGTTCACCTGAAATTCCGGGGTTAGAGCCGAAGTTTGACACATTCCTGCGCTACTTTCATTACACCTGAATTTCAGTTACTCCAGAAGCAGCGCCTTGAAATCGTGTTTTTTCAGGTAGAAGGTAATCTCACCCGCAGAGGAAACAGTTAATTCTTCTCCCGTCTCAAAGTCGCAGCAGCGAACCTTTTGCGGCAGAGATACCTTCTGATTGTCTATCTTTACGGTCGCCTGGCCACCCTCGCCGTAATCGGTGATAATCACCACCGCTCTGTTAGGTCTGGCCATGACGATTCCCTTAGCATTAACTCCTCTGACGGAAAGGGGGAAGCCTTCGTCCCAGTAGTTATACACCCGGCAGTCTTTTTCTCCGTAGCCGAAATCGTAAAGTTTCTTCATCATTTCGTAGTGAAAGGCTGGTTGCCAGTCCCAGACCTTCAATTCGTGCACCAGGCAGACACCCAGTCTGGTTCTCATTACCCAGGGATAGACCGGGTCCTTGCTGTCATAGAAGCCACCAGAAAGAATTAAGGGGATGTTGCCGCACTGCCGGCCGATGGTCTCAGCTACAGTCATTTCCGGGGTGAACCGGTCCTGGAAATCTCTTTTGCCGTAATGCCATTCCCAGTCCAGACTGACATTGGCAAAAGAAAGGAGAGGTACCATATTACCGTTGGTCATGTGAACTACATTGAGAAACACAGGCCGGCCGCACTCGTGGAAGAGAACCGCTGTTCGCTTTACCAGGTCCCGCATCGCCCACAGGCCCATTGAAGGGTGAATTCTTCCCCTTTCGTCTACCCAGGCTCCTCCGGCAACAGTATCGTAGTTGGCCGCCAGGTAAAGATTGTCCCAGTAGATACCGTCAAAGCATCTCATCATCTCCCGGTAATACCACAGCGCCGCATCCTGAAAACTTTTCACTGGACAGATTTCATAAGCCACAGTTCCTTCCTTCTGTCTCTGAAAGTAAGGAAACTGAATCCACTCGTCCTGGAAGGTAGGCCATTCTTCCATGTGGAAGCCCATGCCTCTGGGATTGGTATAGGGAGTAAGCAGCCACCCCCGGGAACGGAGCGAGCCGGCAGCCGTGCTCATCCCCGAATTGATGTGATTGACAAAAAATGTCCAGCGGTCAGTGCCAGGCTGAACAAACTCTTTGTACTTCTCCAGCCACTTCTCCACAAAAGCCTTATCAAAGGTACCGGTGTCTCTGGCCCGCGAGAAGGCCTCATAGATGGAGAAATCTTTTTTCAGGGGATAGAAGTCGCAGGAAAGGCATCCATAATAGTAAGACGCCCCCAGGATGGTGAACGGCTGCGTTTTTGGCGTCTCGTAGTACCGGCAGAGCCACCGTCGCCAGTTAACCGGAACTTCCGGCATGGGTTTTGCCGGCGTGGCCTGGAGGCCAAAAACAATCCGGCGCTCCCGGTCCAGAGGAGTGTCCTTAGTGATAAAGTTTACCCTGAGCGTCAAGACCTGCCCCTGGCGAAAAAGCTCCAGCGCCGGCTTTTTCTCATCCAGACTCCAGTCGTAATCAGTGTCAGCAAACCAGGCCAGTCCTCTCTCACCGCCACCCAGCCAGAGGTAGGGGTAAAAAGGACCAACGATGTTGATTTTGTTCGCCTGGTTAGAATTCCAGATGAGCCCTTCACCGGCTGGCGTCTGGCCGGCGTAGTTGTGCCTGATACCATCGCCGCAGGTGTGAAGATACCTAACCAGGGCGTCGCGCAGGGGAATCTCCAGGGAGAGCCCATCTATCGTGCTCTGGCGCGATGGTTTTAAAGCAAGGGTGATTTTGGCCAGTCCGTCGTAATCCCATTCGGTCTTTACCTCCGCGTTGAGCGGACCCGCACTGAAGGAGCCTGCTGTGACCACCTGCCAGGGTTTCTGGCTAAGTAGCGTCAGTTTTCCGGGAGTAACCTTAAGGACCTGACCCTTATCGGTTACCCGCCAGGACATGGGAGCAGCCAGCAGCGGTTGCTCTAAACTGTAAACTTGATTCCAGAGTCCGTTGCCATTAAGCTGGTGCTGGCGCAGCACCGTGGAAAGGGTTTGCCCTTTTATCTGGATAGGCTCAAAGGGCGGGATGACCCTTTCCGATAAACCCAATTTGTTGTGTTCCCAGGGAAAGACCTTCCTTTCGTAAAGACCGACCACCGGCTCAGCCGGTACATTTTTCCCACCCTGAAGGGTAACGGCAACCTCATAGTTTCCTTCCCCGAGCGCTGGCGTTTCCGTGATAACTTCTGCTTCTGTCCCCTTAAAGGTCATCGGACAGGAGACCAGAGGTTTCTTTTCACCCTGTCGGGACAGGGTAACTATGGCGCCGGTGACCTCTTCCCGGGCGGCTAAACCGCTTATGTCCACCCTTACCTTCATCCGGTTGTAGTAGGGGTAAATTTTGTACTGCAAACCGACGGCTTTTTTCTCTTCTCTTGTGAGCGTCCAGCACTCCTCTGGTTTTTCCAGGTGCCAGCGGAATTCCCGGCAGTAATAAACTTCCCGACCATCGGGCGAGGTGACGCGGATGATGGTGTGATGAGCTCCCTCTGGTCCGCCGTGGGGTGGCTGAAGGAGAAATGTTTCTTTCGTGCCAGCCGCGATAGTCTGTTCCCAGACTTTCTCCGCCGGTGGATTGTAGCTCCAGACATCAGAGATAAAGACCTTTACCGGCAGGGTCTCAGTAGCCAGAACAGACAACTCTATCTGGGGTTTTCCCTCAGACTGAAGTTTGGTTAACTGGACTACGGGATAGCGGTCGCTGAAACTCACCCGGGGCATCGTGGGGATGTCTTCGTAGGCAGTGTTAGCATTTTCCCAGCGGCTCTGGTCCCAGGGACGCTGCCAGTTACGGCAGACCCGGAGTCCCCAGACATGGTTAAGGTCTTCCTGGCTGGCTCCGATTTCCGAGAAGGGAATGGCTATTTCCACGTGCCAGAACCCTTCAATCAGACTGCGGGCAAAAGTCCAGTTTTTCAGACGCCAGGCGGTGTTCACAGGATTCTGCGGATTAGCCGGGTCAATACTTCTATCGTACATGGCAGTCCGGTCATTACAGATAATATGGAAGTAGCGGGTATCGCCTGAAGTTTTCCCCAGATGAGGATGAATTACCAGTTCCACACTGTCATCGTAGCAGGCCGCAACAATATCCCGCTGGCCGTCAGGCACGGCTCTGGTCAGCAACTGCCCGTCAGGAGCCACCTCAGTTTTCATAGCAAGGTAAAGGTTTTCTCTATCAACGCCCACCCAGAAAATACCTTCTCTGGCCGTCAGTTCTAAATTGTGCTGGCTGACAAAGCCAATCATCCGGCTGGCCTGAGCCCATTCCTGCTCTTCTATTTTTCCGTCTAACCGGGGAGGTTTTTTCATAAAAGGGATACCAAGACAGGGTAGAGCCATGTCCGTTTGCCCGCTGCGTGAAAATAAAAATAACAGGGCAGTCAGCAATATCCTTGCTACCTTTTTCTCCATTTTTTCTCCTCGTTACCGGGCAGGACCAAGTTTTTGATAGAGTTGCTGGATTTCTTCCCGGGTAAGAACCCTTTTGAAAATGTAAACTTCGTCAATCAGGGTTTCCTCCCCGCCAGAAGCACCGATGAGTAAACTGCCAAACTCTGATGGTAGGGGAACTTTTTTTACCGAACAGACGCCGAAACCACCGGCATCCACCGAAAAAGACATTTCCGGCCAGTTCCAGGTAGCAGCCAGCATGCGCCACTTTCCTGCAGCCCAGCTGGTGGTACCGAAGTTGAGACAGGCGTTACCGGCGGTAGGAGTGTTGACCAGGAAAAGGACACATTCCTGGCGGGTCAATTCTCCATGTTCGTTGTGGGCTGGCCCCTGCCGCTCCAGGTAAAAACTGTAATTGGTGGTCATGGCGAAGACAGTGTTGGGTCCATGGTAATGTGTCCAGGCTACCGGACAGACCCACATAACCATGGTTCCTCTGGTGGCAATCGGAAAGTTAAG
This sequence comes from bacterium, assembly GCA_029551285.1. GTDB lineage: Bacteria > Ratteibacteria > UBA8468 > B48-G9 > DSTR01 > JAMWDF01. The sequence continues at coordinate 27,942 of JAKPFT010000068.1, read as the reverse complement.
TTTATTATCGTAGATTGCGGCACCGCTTTGGCCACCACCGGCGACCAGAGCCAGATCTTTCAAACCGGGCACGAAGCGAGGCTGCCCGCTGAGACGAAACTGAAATGGGCCGGCGGCCATCTCCGGGGTCATGTTGGCGCCGTCAAAGGAAAGGTGGAAAACAATGTCTGGCGAAAGTTCTCTCAAGACAGGGTCGGTGATCCACGGTGACCGGCCAGGCTCGCTGGCCTCACCGCTGAGCCTTAAAGACAGACTCAGGAAAAATCCCGCAACAAGCAGACAATGAGTTTTTCTTTTTGAGAGCAGTTTTGCCTCCATCCTTGCCGGAAAGCCAGCCAGGGAAAATAGGTTTTTGACAGCAAGCCTTCCCCTCGGCAAAAATATATTACTTCGGGGGCGCTATCATGACAAGTGGGAAGCCTTACCCGGGAGAAAAAGGGAAGTCATTGCTTTTACTGACAACGGCACTGGAGGAGGCCAGGATGAAGCAAAAACTTTCTTCTGTTCTGGTGGTTTTTCTGGTTTTATCAGGGGTGAAAAGTACCCGGTCAGAGATAACTTATCCTTACCTGCGGATACCGAAGATAAGCCAGCCGCCGGTGATTGACGGCCGAATTGACCCGAAGGAGTGGGCAGGGGCCTCCAGCATTACCGGCGTGGCCACCTGGTGTGCCGAAGGTGCGCCAGGCCAGCCACCCACCATGGTGCCGGAAATCCAGCAGGTGCGGTGGTATCTTGCCTATGATGAGCACTACCTTTACCTGGCAATGGACTCTCCCCATCCAGCTGGTTCGGTGCTGACCGCCAACATCAAGAAGAATGACGAGGGGCACTTAATCCTCTGGGATGACCATACAGAAATTCAACTTTCTCCCAGCGGCCGCAAGTTCCCTGAGGGTTTTTACAAGATTATGGTGAACCCCCGGGGCTACCTCTCTGACCAGTGGTGGTTCAGTGGGACACCCGGAGCTGAAGAGAGGTGGCAGTCCGGGGCTAAGGTGAAGTCGCTGGTGACGCAGACCAGCTGGCAACTGGAACTGGCGATACCCTTTAAGACAATGAATATGCCGGACAATCCTGATGGTTTTAAAATTGTCGGAAATCTGGTTCGGACAGACTTCTGCGGTGGTATCTACTTCGCGGGATGGACCGGAGGCTCCTGGATGGACTGGGAGCGTTTTCCCGAGATGGAACTTTCGCCGGAGGCTCCTTCCTTCCATTTTGAGAAAATTGGAGACCTTTCTTCTGGAATTCTGGATACCCGCATAAGTCTGGCTACCAGAAAGCCAAAGGAAACGGTGGATGTGACGGTTAAGGTGCTCAACGCTGAAGGAAAGGAAATTTACGCCGAGACAGCCACGGCAGAACTGGTTCAGGGAAAAGTAGCCACTCTGAAGTTTTATCAGACAAACCTGTCGCTTTCTCCGGAAAAAAATAGCCAGGGTCAATACCTGCAGAACCACTTTGTGATTACCGCCGTCAGTCGTGAGGAGAAAGACCAGAAAAAACCAGCCAGCCTCATCTACCAGGCTAAAATTCCGGTAATCCGCATGACTCAGTCCTACTGGGACAAATTTATTAAACCATGGCAGGAACGACGGGAGACAGCGGGTGAGTACGCCTTCCACATTGCCCACTACCCGTATCTGTCCCAGTTTGAGGTCTGGATTGACTTAGACCTTTTTGGCGTACCTGCAGAGATTCAGAAGGCACAGCGGTTTTCGGTCAGGCTTCAGGGTGAGGAGAGGAAGGTTATTGCCACCCTGGAAGGAAAGATTGAGAAAGACCTCTCCGGACACGCTCTGGCGAAGATTCCAGAACTGGCACCTGGAAAATATCTGGCTTTACTCTCTCTGTTTGACAGGAACAACAAGGTCATTTCCGAAAAGCAGGTGGAATTTGTCCGGGAGAAATGGATCTGGGAGCACAATCAGATTGGCCTGGAGGACCTGGTCATCCCGCCGTTTATTCCGGTGGAGGCCAGGGACAATGCTGTTACCTGCTGGAATAGAAAGTATGTACTGGCAAAGCACGGGCTGCCGGAAAAAATTCTGATTGGCGGAGAGGAAAAAAAACCTGGTTCTGGTTTTGACCTTTTCGGGGGCGAACCACTTTCGCTCTGGCTTGACGCTGAGGGAAAAAGATATCAGTTAACCGGGGAAGAATTGAAACTTCTGGAAACCCGCGCCACCAGGGCTAATTTTGTCGGTCAGGGCAGCCTGGGGCCGGTGAAGGTTCTCACCGAAGTTTCGCTGGAATACGATGGCTGGTATCTGGTGAAGCTTAATCTAATCCCCGAAAGGCCGGTCATGGTGGAGGAACTTGCCATGAACTGGACAGTACCAGGCGCTGATACCCTGGTGGTGATGCGCGGGGATACTGTGGAGGAGGGCTACTTTGGTGCCTTTCCGCCAGGTGAAGGGACTGTCTGGGAGAGCCTGCAGTTGAATCCGGCTCCCGGTCTTTTGGGCACCTGGGCGCCAGCCTGTTTTATCGGTACCGGTGACTGGGGACTCTGGTATTTCGGGGAATCAGACGAAGGCTGGCTTCTTGATGACCGCATTTCGGCCATTTTGGCCGAAAGAATTCAGGGCAAGCCTTCACTGCGGTTCCGGTTGATTAATCATAAGACCACCCTGGAGAAGCCCCGTCAGATTGTTTTTGCACTGCAGGCGACTCCGGTAAAACCCTTGCCGGAAAAGTGGCGGCTGACAGCGTGGGGTATGTCAGGCGGCTTAGAGTATGTTCACGACCAGAGAGGTTACCGAATGTACGGGGCCAGTGTGGACGGCTTTGAACTTTATTCTGAAGAAGATTATCGTCGGCTCAGGGATACCTACTTAGGAGTTCTGCCACCGCCAGAAGGTTCCCACGGGTGCCGTCCGCTGCTGAAGCCACAGCGGCCGCTGGTGCTTTACGGCAGCGGCCGGATGACCGGTATCTCCAGAGAGTTCAAGACCTTTGCTGGAGAGTGGTTAGGCCGGAACAACTACCGGGGTCTGCTGAAACCGGAGAATTCCTTCAAAGGGAAAGTTAGTGATGCCGGAATTGTCTGGCAGACCGAAGATGATGTTTCGCCCTGCGGAGTTTATCATACACCAAGTTTCATTGACTACCATCTCTGGTACCACAAGAACCTGGCGGAGAAGGTTTTTGTTAATGGCACCTGGTGGGACAATTCCTCCATTGAGTACGGTGGTCCAGAAGCCCTGGGACTCTCCTACCGCCGGGAGGATGGTCAGTTACAGGGGAAATCAACCCTTTTTGCCTGGCGGGAACAGACGAAAAGACTCAATGTCATGCACTGGCAGTTGGGTCGTCCGCCCCTGTACATTTCTAACATGCATCCCCTCTGTTCCTTTACCCAGATCGGCTGGCACATTGAAAATAGTTTCCACAGATTCCAGGGTAACCAGTATGTTGAAAAACTGGGCAACAATAGCGGAGTGGATGTTTTCCGGGCCCTGGTGAAGACTAAACAGGGCATCATCAGCCGGTTTGCCTACGGTGGCCGGGTAGGGTGGGGTTTGAGCCTGCTGCACGATATCGGTAATTGTTCCCCGCCTGTCTGGCGGGCCGATGAATATCCCGCCTTCAAAAAGTTCATGGATGCGCTGGAAGAATCTGTGTCCTTTTTTTCCGGCAATCCGGTGTTCATCCCTTACTGGAGAAACAAGGCGGTGACTGTTTCCACTCCGGATGTCTGGGTCTCGGTTTATGTTCACCGCCAGGCACCACCGTGGGAAGAAGGGGGCAATCCTCCCAAACCGAAGAAGGCGGCGGTAATAGTTTTCAATGGGGGGCCGGAAAGGGTGGTGGAAGGTTTCAAGGTTGACGCTAAGGCACTGGGCCTGACGCAGGTCTCCCGCATCACCGACGGAGAAAGCGGTATTGCTCTGCCGTTGGTTTATACTAAGGAAACAGGCTATCAATTTGGAGAACTTTACCAGCGACCCTTCACCCTGAAGATGAAGGAGCACGACTTCCGAATTCTGATTGTGGAGTGAGTGATGGAGTTTATTGACCGCAAGAGGAAGCGTCATCCCTTCTCTGTGGCTGAAAGGAAAAGACCTGACATTTTTGTTTTCACCTTGGACATGGTGCCGCCTGATTTTTACCGGCCCGGCCAGTTGTTCAGCAGAATCAGTCTTCCTCACTGGAGAAGGCTGGAAAAAACCTCGGTCGTTTTTGCCAACGCTTTTTCTGTCTCGCCTCTGTGCAGTGGCAGTCGCGCCTCTTTCTTCACCGGTCGTTACCCCTACATCCTGGTTAATGAGGAGAGAAGTCATGACGGTTTTGAAACCGAACTGCGCCCGGAAGAGGTTATTTTTCCGGAATATCTGAAGGCTGCCGGATATCTTACCGGTCATGCCGGTAAAAGCCATATAGGCACCCAGGCTTTCCTCCGCACCTTCGGAGAAAACTGTGCGCCCTGGAACCGCTGGGCTCCGCCTGTCTGGGACGACGCTGACTACCACTGGTATCTGAAACGGGCCGGCGTAAAGTTGCCTGTCTGGAAAAAGACCATTCGTGGCCTCAAGCCTGACCGGAAAAGCCCGGGCAATTTTTACGGAGGCTGGGTGCAGCAGGAAGATGGTCAACCTTTTCCCTTGCAAGCCACCTATCCCCACTACCTGGTTAACCGTGCCCTCAACCATCTGGAGACACTCCTGGCGAAAAGAAAGCCTGGCCAGCCGATTTATTTTCAGGTGGATTTATTTGCTCCCCACCAGCCTTTCTTTATCCCGGCCGGACTGGAAGAAAGGGAAAGTTACCTGCGCCAGCAGGTCAGTTTGCCTTCCTCCTATCAGAAGTGGGTGAGCTCAGGTTACCAGTGGGACCAACCCCAGCCAAAGATTTACCAGACCTACCGGCTTAACTGGGGTCTGTACGAGCAGGAGACTGCCTTTGACTATCTGATAGCGAACATGTTGCAGATGGAAGTAATTGATGCCGCACTGGGGAAATTTATTGAGGGGCTGGAGAAATTAAACCTTTACCAGGAAAGTGTCTTTCTGCTGACGGCTGACCATGGCGAGATGAACTTAGAGCAGGGTTTGATAGACAAAGGTGTTTACGGACATCCCCTGGTTGCCCGGGTGCCGTTTCTGCTTAAAATTGCCGGTCAGAACGCTGCTGAAACAGTGGCTCAACCGGTGTGCCTGCTGGATGTGGCGCCCACCATTCTGGAGTTGGCCGGCATTCAGCCGGCCGCTTCCTTTGACGGGGAAAGTTTGCTTAACCGGACGAAAAACCCCGGGTCAAAGAGAAAGCCTTTTCTCTTTGAGTGTGGCTGGCATGTGACGGCCAACCCGGCCGTGGCTCTTAATTACTTCCTGGACGCCGGAAGACACTACCGCTATGTTTATAACCTCTGTTCGGAAATCGACGAATTCTACGATTTGAACGACCCGGAGAATAGAAACCTTATCAGGGAACCAGGACTTGCCAGCCTGGTGAAGGAACTCCGGCAGCAACTTTTTGAAATTCTCAATCAAGATGTGCGCTGGCGTTGCTACCTTCATGCTTTTCGGCTGGACCACCACGCCGTGGTCAGAGAGGACCTCTCCGACACCCAGATGTTTGTTCCGGAATAGACGTTAATCCCGGTCAACTGTGGACATACATGTCCCAGTCTTCAAGATTGACCGGAAGAACTTTGCCCAGTCTGATGGAATCCATCGCCCGCAAGCAAAGGTAGGTGGCTCTCATGCCGGCTAACTCATCCACCGGCGACGGCTGGTCCTTCAAGATAGCCTCGGCGAAAGAAGTCAGAAGGTTGAAGTGGCCTTTGTCCGGGAAAACATACCGGAACTGGCCGGTTTGCTCATATTCCCTGCCCATGGCGTCAATCTTCTTCAAATATCCCGAAAGACCTCCTTCCTGACCTATTTCCGGAAAGTAATCAAACTGCAGGGGAAACTTCTTAATTGTTCTTTCCCCCCGACCGAAGTACTGGTTTTCCACAAAGCACTCGCTGCGGAAGATTTTCCCGTGGTCCTGGATTTCAATCAGTTCCTTGGGGTACTCAAAAGTGCCGCTGGCGCTGAAAATCAGGCAGCCCAGAGAACCACTTTCAAATTTCAGGTTGACAATGTAGTTGAGGCGGGTACTCCCGGTAGCGACTATTTCCACCGGCCTTTCCTCTATGAGCCAGGGCATCAAGTCCAGCCAGTGGCAGCCCTCTCCGATAATCTGGCCGCCGCCTTCCTGCCAGTCGATGTGGACGCCGCCGTAGGTGAGGCTTTCATCGTTGATGCGAACTACCATAACCGTCTGCTCCTCTTCTGGCCAGCGTCTCCTTTTAGCTTCCTGGACATAGACGCGGGGTTTACCTGAAGGTTGACGGCGGTTCCGTAAAAAGCTGGCCTTCAGTTCTACCATGGAGGGACTGAAGCGACGGTTGTAATCCACGCAAAGTTTTACGCCCTTTTCCTGAACCAGCCGGATGACCTGGTAGGCTTCCGGCAGGGTCATGGTCATCGGCTTTTCACACAGCAGGTGCTTGCCCGCCGCCAGCGTTTCCTGGATGAAAAACTGGTGTTGCTGGTGCGGAACGCTCAGGATTACCATGTCCACGCCGGGGTCGCGCAACAAATCGCGGTAATCAGAAGAAATTTTCTTTGCCCCAAAACTTTCCGCTGCTTTCCGGCCAGCCTCACTCCGTGAGGAGCAGTAGTATAACTCAATGTTTTCAGCGCGCTGGCAGTTGGGCAAATGCTGAGCCTGAGCAAACTTGCCACAGCCGATAATACCTGCTCTCACTTTTCCCATAAGCACTCCTTCAGTAGGCTCTGGCAAAGATAACCTGCTGCCGACTGAGTTGTCCGGTAAAAATACATTTACCCGGCTCAGGTTTATCTTCCAGAGGCACGCACCTGATGCTGACGCCCAGGTCCTCTTTTATCCGGTCAGCCACCTCCTGATTGCCGGCCCAGTGGCAGAGGGCAAAACCGCCGTGAATTTCTGGATTATCCTGATTCCCCGGGGTAAAAAAGTCGTAAAAATCCTTCCGGGAGTCAATCCGGACTGTGTTTTCCTCTCTCAATTGCAGAGCCCGCCGGTAAAGGTTTTGCTGAATTTCTTCCAGAAGAGAAGGCGCTGTTGAGAGAAACTCGTGCCGGGTCCGGGTGTACCTTCTGGCTTCCACGGCATCCCGGCGGCCGAGGAAAACCGACTGGCTGCTTACCTCTCTGGGACCAATCTCCAGCCAGACCGGCACTCCTTTCTTAATCCACTTCCAGACTTTTTCCCCGCCGCGGACCTCAGAAGTATCCAGTTCCACGCGCACCGGCCGGCCAGCGTAATGAAGCGCTTCAAGGTCTTCTTTGAGCCGGTGGCAGTATTCCAGCACGCTGGTGCGGCTTTTCTCCTGATGAATAACCGGCAGGATTACTATCTGGGCTGGTGCCAGTTTCGGCGGAAGAACCAGACCGTGGTCGTCACCGTGAGCCATGACCAGAGCGCCAATCAGTCTGGTGGAAACGCCCCAGGAAGTTGTCCAGGCGTACTGCAGTTGTCCTTTTTCGTCAAGAAACCTGATGCCTGAAGCGCGGGCGAAATTCTGGCCGAGAAAATGGGAAGTGCCGGCCTGGAGAGCCTTCCGGTCCTGCATCATCGCTTCAATGGAATAGGTGGAGACAGCGCCGGGAAACCTTTCTTCCGGAGTTTTTTCGCCCTTGATTACCGGAATGGCCAGGTACTCTCTGGCAAACCAGGCATAAAGGTCCAGCATTTTCATGGTTTCTTCCATGGCTTCTTCGGCCGTGGCGTGGACGGTGTGTCCTTCCTGCCAGAGAAACTCAGTTGTCCTCAGAAAAAGCCTGGTTCTCATTTCCCAGCGAACAATGTTAGCCCACTGGTTGATTAACAGGGGCAGGTCCCGGTAGGATTGAACCCACTGGGCAAACATGGCGCCAATGATTGTCTCTGAAGTCGGTCTGACCACCAGCGGTTCTTCCAGTTCCCCGGAAGGTTTCAGCCGTCCATCCTCGCCTGCTTCCAGACGGTGGTGGGTAACGACTGCGCACTCCTTGGCAAAGCCCTGAACATGCTCAGCCTCCTTCTGGAGAAAACTGAGCGGAATAAACAGCGGGAAGTAAGCGTTTCGGTGACCGGTGGCTTTGAACTTCTCGTCCAGCACCTGCTGGATGTTTTCCCAGAGACTGTAGCCCCAGGGTTTAATTACCATGCAGCCGCGCACCGGTGAATTTTCGGCCAGGTCAGCGGCCTTAATCACCTGCTGGTACCATTCCGGATAGTCCTGCGCCCTGGTTGGAGAAATGGCTGTGCTTTTCTTTTCCGCCATAGAAGCCTCCGCGAATTTCCGCAAATTTCAAAGTTTAACAGTTAATTATACCACACTGGCGGTCTTCAGTTTGACAGCCGGCGGCGATTACTTCAGAATAAGACCGTAAAGAAAGCGGAAAGATGGAAAGATGGAAAGATTACCTGTCTTCTCCGGAGAAGAAATTTTCAGGCGACTGAGCGAGAGCCGCAGCCTGCCTGCTGGCAAAAAGCGAGTGAAACTGCCTGCTGGAAGATATTTTCTGGAGTGGCCCATCATTCTAACTGCGGCGGATAATGGTCTAATTTTTGAAGGTAGCGGCCCGGAAAAAACCCAGTTGATCGGGGCCAGTCTCATCACCGGATGGCACCGGCAGGGTAAGAATTTTCTGGCGGCCTACCTGGCGGAGGTGGCCAGCGGGAAATGGTTTTTCCGGCACCTTTATGTTAACGGTTCTGCGGCAGCCCGTTCGCGGCTTCCAGAAACGGGCTATTTTGAGCACGAAAGTGTCTTTGATGTCAGGTGGATGTCCACCAGTGGAGGCGGCTGGGAAAGAAAACCGACTGCAGAGGAACTGGGCAGTCTGGTTTACCGAAAGGGTGACCCGGGCAGGTGGTTTGACCCGGCCAGCGCAGAAATCACGCTGGTGCATCTCTGGGATGAGTCGCTGGTGGGTGTGCGCCGCCACGATGATAGCCGGAGGAGGATATTTTTTTCCAACCCGGCCGGTCATCCCGCCGGTGCTTTTGGGGTCAGAAAGTATGCCATCTGGAATATTCGGGAAGGCTTGAGAAGACCAGGACAGTGGTATCTGAACAGGAAGAGCGGTCAACTCGTTTACTGGCCCCGGCAACACGAAAAAGCGGACGCGATTGAAGTTCTGGCGCCCCTGCTTGATACCATCGTATCTTTCCAGGGGGAGGAAAAACAACCAGTGGAAGAAATTGTCTTCCAAAACTTATCCTTAACTGCCACCGGCAGTCCCCTTAAGGCCGGAGGCTTTGGAGCCAGAGAATATCCGGGAGCGATAGAGCTGGATAACGTCCGGCGGTGTCATTTTTCGGAACTTCACATCCACAGCGTCGGCGGCCAGGCAATCCGCGGCCAGGCAGATGAAACAACCGTGGAAAACTGTCGTTTCTGGCTGACAGGCGCTGGTGGTGTGGTTCTTTCCGGAAGAGATAATGAAATCCGGAAGAACGAAATTTTCCGCATCGGCCAGGCCTACCGCAGCGCCATTGGCCTGTGGCTAAGCGGCTACCGCCACAAGGTTGTTGGCAATCGCCTGGCAGATACCCCTTACACGGCCATTGCCTGCAGTCAGGACGGCCATCTGGTGGCCGGCAATGTCATTAAAAGAGCTGTCACCGGCTTAACTGATGGCGCGGCTATTTATGTGACTTTTGCTCAACGGGTAAGTGTCAGGGGTAATTATGTTTCTCAGATGAAGGGTGGTCCACCGCCGGGGGCCAGTGCCTATTATCTGGATGAGCAGGCCAAGGGTTGTCTGGTGGAAAATAATTTAGCGATTGATGTGGACTATCCCTCGCACAATCACATGGCCGTCGGCAACCGTCTCTCAGGAAACATTTTTCTTAACCGGAGGGAAATGAGGCTTTCCTTTCCGAAATGCTCTGGCTATATTTTTCAGGGCAATTTCCTTCAGGCCGGTGGCCGCATTCTTTTCACCAATCCGGAGGCTATCAGGCACTTCAGGGATAATTTTATCTGCAGTCAAAAAGGTAAAATCCAGGCTGGTCTTCTGTCCGGCTACCGCTTGGTCCACCTCAGGCCGTTGCCGGAAGGACAAAATATTTTTTTGCCTCAGGACTTTTCTGGTCCGGGTTTGAGTTTACCCGAAGAGGCAGGCAAGGCTGAACGATGACGAAAAGAGAAGTGGTGCGGCAGGTTGTTGAAGGATACAGACCTCCCTATGTACCCTGGTCTTTCAGTTTTACTCAGGAAGTTAGGGAAAAACTCCAGGCTTATCTGGGCAAACAGGAGATAGAATCTTTTCTGGACAATCACCTGCTTAGCCTGGGCAATGAAATCGGGTTTTTTGAAAAAATCGGTGAGCATCTCTACCGCGACGTCTTTGGTGTGGTCTGGGACAGAAGTGTTGACCGGGATATCGGCATTGTGTGTCAGACAGTTCTGCCGGAGCCAAGTCTGAAAGGCTATGTCTGGCCAGACCCAACTGAGGAAAGGTTTTTTCAGGATATTCCCGACAGGATAGCGGGTCAACCTGAGTGTTTCCGGGTTTTCTGTATCGGTTTTTCCCTTTACGAACGGGCCTGGACCATGCGCGGGATGGAAAATCTGCTCACTGATTTCTACCAGCATCCTGACTTTGTCCGGGAACTGTTTGAGTCCATCGCGGAATACAATATCGCCCAGTTAAGACGCGCCTGCTCTTTTGAAATTGACGCTATCTACTTCGGAGACGACTGGGGTCAGCAGCGGGGATTACAGATGGGGCCGCGCCTCTGGAAGGAATTTATCTACCCGGTGCTGAAACGGATGTATGCGGCAGTCCATCGGGAAGGTCGGTATGTCTTCATACATTCCTGCGGGGATGTTGATGAACTTTTTGACGACCTGATAGGGATTGGCGTGAATTGCTTTAATCCGTTCCAGCCAGAGGTGATGGATGTGGAAGCACTTTTAACCCGGTATCGGGGCCGCCTTTCTTTTTTCGGCGGTCTTTCCACCCAGAAACTGTTGCCATACGCTTCTTCCGAGCAGGTACGCCAGGCCAGCCGGCGTCTGCTGGAACTGGGCCGGGAAGGAAGTTATATCTTCGCGCCGGCCCATGCTGTGGAAAGCGACGTGCCCCTGGAGAATATTTTGACCTTTATTGAAGAAGTCAGGAGGCAGAAAAGGTAAGTTTTCAGATAATGCCGGTCGCATAACGGACCAGGGCTTCTTCAATGGCGGCCATCTCGTCGGCCGTTAAACGGACATCGGCCGCCGCAACGTTTTCCATAACCTGCTGGGGATTTCTGGCACCGACCAGAGCGTGGAGGCGGCGGCCAGAATTAATGACCCAGGCAATGGCTAATTGCCCGTAGGTGAGTCCGTGAGTTTCAGCCACCGGTTGTATCTCTCCCAGGAAGGAGATAATTCTGGCCCGGTTTTCCAGGAGAAAACGGGGTTTTTTTGACCGCAGGTCACCAGGCGGGAACTCCCGGTCAAGGTTTATTTTCCCGGTGAGCAAGCCCTGGGCTAAGGGTGAATAAGCCAGAAAAGAAACCCCGTGCTGGCTGCACCAGGCCAGGTTGGTCTTCCTGACTTCCCGGTCCAGCAGGCTGAACTTTTCCTGGTCACTATCCAGTGGTCCTGCTTTTTGGTAAGCGTTTAGTTGCTCCACGGTAACATTGGAAACACCGATGGCGCGGATTTTTCCCTCCTGCTTCAACCGGAGAAGTTCCGCCATAGTTTCCTCAATGGGTGTCAACTTATCAGGCCAGTGGGTCTGATAAAGGTCAATGTAGTCAGTGCCCAGTCTTCTTAAACTCTGTTCAATCTCAAGCCGAAGGGAAGAGGGCGAAAGATTCTTGTAAACCTCTATGTTTCCGCTGTCAGTAATGGTTTCCTCGGTGGAGCGGAAGTGAAGTTCCCCACCTTTTCGGTCCCAGACCAGTCCGCACTTGGTGGCAATGATAACTTTCTCTCGTTTCCCTTTCAGCGCTTTGCCCAGAGTTTCTTCAGAACGGCCAAAACCATACACCGGCGCCGTATCAAAAAAATTAATGCCATAATCCAGGGCAGTCTGGATGGCTTTGATGGCCTGGTCCTCGTCAGCGCCTCCCCAGGTCCAGCCACCAATCGCCCAGGCACCAAAGCCGATGACAGAGGCTTTCAGCCCTGACCGTCCTATTTCTTCGTATCGCATGTTTACCTCCTGCAATTTTCTTAAAAATATTATACCCGTTTTTCAGGGTCTGAGAAAACAACCACCTCCCCGGCGCTGGGCAAAAGCGAAAATGTGTTAAAATTATTACGGTTTATGTTTGAAGATGGCCCACTTAAAAATGCAAAAATGTGGCTATTACTACATAAGGAGAGAAATGACCAGAAAAAATTATTTGTGGGTGGCGGTTATGGCTGTTCTGGCAGAAGGTTTGTTGTGTCACTACGCGACAGCGGCGGAGTTTAACTATCCAGTGCTGCGGGTGCCAAAACTTTCCAGGCCACCCACCATTGACGGGAAAATCCAGTTAGGTGAATGGGCCGCCGCCGCGGCCGTCACCGGTTTTTCCGCTGGCGGACCAGGTTCCACGGAAAGTTTGGTCCCGGAAGTTCAGCAGGTAGTCTGGTACCTTGGTTACGACGATACTTACCTTTATCTCGCGATGCGCTCGCCCAATCCGAAGGGAACTTATCCGGTGGCCAGGGTTAAAGAGGATGACGACATCGGAGTCCTTTTTGAAGACCATGTGGAAATTCAACTGTGTCCCTTTGACCGGGATAAGGCTACCAGACCAGGAGTAGGATTTTTCAAGATGATGGTCAATCCCAAGGCGGCCATGATTGACCAGTATCTTTTCAACGGAACACCGGGGACAGAGGAGCTGTGGTCCACTGGCGGGGAAACGAAGTGCAGCGTCAGCCCGGAATACTGGGACCTGGAGATGTCGGTGGAGATTGCCAGACTGAAGATACCGAAACTGGAAGGCCGCAGTCTGGTGGTGCAACTGGTGAGGACCGACTTCTGCGGTGGAATCTACTTCGCTGGCTGGGTTAATGCCGCCTGGCTTTCCTGGGACCGTTTTGCCGAAGTTTCCTTTGATAGTGGTGCGCCGATTTTCCAGTTTCAGCGCCTGGGCGAAGTTATGGCTGGCCAGCTAAATACGGTCGTGGCGGTCACCGGGGTCAGGGAAACGCCGGTCACGGTGGAAGTGGAAGTTATCGTGGAGAACGCTGAGGGCAAGGTAATTTATCAGAACAAGCAGACGGCCAGTGTTACCCGGGGAGAGACCAGGACGCTGAACTGGGTGGCTAAGGACCTGCCGGTAAGTCCCGTTGACCCGCAGGCAAAGAAACGCAACTATTTTGAGATCGTGGCTACCTACAAGGACGGAGGAAAGACCTACACCCTTTACCGGAACCGGTCACCCTTTGTTAAGTTTGATGAAGACTTTCGGGTTAAATATCTAAATCCGTGGCTGGCTGGCCGGCCGCAAAGCGGAGAGTGGGAGTACCGTTTCGCCTATTTGCCTTACTCCAATAAAGCCGAGGTTGCGGTTGACCTTGATTTCTTCGGTGTGCCCCAGTCTATCCTGGAAGCGAAGAGTTTTTCGGTGACCGTCAAAAAGAAGGGCGGCCGGGAGACGCTGGCCCAGGGGACTGGAACAATCTCTAATCTGACGGGTTCAACCCTGCTTTCACTGCCGGAGCTTCCTGATGGTGAGTATCAGGGAATTATCCGTCTGTTAGATGCTGACGGGAAGAAGGTCCTTTCAGAGAAGACAGCGGATTTTGTGCGCAAGCACTATCCGTGGGAGCGAAACACTATTGGTTTGAGTGACGAGGTAATTCCTCCCTTTTCTCCGGTGGAGGTCAAGGGCAATAATGTTTCTGTCTGGGGAAGGACCTATTCTGTTGGCGGCGGAGGATTGCCGGAGCAAATAAGCGCCGCGCCACCTACGGGAAACCTTGGTCGGATAGAGCCGCTGCTGGCTGCACCGATAAGGTTAGAATTGAGCCAGGCCGGAAAAACTGTCACCTTAAAACCAGGCCAGGCCACCATCGCCGGCGCTAAACATCAGGCTATTTGCCAGGGGGTTATGGAAGGACAGGATTTAACCGCTGAGGTCATGGCTGTGGTTGAGTATGACGGCTGGTACCAGGTGCAGCTACTCCTGCGTCCCCGCACGCCGCTGAATTTGGACGCGCTTGACCTGGTAATTCAATTGAGAGACGCGGCCGGCGACCGGTGGAATCCGCCGTTTCCGGTGGATACCCTGTATGTGCAGCGGATGGGAGATGGCCGCTACGGAAACTATTTTGGCGCTATCCCGGAGAAAACAGGGGTTCACTTTCAGAGCACATCTTTGTTGAAATACAAGAGGAAAACCAAGGACTGGAAATCTTTTGTGCCGATTACTTATGTTGGTAATGGAGACAGGGGACTGTGGTTTTTTGCCTGGAGCGATGCTAACTGGGAGTTAAAGGACGAGCAACCGATGCTGCTGGTGGAAAGACTGGCTGACCGCAGTGTCAGGGTCAGGGTGAGGTTGCTGGCCGGCCCAGTATCTGTTTCCGGCGCACGAAAACTGCAGTTTGCCTTCCAGGCCGCGCCGGTAAAACCCAATGACTCCCGGTACCGGACAAGGCTTTCCGAGAACTTCATGGCTCACGATACCCGGGGTTACCGCTACTGGGGAGATTCGGTGGATGGTTATGCTTTACACCGGGAAGAAGACTTCCAAGCCCTGAGAAGATTTCTGCTGTACGGTCCAAGAGACCAGAAGGAAGGACAGGAGTATAAGTGGTGGATTGGCCACTATGTGAAACAGATTCAGGAAGGGGCCAGAATTGCTCTCTACGGTTCTACCTGGATGACTGGCATGGGACCGGAAGAGTTCAAGACTTTTGGGGGAGAATGGCTGGGCCGAAGCAACTGGAAGGCAAATCGTAATGCGGCTACCGATGCTGGCCGCTGGAACTACCAGGGAACCATTCAGTGGACTACAGATGAACAGCTTACGCCGACCGGGGTTAACTGGACGCAGAGCCAGACCGACAATTTTGTCTGGTATCACAAGTTGCTGGTGGAAAAGTGCGGGGTCAACGGTACCTGGTGGGATAACTCATCTATCGGAACGGTGCGGGAGTACGATGAGGAATTGCAGCGGATGGATGAGAAGTGGAACCTCATTTACCGGCGCCAACTGTGCAAAAGGCTTAATGTCATGGGCTGGGAACTGATGCGGCCCCCGTGCTGGATTATGAATATGCATGTGGATATTCCCTGGAACCAGGTTTTCTGGATGGTGGAGAACGACTGGTATGCCGATGCCGAGGATATTACGGCACTGGAGCAATGGGCCTGGATGAGTTCCGGTCAATGACCAGAACCAAAAGCACCTGTTTGATTCCTTATCCCTGGTTCCGCGGTTACGAAAGCAAGAAGGACCCGGAACTGGACAGGAAAATCAAGCGGAGCGTGGATGGTATCTGCCTGGTGCACGATATTCCCCGTTTCAGCGAAGAAATAAAGCGGCGATTGCAGTTTTTGCTTGACTACGCTGATACGGCTAACTGCCTTTTTGCCGGATACTGGCAGACCGGACAGATGGTTCAGCCTTCCGGGAAAGGAATCTGCGCCTCCGTTTATCAGAATGCAAAAAGAAAGGCGGCGGTGGTGGTCTTTCTCAACACCTTAAAGCAGGACCAGTACCTGGCTAACACCACCTTTGACGCGACCAGACTCCTGGGTAGCAGGACCATCCCTGAGGTGAAAAAGATTTATGACCTGGAAACAGGTCAGCCGGTAGAAACAGTTTTTGAAAACGGCCTTTTCCGTATCAGCAGTCCTTACCGGATTAACGGGCACGAATACCGAATTCTAACCATTGAGGCTGAGTAAAGATAGGATTTACACAGACAGCACGGGAAGGCCAGCCTTTCTGAAGGCCGCGACTGTTTCTCGGTAAGCGGCTTCAGCCTGTCGGGCTGAAATTTCCTGCCGGGGAGCCGGGAGAGAGAGCGCCCGATATTTTCCCTGAGCCATCTGGTGGTACTTTAACGGTTCCACGGCAAACCTGCCGGGAAGTTTCTTCAGAAGCTTGACCATCAGGTCCCGCTGCGACGGCGAATCATTGAAACCGGGTACCACCGGGATGCGGATGATCAGCCTGGTGCGTGCATCTAACAGTTCAGTCAGGTTTTCCAGGACCAGGTGAAGCTGGCCGCCGGTCGCCTTCCGAAAAAGTTTTTCGCCGGCTGACTTCAGGTCATAAAGAAAAAGGTCGGTCACGGGAAGAACTGTCTTGATGTTTTTCCAACTTACGGCTCCGGCTGTTTCTATGGCTGTGGTAATTTTTTCCTGTTTCAGGCAAAGGAAAAGAGACCGGACAAAGTCCGGGTAAAGCAGGGGTTCTCCCCCGGAAACAGTCACCCCGCCACCGGAAGTTTCATAGAAGGGTTTGTCCCGGACCACTTCCTCAAAAACTTCAGCGACAGTCATCTGCTGGCCGCACCTTTCTAACGCTCCGGTCGGGCAGGCAGCCACGCAGGCAAAACAACTCTGGCAGACTTCTGGGGAAAAGACTATTCTGGAGCCATCTTTTCTTCTGGCACCTGTCCGGCAGACAGCCACGCAGGCAGCGCACCCAAGACATCGGTCAGTGTAAAACATTAACTGAGGCTCAGCCTGTCTGGACTCTGGATTGTGACACCAGTAGCAGGCCAGGTTACAACCTTTGAGAAAAACTGTGGTTCTTATCCCGGGTCCGTCATGAATGCAGAAGCGCTGGATGTTGAAGACCGGCGCCACCAGTTCCTTAGAAGTGATTTTCGTTTTCATGGGAAGGGAGAGGTTTAACTCTGGTGTTTGGTTCTGGCGATGATGTGGTTCTGCATGGGTTTATCAATTAATTTAAACATCTGGGAATAGCCGGCAACCCGAACCGCAATGTTACCGTGATGCTCCGGGTCCTGCTGGGCCTGGCGGAGTCTCTCCGCGGTTACTACATTCAGTTGAAGTTGCCCCACGCCCATCCTGACTGAAGCCTGAAGCAAAGCCACCAGTCTTTCCAGCCCTTCCAGACCGTGGAGAAACTTGGGGTCAAGGTCAATGATGGCGGCGGAAGCACCAGCAGCCCGATGGTGGGGAAGCCTGGCCAGGGAGTTAAGCATCGCCGTCACCCCTTTCTGGTCCCGGCCCTGACCCCAGCCTCCACCGCCCCTGCTTTTTTCCAGGTCAAGTTCTCCCACCGCGTAAAGGGGAAAACCATTCAGCCACCGGCAAACGCAGTCTCTGACCTCTCTAACTACCGTTGCAGGCAACCCGAGTTTTCTGAGGTAGCGGGAGGCCTTTCGGCTGGTCTTCTTTGATTGAAAACCGAACTGAAGTCCAGGCAGATGTTCTCCGACCAAAGACCAGCCGGGATAGATGGCTACGGGTGCGATTTCCACCAGTTCCTTGAGCCAGCAGGCCTTTATCTGGACCACGGAAAGCCCGTCTTTCCAGGCACGCCAGAGGGCGACATCCCTGAGAAAGGGGTTCTGGTCAGGAAGGAAAGAACCGTGTCTGGCCATGACACTCTCTTTGAGCCGTGCCAGTCGTTCAGTCATGGGCAGCTGTACTCTGTTCTGGCCGCAATTGTTTCCTGAAGAGCACGGTCCAGCCGGGTGAAATACTCAGAGTAACCGCCCACCCGGACAATTAAGTCCTGATACTTTTCAGGATTTTTCATAGCCTCTTTCAGGATGGCCTGGTCAACTACGGTTACCTGGACCTGCATGCCGCCGAGAGAAAAGTAGGTCCTGATGAGGTTCTTGACTGCCTGGCGGCCTGTCGCAGTGGAGAAGAAACTTGCCGCCAGCCTGATGTTTAACACCAGGGTACCGGCAGCCATCTTCTGGTTTAATTTAGCCACGGATTTCAACATAGCGGTCGGACCTTTCTTTTCCCGACCAAAATAGGGCCCGATAGAATCAGCAATCGGCTGGTCCTTCAGGCGGCCATCAGGTGTTGCTGGGACATTCTCGCCGGCACCCACGTAGGTAACGAACATCAGGCAGCCAGGCAGGAACCGTCCACCCCGCCAGCAGGCGTACCGGGTCAGTTCCCGGAAAACATGGCTGGCTATCTCGCAGGCCAGGGAATCTGCCTGGTCTTCATCATTGCCGTACCTGGGACAGCGCTTTATTTCCTTCAGCAACTGAGCCCATCCCTGGAAATTATCGGTCAGGGCCTGGTGAAACCTGGCCGGGGAAATAACTTTTTCCTCAAAAATTAGTTTTTTCAGTGCGGCTAAAGAGTCGGCTACATTAGCCAGACCACCAACGTTAATCACGCTCCAGTTGTAACGGGCGCCGCCCTGGTTGAATTCCCGGCCAGCGGTCAGGCAATCCCTGACCAAAAGCGTGCGGATGGGTTGCGGACGATACTTTGCCTTCTGTTCCTGGTCATGATTGACCTGGGTGGTGAGGTGGGAAACATTCTGACTGATATCCTGTTTAAGTGCCTCCAGTATTTCTTTAAAGGAAGTGGCCCCGGGCAGGCATCGTTGCAGCGTTTTACTCATAATGCCTGGCAGGTTTAGGCCGCCATCAAGAGAACCAACATTGGACATACCGTGCATCATCGTTTCCGTACAACCCCCAAAGGCGTAGTGGCTCAGGTCCTTAAAATTGATGTTGAGATGGTTTTCCTGCAGTGCCTGCAGATAAGCCTCCTCATGGTAAAAGGCCGGCTGACCGCATCCGCTGGCTATAGCCGCAAGCGCCTGGTTGAAGTACTTTTCCGGCATATCCTTCCTGACGCGGAGGGCTAAGTTTGGTCTTCTCATTTTTCTGATAGCCTTCAAACAGACCATGGTTAGCCGGTTGTAGGCTGCTCGCTGGTCAGGCAATGTACCGCCCAGGGCCACGTTCCATCCGGAGTTAGCGTCAAAGTTTTTCCAGAGGGCAGCGACCCAGGCAACGGCTTCTTTCTCCGTAATAAGGCCGGCCTTCAGGTCCTGCTCGCAATAGGGGCCAAGTTCTACATCAAACCGGCCCAGACTGTCACACCCGTCCAGGTAGAAAATGAAGTTAGTGGCCAGCAGAGCCTGCCGGAAACTTCTCGCAGGACGCCAGGGGACAATCTGGAAATCCCGGGCCAGGGGTGAATTTCTCGGGAGTTTTTGATTGAGGCGGAAATGGAGGCATTTTATTCCCTTCAGGACATCATCCAGACCCGCCGTTAGGTCCTGACGGGCTGAGTTATCGGGCCACTGCCGGGAAATGAGTTTCAGTTGTCCGTGGTAACTGGCCAGCCCCTGTCTGAGTACGGTTCCGTAATCCGGGATGGAATGGGTCCAGCCGCGACCACCCACCGTGTATGCTGGTGAAATCAACTGGTGGGAATACATGGGATAAGCATCAAGGGCCTGCCGAAGGCTGAGCCACTGGTTTCGCTCCACGCAGGAAGTGGCTGTCTCAATCAAGGCGGCAAGACGGTTGCGGTCGTAAGAAAGTGTGTAAGCATAGTGAAAGGTAAGAATGTTGTTTTTAGTCCTCCAGAAAGTGTTTACACCGCTGGGGTAAATTTCCTGGCCGTTGTACTCAGGCAGAAAAGCCTTTTCCAGTTGCCGTCTGATGGCCAGGCTTATCCGTCGGAAAGGTGAAGCCTGCTCTTTTTCAAAAAAGCCAGCCGCAAACCACTCTCCTTGCTGCTGAAGAAAGTCAGGGTCTATCCAGTTCTTGTTCATTTTCAGAAGTCACATAGTTTTTTAGAACTCCGATACCCTGGATGTCAACCTCTACGACATCACCGGGTTTCAAAAAGACCGGAGGCTTTCGGGCAAAGCCAACGCCGGAAGGCGTTCCGGTCATAATGATGGTTCCGGGTAAAAGAGTCATCTGTCGGGAAAGATAACTCACGATGCGGGGGACGTTAAAAATCATGTCAGCCGTTGAACTATCCTGCATAACCGCTCCGTTGAGAAGAAGTCTGATTTTCAGCCGGGATGGTTCTAACTCAGTTTCAATCCATGGTCCAATGGCCGCGAAGGTATCAAAGGATTTTCCTCTGGCCCACTGACGGTCTATTTTTAACTGGCAGTCTCTGGCACTGACATCGTTGCCGCAGGTATAGCCAAAGATGTAGTTTCTGGCCTCTTCCTCAGAGACATTTCTGGCTTTTCGGCCAATGACGACTACCAGTTCGGCTTCGTAATCCACGGCTGATGGTGCCACTGCCGGCAGCACGATGGGAGAAAGATGGCCGGTAAGGCTGGAGGTGGCTTTAAGAAAAATCACCGGTGCTTCCGGTAAGGGCTGACCGCTTTCCCGGGCGTGGTCCCGGTAGTTTAAGCCGAGGGCAATAATGTTAGGCGGTTCCACCGGAGGCAGAAATCTTCGCACCTTATTCAGGGGAACCTGCTTTCCGGTTTCTTTCGCCGGATGAAGCGGGCTCCTGTCAAGCAGGTGCACTGTCTCATTCTTCAGGACTGCGTAATGAACTTTTGTCTCGGTTTCCACTAAGACCCTGAGATATTTCATGGGTTTATTTCTGGAGGATGATAACCTTCAGGTCGTGTTTCCTGTAAGGGAAAGAAAGGACCTCGCCTTTCAGACTGAGTGGCTGGTTCGTCTCCCAGTCAAGGGCCAGGGCTGGTTTAAAGCCAAGGCAGCCAGTATCTATCCTGACAACGGCCGGTCCGCCCTGACCGTAATCGCAGAAAATCGCCACGGCTTTTTCTCGTTCGCTGTGGACAATCCAGAGCAGGTCGTTCTTGTTCGGGAGCAGCAGGGCAGGTTCTTCCCAGTAACGGTAGGTTTTGACACGGCCCGTACCATAGCCCATCTTCCAGAGCATCTCCCAGATAGAAGTGAGCAGTTTATCAGGGTTCCACACGTGGAGTTCGTGAACCAGGGTTACCGCAGCCCTGGTTCTGGCACACCAGTCTTTCACTTCCTGGGTGCCTTCACCGTGAATTCCGCTTAACTGCACAGGGATGCAGCCACTGTTAAAAGGCAGATTTACAGCCCGGATATATTCCGGGGAAAATCTGTCCTGGAAATCTGTCAGTCCGTACTTCCACTCCCATCCTAAGAGGGAACCGGCAAAACTGAAGATGGGCAGCAGATTGGCATTGGTCATGTGGACCATGGAGAGATTGGGCTTACCCTGTTGATGGCTCAGCACCATGGTTCTTTTTACTAATTCCCGGCAGTGGAAGATGTCCACATAGGGTTGTTTCTGGCCATCAACCCGCTGGTAAACCGGGCCGAAAAAGAGGTTATAGGATGACTGAAGATAGATATTGTCCCAGTAGATGCCGTCAAACCCGTTTTCAAAGAACTTCTGATAGTAGTAAAGGAGGAAGTCCTGGCGGGACGGTACCGGGATGATGCTGAAGTCAATACTTCCTTTCTTCCTCATCCTGTCAGTGGTTCGCTGCCGGAACATCAGGTAGGACCATTCGTCCTGGTATGTCCTCCACTCTGGAATCCAGGTCAGGTCGCCCCTCACATTGGTGTAGGGAATCACTCCCTTATAATTTCCAGGGCTGAGGCCGCTATTGATGTGGGCTCTGTGACTCTCAAAGGAAATGTCGTGGGTTTCCTCTGACCAGGCGTTAATCAATCGCTGACAGTATTCCTTATCGGATTTCCCTTCTTTGTTGGCCTGGGCCACCCGGCGAATGGTCTCAAAATCTCGGTTATGAGGGAAGTTAGCATACATCTGGCCGTTCCAGTAGAAACTGGAACCATGAACGCGCACCGGATATTCGGAGGGACCGTTGAAGGTTGTTTTCTGCCAGGGTGGATTTTCCGGCATTGGCTTGGCCGGCGAGGCCATCACTCCGAAGACTATCTGAACAGGCTGGGTTAAGGTGGCCGGTTTGTTTATCAGGTGAACTTTCAACGCCACAGTTTCGCCGCTTCTCTCCATGGTGAGGGCTGACTTTCTGTCATCCAGAATCCAGCCGCGGTCATTCTCTGCAAACCAGCACAGCCCGCGTCTTTCCTCGCCAAACCAGACGTAGGGAATAAAGGTGCCCAGCAGTAGATTCCGGGAAGCGTTCTTACTTTCCCAGACAATTCCCTGGCCTGCCGGGACAACCCCGCCGTAGTTAAATCTGAGGCCATCCCCGCAGACGTGCATCAGCCTGGCTCGCCGCGCTTTGAGGGGAATAACCAGAGAAAGTCTGTCTATGAGCGTCTTTCCTTTTTGGTTAAGGTTAACGGTGACCTTCATCAGGCCATCATATTCCAGCTGGAAAAGGGTCTTCCCGAAAAGTTCTCCGGCGGAAAAATCAGCCTGGCCGCAAACGAGGCCTGGTTTGACCCTGGTGAAGCGGACCCCTTTTCCGGAAACCGGCTGGACTTTTCCCTGCTGGATTAATTCTAAATCCATCGGTTCACTCAGTAAGTCCTGGCCATCAGCCTCCACCTGCTGCCACAGACCCAGCGGGGAAAAGGTATATTTTCGTAAGACAACCGTGGCCGTTTTCTGGCCAGGGGCAACCACGATGGGTTTAAATGGTGGGATGACCACCTCAGTAATACCGATGCGGTTACCTTCCCAGACAAAGCGGTCTCTCTCAAATCTTTCCACGACAGGCTGACCGGGAACGCCACTTCCCCCGGAAAGGTAGAGACGGACTTCATATTCTCCTTTCATCCCCGAAGGCAAAGTTAACACTGTTTCCACAGTGAAGTTGGTAAAGGTGGTAACCTTTTTTCTCGCAAGCACCTTGTTTTTGCCTGCCGGGACGACCTCAATCCGGGCTTCCCGAACTGCCTCTTTTCCTGCCAGGTCCTGAAAGGAGGCCAGAACAGCCAGTTTGTTGAGGCTGGGGTAGTACGCCAGGTTGAGCCTTACTGCTTTGATATCTGCCCGGGGAACCGGTGTCCAGATTTTTTCTTCAGCCACTGCGTCCCAGAGAAAGTCGCGCTGATAATAGATTATCTGGCCATCAGGAGAGGTAACTTCCACCACAGAAACTCCAGTGTAACCCTGAGGGTCAGAGATTGGTACCTGATAGACCATCTCTTCCTTCTGCCCAGGTTGAAACAGGAATTCCGCTTTCCTGTCATACCTGGGCTGGTTCAGGGCATTGTGAGCCAGAACCGCCCTGACCGGTATGGCTTGAGGGGTGGTATTTTCCAGAGTAAGGTGCAGGTTAACCCTTTTGCTCTGTTGGTCATAAACGGTATGGTGCTTGATAACCGGCGCTTTCCGGGAAAGTTTCATCAGCGGCATGGTCTCGGGGCTGGCAAAGGCGATGACATTTATTCCGAGGCGAGACTGGTCCCATGGGTTTTTAAAGTTGCGGCAGATGCGGAAGCCCCACCAGTTTTCCAGGTTTTTGATTTCAAAGGAAGAAAGTGCGAAGGCTATTTCGGTCTGCCAGTATCCATCCTTAACAGTATGGGCAGAACGTTGCTTTACCCGCCAGGAGGTCTGAAAAGTACCCTGGCGGGTGTCAGTCATAATGTCGTAAATGGCCTGATTGGCGTTCATGATGATCTGGTAAACCCTGTCTGTTCTTAGATTGTTTTCCTCCAGGGAAGCATCCGGCGCAAAAAAGAACTCTAAGGTGTCATCTCCACCCTTAAAAGAAGCGTCTGTCTCGTCCGGCATGGGTTGAGCTATGTTAATCAGTCCGGCTTCTGGGTGGTAAACAGACTTGACCGCGATATAGAGGTTTTGCTCATCCCAGCCCAGCCAGGCTTCTACGTCCCGGAACTCCAGTTTGTTGCTTCTTCTCTGGGAGATGAGCCCCTTAATTTTTATCCCTGGCCATTCTTCTTCGTGGATGATGCCGTCAAGCACCGGCGGAGTTTTGAAGTAAGGAATGATAAACCGGGGCCGGCGCTGCGGTTTGTTCACATCCTCACCAGAGACATTCAGGCATCTGGATATTAGAAGAAACAAGGTAATAAAAAGCGTGCTTGTAGAAAAGGCTGTTGCCCGCATTTTTCCCCCTTTTCGGGTCTTATTATACCATAATGACGGCGCAAATTTTCTGACATCTTTTCTTCTGTGGCATAATGTTTGTCAGACAGAAAGTGAAAAAGTTGGTTTCCAGTTAGTTCCAGGGTTGATAGTTGGCGCCACCGTAGCAATAATTCTGACCACGGGATAGCCCGGTGAGCAAAGAGACGAAAATGGCAAAAGTTTCAGCAGGCCTGGCCGTTCTTTTTTGCCTCGGTGAGCTTTTCGGAGCCGGTCTGCTGCTTCATGAACCTTTAAGCTGCCTGCCGGCTTCAGCCACTGTCAGCAAGAAGGAAGCAATAAGTTTCATTGCCGGAAGGCTGGCAAATCAGCAGGCGATTGTTCTGCCGGAAGGAGGCAGGTTAACCTGGCAGTTGCCGGAAAAACTCCAGAAGGCCTTCGTGGAATTCTGGGTCAGGCCGGTGGACTGGAAGTTTCCTTCCGGTCAGACACTGGCGGTCAGTCGTTTCACCATAGGTGGCACCAGTTACACTCTGGAAGTGGAGCCATCGCCTTCCGGCAATCTTCTTGTTCTGAAAAACAGCCAGGGAAAACTGATGAGTTATCCGGTTTATTCTTGGGGGAAACAGTCCTGGATGAAAGATGAGCAGCCACTGTGGCACTATCTTTGTTTTGTCTGTGAAAGGGAAAACTTCTTCCTCCAGGTGGACGGTTTTCCCGTAAAGAAAGAGGGTGTGAGAATTGCTTCCGGAACAATCAACGAACTGGTGCTTTTCGGCGGACCCACGGCGTTCAGTTCTCTCACGGTCAGCCAGGAGATTCCTTTTGACCTGCGCAGCCGGTATCGTTCCCTTTACCGGGGAGTGCCTGACATCAGTCCCAACACAGTGACGCTGCCTCTGGTGAAAAAGCCGCCAGTGATTGATGGCTGTCTTGCTGCCGGCGAATGGGAGAAGATGGTCCGGCTGGGAGATTTTTGTTCTCTCCGGGGCAGGCCCGGGTGCGCTAAGACAGAAAGTATTGAAGCCCTGATGGGTTATGACCGGGAAAATCTTTATCTCTGTGTGCGCACCCCTTATTCCGGGAGACTCAATTACCGCACCTGGCGTCTTTTTGACATGCCGCTCTGGGGCGAGGAATCTTATGAAATCTTTATTTATCCGCCGTTGACCGGCACTCCGGAAATCTGCCAGTTAGTGGGTAATCCGGCTGGCGACCAGGCTGATTTGAAAACGCTGGATATCAGGTGGAACGGTCGCTGGGACTGGAAAACAACGGTGAAAGATAATGAGTGGCTGGCTGAGCTCAGAGCGCCATTTTCAGGGCTTGGCACTCCTTTTCCTGCGGCCGGGGATGTCTGGAGCTTTAATCTGGTCAACACCGAGGCTGATGCCGGATGGTGCTGGACGCAGAGGTACAACGATACCGGCTCTTTCGGCCGGATCAAATTTGGGGAAGATGCTCTAACTATCAGGCCAGGGAAAATAAGAAGGGAAGGGGACAGCATTACTGTTGATTTATCTGCCAGCGGAAGCAGCCGTCTCAGGGAACTGGTAGGTCGTCTTCAGCTTTACGGAGCAAGCGATGTTCTTCCTCGCACGGAGGATACTGTTAGACTTCACCTGAAGCCCAACCAGAAACTGGAAGCGAGTCTTTCGGTAAATGCTTCCGGGTTGACTTCCGCAAGGGTTGTCTTACTGGTTACTGAGGGCAACAACTGTCTTTATGCCCACACCATTGTTTTTCCTCCGGCGCCGGTGACCGTGAGAGAAACGAAAGTTACCAGGAAAGCGGAAGAGGCCAGAGCGGCTTCAACTCCAGCGACGGGTAAAGAGGCGGAGGCCTATAATCGGAAGTGGTCGGCGGAAGAACTGGGAGAAACTCTTCTAAAAGCCAGCCAGTGGAAGGAAAGCAGAATAGGCTTAAGCGATAAGGTTCCGCCGCCGTGGTCTCCCCTGAAGGCGGAAGGTCAGCGTCTTCAGTGCTGGGGCAGAACCTACCAGTATGAGAACTCACTTTTGCCGGCAAGAATTCTCAGCCAGAATAAGGTTCTGGTAGAGGCAGCACCCTGCCTGGTGTTAAAACAGGAAAAGAGAGAATACCGGGTCAGCCAGGCTGAGGTGAAGATAGACCAGGCGAACGAATCTCTGGTAACAGTCAAAGCTAATGCTCAGGCTGGACCCTTTGCGGTAGAGATGAACACTGATTACGAATTTGACGGTATCTGTCGTTCGGAACTGACCATTTCCTGTCCGGGGAAGCCAGCCGTTTTAACTGGCCTGCGGTTGGTCTTTCCGCTGGTTTCCGAATACTGCCGTTTTTATCACTGGAACGCCTCTATTTCCGGTCACACGCCGGCTTCAGACTCAGGGCTGGTCCCGGAAAAGGGTTTTTCGCTTGATTTCTTTCGGGAAATCGTGTGGTTGGGTGACAACCTGACTGGTTTTTCCTGGTTTGCCGAGAGCCTGGAGAACTGGCCTCTCAAAGATGAAAAAGCCATTCAGTCCCTGAGCGCAGCCAGCGGCAAAACACGGTTTTTTACAGTTAAGCTGGGAGATAAACCGCTAAAGGTGGAGCGACCGCTTAGATTGGTCTTTGGCTTTGGGGCCACTCCGGTTAAACCCCGGGCGCCTGATTTCAGAAGGCGGTCCTGGAACGAAAGTCTGGACTGGTGCTGGTTCTGGGGAGATGGCCAGTATTATCCTTTTCACGCCCAACCGGAAAAGGCCCGGCAGCATGTAGCCCGAGCCAGGTTGAAGGGAAAGGAAGTGATGCCCTGTTCCTCAATAACCTTCCACGGCCTTTACCGGTTTTATGAGGGTTACTTCGGATTGATAGAAAATCCCGGGTTAAAACACAGAGAGATGGTTCTTTTTGAACCGCTCTGGCGCCGGACGACGCTTCAGGCGCCCCTGGAGTTGCCTTCTGGTAAGCACACCGCTGACGGCAACTGGTTCGGGAAGAAGTTCCAGCCCCAGGGTTTGACTACTCTGTGTGCGGCTTCAGATTTCCAGGATTATTATCTCTGGGAGTTAGCAAAACTGGTCAGGGAGACAGGACTGGGAGCAATCTACCTTGACCAGCCGCTTTACCAGTGTTCTAATGGTCACCACGGCTGTGGCTACATTAACTATCGGGGCCAATGGGCTTCTCGGATGCCTATCTGGGCAATGAGAAATATGTTGAAGCGGATATACAACATTTTTGTCCAGGCCCACGGCCAGTCTTTCATTCGCTGGCATTCTTCCAACCAGATTCCCGTGCCCCTCATCGGTTTTGTGGATACCTTCTGGGATGGAGAAAACTATGGCTCCGGGCCCCAGAAGGTTTTTGAATTCTACAGTGAGTTGTTATCTGAAGGAAAGATGCAGGCCCAGCATACCGGCCTTCAGTTTGGGTTTTATCCGGACCTTCTGCCGGAGCTTGAAGACCGCTACGCGCCTACGCCGGCTTCTGTTTACGATATGATGGGACTTTTCCTGGTGCATGACAGCACAGTATGGCCTGCTCATTGTCGGTATCCGGAACTGGTGAAATATATTCAGGAAAAGAGGTTCTCATTCCCCCTGGAAAAGATGAGGGTGGCTTATTACTGGGAAAGGGGTGGCCCTGTTTCGGTCAGCCCGGCGCCGGTGAAGTTCATTTTCCATTACGGTTGGCAGAAAAATCTGCTGGTGCTCTTTAACTGGAATGACACCTGGCAGATGGCTGAGGTGAAGTTTTCTCAAAAGTCTGGTGTGAACCCGACGATACCCGCGGTGGACCTTTTAACCGGCGAAAGGCTAAACTGGTCTGCACCCGACAGCCTGATTTTACCTTTATGCGCTCGTGACCTGAGGATGCTGGAAATTACCGCGGCAAAGAATGAGTAAAGGTAGTGTCAAAAAAGGAAAGAAGGATGAAAAGAAAGGGAACAAACTGGCTCACTCAAAGTGCTCCGGCACAGACAAGGACTACGCCGAAATCGGTTGCTCGGCGAACTCGCTCGCCATCTGGCGAGCTCAGACACCGCCGAGTAAGGTATTGCGTC
>JAKPFT010000055.1 GCA_029551285.1 bacterium | reverse complement strand
TCGCCACCGGGCGAGCGAGTTCGCCGAGCTACCGATTTCGGCGTAGTCCTTGTCTGTGCCGGAGCATTCTGAGTGAGCCAGTTTGTTCCCTTTCTTTTCATTCTTCTTTTGTTCCTTTTTTGACACTACCTTTCTCTTCTTGATAAGAGCATTTTACCACGCTTTTGACCCGGAATAATTTAAAGGCTTAGAATAACGCTGACTTGCTCAGGCCTGGTGACAGGATAGTTATGGAATTCAAACCTGACTGGGAAAAGGTCAAGAAGCGCTATCTTGCCTTCTGGCAGGGTGAAATACTGGACCGGGTTCTCTTTTCGGTAGTTGTTCCCCGAAAGAAAGTGCCAACTCTCCCAGAGCCAAAGGAGCCGGAAATAAGGTTCGCTGATACTGAGTACTTAATCCGTTTAAACTTTTGGCGATTAGAAAACACTTTCTACCTGGCTGACGCTCTTCCTGTTTTTCCCACTGACTGCGGGGTGTTGCTGCCTGACTGTCTTTTTGCCGCGGAAATGATTTACGGGGAGACCGTCTGGTTGAAACCGCACCTTCGTTCTTCAGAGGAGATACTGAACAGCAAGTTCCCGGACTACCAGCATCCCCTTCTAAAGAAACAGGAAACATATTACCGGCGGGTCTGCCAGTTGCTCAGAGGAAAATGTTTCGTGATGCGACCGGCCTTAACTCCCGGATTGGACTGCCTGGCGGGAGTTCTCGGCACAGAAAGGGTCTGCCTGGAAATGGCGGAAGACTCACCTTCTCTCGTTCAGGCGCTAGCCAGGATTAACGAAGCCTGGCTCCGGCTTTACCAGCAGTTTCAGGAAATAGCCCTTGCCTTCGGCGTGGAAACCACTGATTTCCTGCCTCTCTGGGGACCCGGGAAAACGGCTGTCTTGCAGTGCGACCTGGCCAATCTCATCAGCCCGTCCTTTTTCCAGAAGTTTGCTCTGCCCGGACTGAGTTTCTGCGCCAGCAACCTTGACCGGGCTATCTTTCATCTCCACGGCCAGAATAGCCTGCGGCACCTGCCAGCTCTTCTTGATTGCCAGTGGCTGAAGGTAATCCAGTGGCAACCAGGTGGGCCGGACCGTTTCCTTCAGGATGCGGGCAGGTGGCTGCCGCTGCTGAAGCAGGTCCAGGCAGCCGGCAAGAAACTTTATGTTGCCTGCCGGCCAGACCAGGTGGGGCCCATACTGGAAAACCTTTCCTCCCGCAATCTTTTCGTGGAAACAACAGCCGCCGATATAGAAGAAGCCTGCCGTCTGGAAAGGTTAGCCTTTCACCTGACGCACGATTGACCGGGGTAATTAGAGACCAGAAGACACCGGTCTGTCTCTTTCCGGGGTAACACTACCGTTCATATCTGTGATTTTCTGAAGGGAAAAGATGAGCATATCCTGGCCGGTTTACTCCTTTACCTTCTGCCCGATGGCATCGGTAAAGGTTCCTTCAGAATAAACAGGGATTTCTCCGCCAGCGTCTTGCAAACAGCACCGGTACGCCTTCCCCACTACTTCTTTCCGGTCAGCCGCGAGATTCCGCTGACAGTTAGGGTCAGCCTCCACATCAAAAACATACTTGCCTTTTCCCTGGCTGGTCAAAACTACCCAGTGTTTCCTGTCCCGGTACCAGAGGTACTCTCCGTAGCGGCTGGTCAGATATTCCCTCTCCTGCCAGTTCCCTGAGAAAATAAGTTTCCTTAAGTTCTGACCTTCAATGTTTACCTTGTTAGCGAGGCCGGCGGCTGCGTAAATGGTGGCGGTAACATCAATGTTGTAAACAAAACTGGAGAAACAGCGGCCAGCCCCGGCACCATCAGGAAAACGAACCATCAGGGGAAGGCTCATCACTGCCGGAAAAAGGGCATAGGCTGGCTTGCCAATGATACCTTCTTCGTTTTCCCAGGGGAAATTGGTCCCGTGGTCTGAGAGAAAAACGACCAGGGTGTTGTCCAGGATTTTTTCTTGTTCCAGCACCTTCCAGAATTGGCCAAACCAGTAATCCACCAGCGAACACAGTCCCCGGTAGTGAGCGTAGATATTCCTCACTTCCTGCTCGGTGTACCAGTTCTTCGCCGCTCCGTAGTAGCAGTGGATGATGGTTTCCCCGGAGTAAGACGGGTCAGCGTATTTCTGGTAAAAACTGGCCGGCGCTTCCCAGGGCTCATGGGGAGGAAAGGTGTCAAGGTAAAGGTAGAACGGCTGAAGTCCCGCGTTTTGCTGGACAAATTCCATGGCCCACTGATAAACCCTGGCCGTGGGGTGGTCTTCCTCCTTTTCTATCCAGACATTATTGGCCACATGCCGGTAAGTGACATCGTTTTCCAGAAAAGACCTGTCCGGATTCTCCCGGTGCCGGTACTTCTTCATCCTTTCCGGTGTCGCCAGCAACGGTGACCTCCAGCGGTCCTGCTGCAATCCCCGGACATATTCCCACTGGTAGAAACCGCGGTGAAAGTTCATACCTGGCTGAAAAAAAGGCAAAGTATCGCTGACAAATCCGGTGTGGTAACCTGCTTCAGCCAGCCGCTCAGCCAGTGTATCCTCCTGGTGGGATATCGGCTGCCACCCGGGAAGATACACGATATCCCAGGGTAGTGGCCGGTAATTTCTGAAGGGATAAGCCCTCCGGCCGGTAAACAGCGCCCGTCGCACCGGGATAGTGGGCAGAGATTCAGGGTAGGCTGCCTCAAAGACAGCCGCCTGCCGGGCAAAAACATTTAGGTTGGGTGTCAAGGTATCACCACCACCGTAGCCACCAAGTTGCCTGGCGCGGAAGGTGTCGCTCATGATGCAGATGATGTTGGGCCTTTGCTGAGTCATAATCAGTTCCCTCCCGGCAGCAGGCAGGAAAAATGCTTCTTACCTGCTGAGTTCGCAGCAGCGGCAATCATTTTACTACCAGCCGGAAACTCTCGGAGTGGCTGTTGAATTCCGGAGCATAGAGACACTGGATGGAAGCCATTCCGGTTTGATACTCGCCCGGCAGTTGAACCCTGACAGAGTATTCAAAAACATAGGTGCCCTTCGGCAGATAATCAATGAAGAAGTGGCTGGCTGTATCCCGGGTAGCTTCGTAATAGGCCAGTCCGTCCTGGTAACGATACCGGGAAAGGACATTCACCGGTTCCGTACCGCTACCCCGCTGGTCCTTCAGATGGACATATTCCATATCCCTGTCCACCCGCAGTTCAATCCTCACCACCAGTTCGTCTCCGACAGAAAGTGCTCCCCGGACAGGCTTCAAAACCGGCCCCCTGGAGGTATACTCCTTCACAAAGAGGGCTTTCTTCAACTTCAGCGGTGTGCCTTCGTACGGCTTGACTTTGCCGATGTCTTCCAGGTACTGCCAGTGAACGCCGCCCCAGGCCACGCCCGGGTCAGACTTTTTCACCGTAACCGTCGCCATGGCTGGTCTGATTTCGTTCCGAAGAAAACGTTCCTGGTAGAAACCGGTACCGGCTTCCACCCTGGTCGGCTTGATCTTCTCAGCCCCCAGGGAAACTTCTACCAGAGCATCGCAGGCTAAAAGGTTTCTGCCGCGCAGCAGAAGAGCGTAAACAGCGTCAGCCGTGGCTTTGGTCGTCTTCCAGTCCTGGGTTTGTTTCTGCTTCAGCAGCCAGACCTTGCAATCTTCCACAGCCTTTGCATCTCCGGTAACCTCATCAAAAGCCTCAATCATCATTGCCTGGGTTTCAATCGGAGCCCGGTACCACCACCAGGAAAGTTCCGTCTCCCGCCAGAACATCCCCAATTCCTCGTTCGTCACGGCCCGTTCTTTGATGGACTTCATAATGGCCGTGGCTGTTTCCTTATCGCCAAAACGTTTCAAAGCCACGGCCAGGTGAGCCTGGGATTGCCGCCAGGACAATTCCAGCCAGTATTTCCTCGCCTGGGTTAGAAAGTAGTCCACGGCTTCCTTATGGGCGGCTGCCACCGGCTTGTCCTTCAAAAAGAAACTTCTTCCGTAGAGGTAAAGGGCCACCGTGGGAGTAAGGTTGTTCTGCTCCTTGTTCCCGGCTTTCACAATCTTAAGGTAAAGTTCGTTGACCCAGTTATCCAGCCGCTGGAGAGCTTTAAGCGCCGGTTTCACGTCAAGGTCCACCCCCAGATGTCTCAACCGGCCAAAGCCGGTGGTGATGTAAAGGGTGATGTAGTCATTGGGATAACCGCCAGGAAACCAGGACCATGCTCCGTCACCCAGCTGCAATTCTGAAATTTTCCGGAGCAGCCTTTCTGTTTCTTCGTTCAACCGGTTTTCATCAAATAAGACCGCGATGTTGCGCCGCGCCTGGCTCTCTGCCTGGGCCTGCCTCAGCCAGGGCGTCTCCTCCAGCATCACTCCTTTCAGTTCCTGATTTTTTTCCAGGGGGCTGTCCAGGGCGTCCGTCCCTTTCCACTGCTCAAAAACCCTTTTGATTTTGGGGTCAGACTGGACAATCGTGCGGGCCAGCGCGTTGGCGTACAGCCGGTTGAAACTCTGTTCCACGCATTCGTAAGGATACTCCATCAGATAGGGCAAAGCCATCACCGCATACCAGGCCGGGTTGGAAGCCATCTGGACAGTCAAACTCTGGTGCCGGAGCGTGGAAGACTTAGCCGATTCTAACAGGCTCTTAAAGAAAAACTTCCTGGTGGCTGGTCCCCGGATGGGCAGCGGCAAGGATTCTGTGACCAGCACCTTTTGAGGTATCACCGGCAGATACCCCTCTTCGCCGTCAGAGAGCCTTCCGGTGCTGGCCACCGCCTGATAGATTAAGAAATCAGTGCCTTCCGGAACAGTCAGCCGCCAGGAATAACGACCGGATTCACCGGCTGGAAGGTCAAAGGTCTGCTCCGGCCGGGTGTTGCCCAGAGACTGGTCAACATTCTTAAGGGTGCGGGCTTCCTGCAAGTTCAACCTGACCTTACCGGTCTGTCTGGTGGGCGACTGGTTGCTGATTTTCACGACAAACTCAATCAGGTCTCCTTCCCGCAAAAATCTGGGCGGGTTCGGTTCCACCATCAACTCTTTGGCCGTAACCACCCTGTCTGTAAGGAAACCGCTGCGCAACTTCCGGTCGTGGGCAAAACTAAGAAACTTCCATTCCGTCATGGCTTCCGGCATGGTAAATTCCATTCTGACCACACCGTTTTCGTCCGAGACCAGGTGCGGGAAGAAAAAAGCTGTCTCATTAAGATTTTTCCTGGGGTTAACCTTTGACAGGTCCACCGTTGCCGGCGCAGACGGCTCAGCCTCACCCACCTTTTTTCGTTCTTCCTGCAAAGCGTCAGCACGAGCGGCAGATTTTTCGACCATGGCTCTGTCACTGCCCTCCATTGCCATAGCGGCCAGCGGAGCCATCTCCATACCTTTGGCGTTGGCGCCTGCAGCCTGCCGGAGAAAGCCGTAGCCGCGGAGGTTAGAGACGACCTCATCCGGGAAACGGCGGTAGTTCCAGCCAGCCGGCTTGTAATCAACCGGCCAGTAACCGAAAAGATGGTGGAAAGCCACCATGCTGTTTTCAAACCTGCTCTGAATTGTTGACCGTTCCTTATAAAAATACTGGCTAAAGGAAGTGACCCAGTCGTGAGGCAGGTAGGCATCCAGCGACGCATCGTAAAGAGCCGCCACCATCTCTGCCACCACTTTTTCCGCTTCCGGTCCGGTAATAACCGCACTCCATTTTTCTCTGGCGCCTGGCTCCAGTTTAGAGACAAACCTTTCCCACTTAACCGACAGGTTCTGGTTGCTCCAGGGCACATCCACTGTGCGGCTTTCCAGGTAAGCCCGGTTTTCCCGCACATAGGTCACCCTGACGGAAAAACCGCCCCTCATCTCTTCTGTCACGGCCTGTTCTATCACTGCCTGCGTTTTCTCCGGAGAGGTCCAGTAGGCCTGCAGAATTTTCCCCCGATGCTCAATCTCAATGTAGGCCTGGCCTGAGGGATAGCCGGTACCCCACAGCGCCAGAAAGGTCTGGCCCACCTCCACACTCCAGCGGCTGGCGATGAAAACATGCGGCCGGCGCACCTGGTACTTGCTGGCCTTCAGGTCCAGCACCTGAAGAGGCAGAAAACAGCTCACCGGAGTTCCAAAACTGTCTTTTGTCTCCAGTATCGCCCGGTAAATACCGGCCGGGAGTTTGGCCGAGATTTTAGTGGAACCTGTGCCGTCGGTGGTAAAGGGAATTTCCTGAACAACCTCCTCCTCTTTCCAGCAGTTGGGGTCAGAAGGGTCAGCGGCTGAAAAGTCCGCGGCTTTCCGGTAATATGACCAGCGGGTTCCAACCAGTTCGGACCTGACCACCTTCTCCGGTTGTTTCAGCAGATAAATTTTCACCACGCCTGTGGCGGGTTGACTCTGGCCGTCAAGGGTGGCAGTGTTAATGGTTATTTCCGCTGGCTTTTCTACTGTCTGCCACTCCTCAGCCGTCATCCTCGCCTGCAAGGATGCATAGCCTAAGTTAATCATCCGCTGACCAGACCTGGTCTCACCGGTAATATCGGTGACATCAGCGTTGACCCTGAAGGTGAAGTAAGCCTGTTGTTTCTGGCTAACTGAACGGTCAGGTCTGGCCAGAAAGGTGAGGGTGAAACTACCATCGCTGTCGGTAGTTGTCAGCCCGTGGGCAATTTCCTGACTCTGGACTGGCTCCCGCGGCCACCAGTAGTACCACCGGTACCAGACCGGCCAGCAAACTTCTCTCACCACGCGGTACTTCACCTTAGCGGCACCAATGGGTGCTCCCGTATAGGCAACCGCTTTTCCCCTGAGAGTAACCTTTTCATCCAGTCTGACTGGTTTCTCCGGCAACTCCAGAGTAACCTGAAACTTCGGCCGTTTATACTCTTCCACATTGATGGCCACGCTGCCGGATGGTCCGACCTCCACCTGAATGGTCATCCGTCCGGTAAGCCGGTCTGAGGGCGCCACAAAGGAACCGCTGAAGGAACCGTACTGGTTGGTCTTTTTTTCCTGCCGGCTGATTTCTTTACCGTTAACATCGCGGAAAACCACAGTCAGGGTGTTTTCAGACAATACCCGGTAGTTGTTCTTTTCCTGGTCCACCTGAAAACAGATACCTTTGTAACTGATAATTTGGCCAGGCCGGTAAAGAGCACGGTCGGTAAACAACACTGTCCGGCTGAACGAGGAGGCAACTTTTCCCCCACGGTAAACATAATTAGGCGCGCTGGCCAGACAGTCGTCCTTATAAAAAGCCAGCAACAAATACTGCCGGGAAAGTTTGCTGTCCCTGTACTGGAAAAAGCCGTTGCGGTCAGTTTTCACCGTGTCAAGTTGTTTCCAGAACCTGTCCTGATAATCACGCTGCCAGACCTGAACGCTGGCTCCGGCTAAAGGCTCGCCTTCCCTGGCGGTTAAGACAAAACCTTCCACGCCTGATTCCCTGGCGCCACTTCGCACCACCAGCGCCAGACGGCTCACCCAGACAGCCGCCACGGAAACCTGGTTGTCCTGGTCGGTAAATGTCGGCTGGTGGCTGGCCAGAATAAAGTAGAAACCAGGCGGCAGAGACTGAGGAACCGGTACCTGTTCTGTTCTTTCCCGGTAATCGCTCGTCGCCGGCAGGCTGGCCGACCATTCCTGCAGGGGTTTTTGATTCCGAATTTCCTTGAATTCTTTGTCGGTAAGACCTTCCGGTTGCCAGGTGTCAAGTTTCAACCGGCCTTGAAAATCAGCCGGGATTACGCGGAAAAACACCTTGTTGATGTTCCGGTAGGTCACAGAAATGCTGGGCCAGGGCTCATTCCAGACCCTCTCTGTCTGGATGGAAACGGATCTGGCTTCTATCTGCTTCATCAGGTTGTAGCACCAGCGGCCGCCAGCACTTTCCGGAAACGCCTGGTAACCCTGCCGGGCCAGTTCGTGCGCCTGAACCAGTTCGTTGTCCTCCTTCAAAAGGCTGGCCAGGTGAAAACGCGCCATGGCGGAAACTTCATGGTCAGCCCACTGCTCAATAAATTTCTTCAGGGCCGCCTGGTAGCGTGACTTCTTTTCTTCGCC
The DNA here is from genome assembly GCA_029551285.1 of bacterium. Taxonomy (GTDB): domain Bacteria; phylum Ratteibacteria; class UBA8468; order B48-G9; family DSTR01; genus JAMWDF01. The sequence goes on along the minus strand of JAKPFT010000055.1, from coordinate 14,223 downwards.
GAAGGCCTGGTTATAACCAAAGTTCAGCCGGTGCAGGTCAGCGTCAAGAAAAGCGGTTTTGTCTGTATCGTTCTGGTGAAAGGCAAGAAGTTTCTGGTAGAGAAGCACCGCCCGGTAAATGGAAGAATCAGTATCGCTGGTCACCGGCTGCCAGCGCAGAAATTCCTTAGCCTCACTTAACACAGGGCTTTCCGCGGAAAGTTCAAAAGCATCCTCGGCCTTAGCCCCGGCCTGCTCTCCGGAAGTATAAAATTCCAGCGCGCTGTAAGCGATGATGTCAAACAGGGTCGGTCGGTAATTGTCCGGCGCCACCCCTTCCACCAAAAAATCGCGGTAGGCGCTGACCGGAGTTTCTTTCAACTTTTTCTCCGCAGCCAGGGCCAGGTCAAAGTGGCGGGAGATTTCTTTGAGAATGGTCGCCAGGTCCCAGGCGGTAAAATCTTTGCCCGGCGGTACTGCGGTTTGAGTACGCTGCAGAAAACGCCAGCGGTTCTGCTGGAAGTAGTGCCAGAACCAGTTAGCCAGAATTGCCTCCATCAGCGGCTTGATTTCCTCAGGCGCCCTGGCGATTTCCGCCTGAAGACGGGTAATTTTTTCTTCTGGTTTATTTCCCTGGATGTTCGCCTCCAGGACAATCTTGCGGCAGATAGCCTTCAGCGCTTCGCCATAGGCTTTTTCCTTCAGCGCTCCTTTAATGATTGTTTCCAGTTCTTCTACCGCCGTCTTCGGCAACCCCTTTTTCATCGCCTCATCCACCTTTTTCCAGCCCTCTTCTCTGGGACCGGCCAGCACGACCAGCGCCACCAGAGACGCAAAGATAATTGCCGACCTCCACCTTTTCATGTCACCTCCGGGTTGGCTTTGTTAGAACTCTCAAAATCTCTCACTCTGCTTTTCCCTTCCATCTTTATTTTGGTCAAAAAAGGAAGGGAATAACTGGCGAACGAATTGCGAAGGCACAGATACAAGACAAGACGAAAAGCGGCAGCGTTCGGTAAGCGGACCGGATAAGTCCATCCGGGACGCAATACCTTACTCGGCGGTGTCTGAGCTCGCCCCCGGGCGAATGAGTTCGCACCAGCAACGATTTCGGCGTAGTCCTTGTCTGTGCCGGAGCACTTTGAGTGAGCCAGTTCGTTCCCTTTCTTTTCATTTCTCTTTTACTCCTTTTTTGGTTCTGCCTGTCCTTGTCTCTCTCCCTATCCTTCCCACTGTGTCAAAAAAGGAAGGGAATAACTGGCGAACGAATTGCGAAGGCACAGATACAAGACAAGACGAAAAGCGGCAGCGTTCGGTAAGCGGACCGGGCAAGTCCATCCGGAACGCAATACCTTACTCGGCGGTGTCTAAGCTCGCCAGATGGCGAATGAGTTCGCACCAGCAGCGATTTCGGCGTAGTCCTTGTCTGTGCCGGAGCATTCTGAGTGAGCCAGTTTGTTCCCTTTCTTTTCATTCTTATTTCTTCCTTTTTTGACACTACCTCTTTCTAACTATTAGACACCCATCCTTTGCCTTCAGTTCCAGGAAAACTATTCAATAATGGAGTGTTCCGGCTGTTTTACCGCGGCCTCAGAGACCAGGTAGGGCCGGCTCAGCCGCATGTTATCGCAATTGCTGTTTTGATTTGGGTCGCTGGCGATGGTAATCAGCACCGGTTGACCCGCAAATTCACCTAAGGGTATCTTCCAGGAGTGAAGTTTCCCTTCATCCCGGGGAAGCACTGTTTCAAAAATCAGGCGACCGTTAATCCAGATAAGCGCTTTCTGGCCGTCACCGTATTTCTGCGGAACATGGTAACCGTAGAGCCTCAGGGCACTGTCGCGGGAAGGTACCTCTACCACATAGTCAAACACCAGCCTTACTCCGTCCGGCACAGCCGCCAGATAGCCAGGCAGACTTTTTCCCTCCCCGGGAACTTTGAAAGGCACCTGCAACAGCTTTCCCCTGGCCATTTCCAGAACCAGTTCCGGCCCCTTGCCGGGTACGATATCACCCTGGTCGTCCACTTCTCCCAGCAGACCGTCGGCCGCGGGTTTTTCCGCCTCACCGGTCAGAAAGACAATGGTGGCTTCCAGCGGCGCTTCCAGCAGCCATCCTTCATTTTTTCGCTCCGGGGTCACTTCTTTACCGTTGACGAAGGTTCGGAAAACTCCAGTTTTCATCAGGTACTCCATTCTTGCCTGACCTGAAGTTTTCCAGGACTTAATGGGTGAGAGCGAAAGCAGGATAAAACCTTTTCCTTCCCGGTAACCGCGGATATAAACGCCATCAGTCAAACTCTTCACCCTGAGCAAGGTTTCCTCCCTGGGTCCAGGCACAAGACAATACTGCCAGTCAGGGTCAAGACCGATGGGGCCATCCTGGTCATAGGCTGGCCAGCCTCGCAGAGCGAGAGTGGTCTTCACCCTCACTAAACCCCTGGTCCTTCGGTAAACCTCTCTGCCTTTCTGGTCAAGCAGAATATGGCCGGAGCGCTCCAGCAGCCGGTAGAGATTGCCCTGGCTATCCTGATAATAGGCTAAAACATCCTTCTCCCAGGGCGTTTTCGGATAGGCTGGTTTCAACTGTTTTTCCGCCATCAGTTTTGCCCGGAAAACATGGTAGGCGCCTTCTCCCCGGGTGGCCTCAAGCCACAGGGTGGAAACAGGCATGATACCGCCCAACACATCAGCCAGGTCAACGCTGTCGCCATGAATCCAGGTGAGAACATCCGGTCCCCAGATAAAGTTGTTTACCGGCCGGCCGCGCACCACCCTTTTCTCCAGGAAAGGCTGGTGTCCCCAGGCTGTTCCGTGCAGCGCCCAGGTGACAAAAGGCGCGGTTCTTTCCACATGGTACTCACTGGAAAAGGCTATCTCCGGGCCCACCGCCTGCCGGGTTTCCTTCAACAGATAATACGTTCCCTGAAGAGGTGCCAGCCCATCCACAATCCCGTTGCCAAAGTCACCGCAGGTGCCGGCGCAGTCTTCATAGAGACTGTCCACCTTTGTTTTCTCCACAAACTCTTTCATCAGCCTGGCGTGGAGTTTCCGCCAGCCTGGACTTAACGGGTCAGTGTAGATAATTGAACCTAACTTGTAGTCATCCCAGGAAGGCTTCTTTTCGTCAAAAAGTCTGCCTCTTAACAGAACACACTGCCGCAGTCGGTATTCTTCCGTTACCCGGGCGTCCTTGTTAATGCAGACAGCGTTCACATAGGCTGAGGTGCGAAAGCCAAGCCGGTGAGCGCTCTCCACGCTCCTGATAAACTCTTCCCGGGGCGTAAAGTCTGGCAGTTCAGTGTCAAAGTTTGGCTTCCGGGCGGCCCAGGCATGCAGCAACACAGTCGCCGGGTCAAAGACCGCGGCCAACTTTTTCATAGATTCTTCTGATAGGGGCAACTGCGGCACAATCACCCGGATTTTCTTTGACCAGGCCGGCCTGGCCTTGATGTCTTCCGCGAATGTCTTCTGAAACCAGTCCCGATATGGCTCCAGGGCTGCCACCCAGGAACCCTGAAAACAGTTCAGCCGCCAGGCCACGCTGGTCGCTTCTTTCTGCGGAGCGAAAGGCATGATGTTGCGGGTCTGCCAGATGAGATTAAAAGCGCCGGGTGTGTTCTGCCAGAAAAGATTCTTCGGCCGGAACAAACTGTCCTGAGCCCAGACCGCCACCGCTCCGCGCCGGCTTTCCAGAGCAATCACCGGCGCTTCCAGAAAAGGACCCCCATCCCCTAATGTGTACTGGCCGGTGGGCCAGACCGCATCAAAAGTCATCCCGCCCATGTGCGAGACCGTGGCTTTCAAACTTTTGTTTAGATTGGCCACCCCTAAGGCGGCGCCATACACTCCTCCAGTTCCCTGGCCGCTGGCTACCAGGACCAGCGCACCGCTACCTGCCTCAAACCTTGCCGCTAACTGGAAACTCTCTTCTGGATAAACCTTTCCCGCGGCCGCCAGCCCGCGATAGCTCATGACCACACCGTCTTTGAGCCGGGTAATTTTTACTTGGCTGCCCGCATGAGGCCGGTGCTGGGACGGGAACTGACCCGTCGGGTCTGTTTCGCCCTGGGAAAGGTCGCTGGTGCCCCAGGGACTGTGCAACCGCCTGGCTTCTTCCACAGCACCGGTTTGAACACCCAGACCATATGGAAGGGCTGCCGGCACGCCACCAGCCGGGCTGGTAAAGATTTCCCCGGTCAACCTGTTTTCTATCCCGGTCACCACTCCAGCCTCTAAGGTTACCGCCCAGCGAGAACTCAAAAGACGCACCCGGCTGCCTTCAAGTTGAACCTTCAAATTAGCCGCTGACGCTGAAGAAATCATCCACCAGATACCTGAAAGCACCAGTCCACCCTTTCTCCGTAACATTATCTCCCCCGGTTCACTTTTCTTTGCCTGCGCTTCTTCTCAGAAGGTAACAGAGTTCTTCTCCAAAAACCCTTTTCTGCCAGTTTCTCAAACCTTCCACTTTGTTCAGGTCAGGCAACCTCAGGGGCGCTTTTTCCGCAAGTTCCCGCAGTTGCTTTGTGGTAAGAAGCAAACCCGGGGCCAGCCCCAGGCTCATACTTTTAGCCTGCCTCCAGGATTTCAGCATTCTTTCCCTTTCTTCTTTTTCCTTTTCTCCCGGCCACCCGGGCACCCGGAAAAATTTCGGATACACAGGCAACTTCTCCTCCGGGCAACTCAGACCGGTCCTGACAGCCTGCAGAAGAGACTGGCGGAATTCCGGCGTTTTCCGGGAAAACATCCTGATTCTGAGAAGTTCTGCTTCAGTGAGCGGCGGCTGATTGACCATCCGTCTGACCGTCTCATTATCCAGAATCTTAAAGGGCGGACAGTCTCTCTTCCGAGCAAGTCCTTCCCGCCACTGGAGAATCGCCTCCAGGAGTGCCAGTTTTCTCCGGGGCAGGGTCCCGGCGCCGGCAAACCGAAGAAACAGCAGGTGGCTGCTTTTCTCCGGGGAAGTCTTTTGCCCGATAAACGCACACTCTTCCTCCACCCACTCCAGTCGCTTCAACTTTCTCAACTCCTGCTTCAAAACATCAGCCAGCCGGGGCAGCCAGTAAACATCGCTGGCTGCATAAGCAAGCATCTCTGCCGGCAATGGCCTCTGGCGCCAGTTGGCCTTCTGATATTTCTTCGCCAGACTTATCCCGAAGTATTTTTTTATCAGGGCAGCCAGGCTTGACCCCTGGGATAGATAGCGAGCGGCTATTTCCGTATCAAAAACCCTGCGGCAGGTAATTCCAAGATGCTTGCTCATCATTCTGACATCAAAATCGGCGCCGTGAATAATTTTTTCCACACGCTGGTCTTCAAGAACCGCGGCCAGCACGGACAGGTCTTTCACCGCCAGGGGTTCCACCAGCCAGGTTTTTTCGCCATCGGAAAACTGGAGCAGGCAGAGCGTTTCTCCGTAATGGAAAAGGGTGTCCACCTCCACATCGCAGGCGAGGACCTGCTTTTTCGCCAGTTCCGATACTGTTTCGGAAAGTTTTTCCTGCCTTTCCACCAGTAAGTATGCCGGGCAAGTTTTTTCCGCTGTCATCCGTTTCCTTTTTCGTGCTAACATATTACCTGTCGCAAACAACTGAGGCAACACCGCTGCCTGTGAACAAAAATGGCTGACGGGTAAAATTCCCTTTTCCTTTACACGAACGAACCTTTCGGGAAAACCACCACCTGACGGCACACGGCCATGGCGCACAGGCAAACGCAGCAAAGTTAAGAAAGGCCACCTTCTCCCGGAAAAGAAGGAGGTTATCTGTCTCTATTTTTTGAACTTCTTGGCTGGCTGTTAACGGCCAGCCTTTTCTCTCAGGTGTTGACCACGCTCGGGAGAGTTAGCCGCCGGCAGTCAAACACCCCTGTCTTCTCCTGGACGATGTCGCCGGTTGAGAAAAAAACTTTGACGCTGGCTTTTTTAATTTTTTCCAGTTTAAGGTTAATCTGGTGCCTGCCATGCGCCACGGCTCCGTCCAATTTTTCCTCCTGGCTTCTGGTAAAAGAAAGTTTCTGGCAGGGACTGGGCGCCTACTTCTGGGAACTATTCCCCCTGATAATGGTTGCTCTTTTTCTCGCCAGTGTCCTGGAAAGAATAACCGGCCGCTTTTCCCGGTGGTTGCCGCGTAATACCCTGGCCGCCGCTGGCTGGGCCATGCTGCTACCGGTTTGCTCCTGCGCTGCGGTTCCTCTAACGGCTTGCCTGCGGGAGAAAATACCGGCCAGGGCCTGTTTTACCTTTCTGGTCATTGTGCCTCTGGTTAATCCCTTTGTGCTTATCCTGGGGACAGCCGCCTTAGGCTGGCGCTACACGCTCTTTAGAGTGGCTGGCAGCCTGATTTTGGGTCTAACAGCCGGCTGGCTGCTGGAAAAACTCACCGCTACCTCGCCGGAGAAAACCGCTGCCAGTTACAGTCCCCCTCAAATTAGTGTCCGGTCTGACTCGTTGCTGGTCACCACCTGGGAATCCCTGGCAAAAACCTGGCCGTTTCTCCTTTCCGGTATTTTCCTGGGCAGCCTGGTCAGTTGGTATCTTCCGTCACCTTTCCTGCAAACAGTTTTTGCTCCAGACCTGACCGGCCTTTTTCTCACCACGGCCGCAGCCATACCTTTGTTTCTCTGCTCCGGCCAGGAAATCCCCATCCTGAAACCCTTTCTCAATTTCGGTCTGCCCATGGGCCATGCCATCGCTTTTACCCTGGCCGGAAACGGCATCTGCCTGACCAGCCTGCCTCTCCTGATTTCCTTCTTTGACAGAAAGACTACCTTCTGGTTCGTGGTTCTGATTTTCCTTGGTTCTTTCCTCATAGGTGCTAGCATCAACCTGCTTGCCGCTGTGGTCGCACCGTAAACATAACGAATGTTCGCTGCTCAAGAAACTGGAAGCTCACTTGCCCAAAAAAGCAACCGTCTGCTGCAAAGACAAATCTAACCGATAGTTTTAATTCTTTCTTTGTTTTCCATCCACCGTGTTTACTTCACTGTTTTGCACTCACAATTTCTGGCAAAACCTTTTCCCCTGTGATGTGCTGAGCTGTAGTCTGCCGGAGATGAGTCTGAGTCAAGCAGATACATATTGCCAACAGAGGAGAACGAACATGGTTGGTACCAGACCCTGGTTGAAAAAGTTTTTCCTGGGAAAACATCTTTGGTAAGGACACCATCACCAGCAGGCCGGTGAAACTGCCAGACAAATAACAATTCCATCCCAGGAGTGGAAAAGGGTGAACACTGCCTCTGGCATCCAATAGATTATTTGAAATTCCAACACAGGGCGCAGATTGTTTAAGAGCCGGCCAGTACTGCCTCCTGGTTCGGCCAGCCTGATTTCCGGAAATAAGTTTGACCTAAATTGGGGCCAGAGAAAACAAAAAGCGCCGATAGATAAAAAGTAGTTTTACTTTCCCGGTTGAGAAAACAACAGCCGGTGGAGACTTGCCTGCCGAACAGGCAACACCAGGTAGCACCTTACTGCCGATACCAATGAATCCGACAGAAAAGACAACCTGGACCTATTCCCGACAAAAAAATCCTTATGTAGAGGAAAAAGTATAGAGGAAAGAAATTGACTGTGCGGAGACCACCACTTCAGTCAACCCTGACAGATTTTTCCCTGTAAATCCCTCCGCCTTCAGTATTCCTTTTCTTAAAATCCGCCCGGTTATCCAGCATTTCTACCCAATTTTCTTCCCTTAATTCTCCAGTCCCTTTTGTCGGAATTTCAGGCGCTCTGGCAAACTTTGACTATGAAAATTCGGTATGATAAACTCAGCACCCGAACTAAAAACTTTTAGTGGCTAAATAACAGATAACCCATGAAGATAGAGACTTCTGCCCGAGGGTGGAGACTGATATCCAGCAACTATCGGGTTACGCTTCTGAAAGATAGAGCCCTTCTGCTTCTTGAGGGAAAGGAGGGATTTTATTACGGCATGAGTCTTTTGAGTGCAGTTGACGCACCCGGCAAGTCAGACATCTCAAACCATATCCCCAGTGTCGGCGTACCGACGCGGACCGCAGACGGTTTTAAAGTTGTAATTCGCGCTGATTCAAATATCTGGAAACGGAAATGTCATCATTATCTTTTCCATGAGGGACGCATTGACTACTGGACTGAACTGGAGGGGAATTCCCGTGTTGACCGGGTTTATTATTTCCGCGGGACGTGGCGTTCCAGAGAACTGGCGTCTGTCCCCGGTTTTACGCAGGTTTTCTCGCCTCAGGCGAATTTTCTTGAAAAACAGGAATTTTACGTTTCCGAGTTTACCTCTATTGCTGCGGGAAATGATGAGCGGGTAATAAACACTGTACGCGGTTTCGCCCTGCACGGGGCCCCGCTGTGTTTTGTTTTTCACCAGGGGGAGCGCGGACCGTTTCTCGCAGCAGGAATTCTATGTCGACCTGGTGAATATTCCTTTCACGCTTTTGAGTTCAACCACCTTTCAGAGGAAGCTCGTAACCGTGCAAATGAACCCATCGTTGGCACACAGGCATTTTCGTTGGCCTACCACGGCCATCTTAAAGTGAAGGGCACATGGGTATCGCCGGTGCTAACGATGCAGTTTGCGGATGAACGCTTCTCTGCGGTGGAACATTATCTGCGCTTGCTTGAAGAGTATGGCGGGACTTTCCCTCGGACTCGTCCGTATCCGGAATGGACATTCAGGCCGGTATACTGCACCTGGCATGATCAGGTGGCCTCCGGTTGGAAAATCTTTCACGGGAAAAATAGGAATGCCCCAAAAGGCACACGGATTTTAGATTTTTACTTTGGGCAGTGTACACAGCATAATTGCAAGAGATGGCTTTCTATTCTGGAAAAAAATGGGATTCGCCCCGGAACAATTATCATCGACGCGGGCTGGCAAAAACGGCCCGGAATTTCTTTAGTAGATCAGAAAAAGTTTCCAGACATACGCGGATTTATAGATGAATGCCATAGCCGGGGAATGAAAGTGATGTTGTGGATTGACGCGTGGAACCGCGGCGGTGTTCCAGACGAAGAGTGCCTCACAATCAACGGAAAACCGGTTGCGGTTGACCCATCAAACTCCCGCTACCTGGCACGAATGGGTAAGTTTGTGCGTCGCTTACTCTCCTCTGACAAGGGCTGTTACAATGCAGATGGGCTGAAGGTTGATGGAATGACCGGTACTCCGGGAGGGCCGTTTCTGCATACTGGAGAGGGAATCTCGGGATTTGAACTGGCACGCCGCTTGCTTGATAACCTTTATCGCGAAGCCGTGCGTGCCAAAGAAGATGCGGTCATTGGTCAGTACACAGCATTCCCTTACTTTGCGGACCTATGTGATTTTGCCAGAACTGGCGATCTATACACCGTTAAGGGTGACCCGATCTCCACCAATACGTTCAGAGCATGGATACAACGTACGGTCATGCCAGATGTTGCGATTGATACCGACGGAGCGCTCCATTTCAGTTATCTCCTTCCAGTAGAAGAAGTTTTCAAAGCGCAAAAGGCAGCTGGCGTGCCGTGCTTGTACCAGGCCGAATATCTGATGCTGTCCCGGGACTTTTGCCTGGAACAGGTACGTCGGCTTAGTTCCAGAGAGTACAAAGCAATCCGCCGGATAATAAAATCTCCTTCTCCCGGTGGGCTAACGCGCCCCACGCCCAATAAGCCTTGTACCCGGTGAGACTTCTTTGGCAATTTGAGGTCTTCCTTCACATAGGATAAGAAAGTAATGGTTATCTCCTGTTGCCTCTTCATGAAATAATTTCGCTGCCTCATTACCAATTCTACCCAAACTTCTCCTTTTTCCCAACTCTGTTTTCCCTGAAGTTTCTTTTTTCCTACCAGATTAACCCGTAACTTCCCAATTGTTAAGTAATATGTAAACTTAAATTTTCTATCAGGTTCCTGGTCTGTTTGGGTACTTCCAGCGTCAACCAGTGAGTAGAAACTTTCACTTTCCTGTATTTACTTAAATATAATAGCACATCTGACACACTATAGTCAGATAAAAGTTCCTTTTTAACCAACTGACGATAAACCTTGTGATAATAGACCAAAGAAAGATAGTTAATAAACATCCATCCTTCTAAACTATAATCACTTCTCATATAACTTCTATCTGCATTTAATGTATTCTTAAAGGTATCAAACATTTGTTCTATTTCTGCTCTGCTTTTGAAATACTCAAAAATTTTTTGAGCTGATACAGCTTTAAGGTTTGTCAGCAAAGAAATGGTGCCAAAACTACTGGATTTCTTATGGAAGTTGTTTATGGTATATTCTTCTTCAGGATGTGTCTCTATTCTGCCAAGATAATCTTGTTCTTCCTCTACTCTTAGGTTTTCATCTAAAAACACCCAAACAGGGAAGTTTTTACTTCCGCATCTATAATACCAGATGAATTTTTTTTGGAACCTGAAATATCCTTTAAAGGCTTTCTTTGTCCCTTTTTTTATCAGTGTGTAATCTATCAACTGGTTATTCCTCTTCAATGGAATGATATATTTCAATCTTCCTCTCTCTAATAACTTAATATTCTCTTCTGAATGGAAACCTTTATCTCCAATTATTATCACATCTTCTATCCCACTTTCTTCTATGGTCGCTTTCAAACTACTTACATCCCGAATATTCCCGGGTAATACCCTGTAAAATAAAGGAAGTTTCTGGTCAAGTGAAAAAATAAAAAGAAGATTAACCTGGGGAGTAAAATCCCATTGGTTGTTATATCCCTTTTCTGTCAGCATCATATCTTGTGAAAAAGAGAAAACATGTGTGAGGTCTATCAGAATATTTTCGTTCCCACAGATAAACCCTTTCAAAAATTCTACAATCGTCTCTCTATCTCTACCTATCTCCTCCAGAATCTTCCCTACTATATTTTTGCTTAATGAAGCATCTGGCATGACCTCAGACAACCAACTTTCTTGATAGTGAAACTCTATATGCTTTAATGGTGACTGGTACATTAGTCTGCAGACGGAAGAAACAAAAATTTCCTTCCACCTGGATGGAAAATAAGTTTTTAACCTTTCTATAACATCTTTATTCTCTTCCAGTAAAAACCAACTGGCTCCATATTCTTTACAGGTCGTAGGTCGGTTAATCTTGTATCCAGGTTCCTGTAAACCTGTTGGTGTTATTTTCCCTAAATATCCTTTAGTAATCTTTCTGGCTCTTTTCAATGTTTTATCCCATCTACTCCCTATTTCATATAAATAAAAATGCCCTCTTATATTATGGATTGCAGTACCTTTCTTTTTATTCTTTACCACCCAATTCGGATAGACCATAATTCCCCACTTTTTGTATTACTTGCCAAGTAATAATATAAATCAATTTTTTTCAAGTCAAATTTGTAGATTCATAACAGCAGAAATTTATAGATAGTTTTTAAAAATTGTCCTGGAATGGACTATATTATCAACGGATTCAGAAAAAAAACCTTCACTTAGTCTTTTCGTAGAAAATTATATTTACCTTTTTAAAAAAATGTGTTACAATGCCTATTACTTATTACTTAAAAAATTTGTGGGATGTTACAGATTAAACAGTTGTTCCACTAGTTGATTTTTAATAAAGTGCTGGGGGAAACTGTTAGCAATTTTTGGAAAGCGCACTGTCTATGAATTAAAAGTGCACTAAATTCAGGTCCTGGTTTTTCACAGTTCGGGAACCCAGCAAAGTATCCTGGTACCAGAACCTAATTTCGGCCAGCCCCCGAGTGTTTACCTGAGACAATACGGTGATTGACAGTATGACCGAGAGGCACGCCAGGGACTTTGACACAGATTGTCCGGCGGATTATTCTGAAAAGCACTTTTGACGGAGCTTCCATGGTTACGGTTCGCGCCATTATTCTCGGTCTGGTACTGTCTTTCCTGATTGCGGCCGGTGAGCCCTGGGCCCTGATGCAACTTCAGGCTTCGCCGCTGTGTGCGGATTTTTCCACCGGCGGCGCCATCTTTCTTTTCTTCCTTTTTATCCTGATTGTTCACTTTTCCCTGAAACGGCTCTGCCCCGGCAAAGCCTTAAATCCAGGAGAACTGGCGACAATTTACATCATGATGATTGTGGCCTGCGCGGTTCCTTCCTGGGGATTTACCCTGAACCTCATTGGCCTGCTGGCTGGCCTTTATTACTTTGCCACCCCGAACAACCGCTGGGAAGAATTAATCCACCCTCACCTGCCAGCACACCTGGTGCCAGCAGACCGCCAGGCAATTCAATACTTCTACGAAGGGCTGCCCCGGGGCGTCAGGCTTCCCTGGCTGGTCTGGTTTAAACCCTTGAGCTACTGGTTTTTGTTCATCGTGGTTTTCTATCTCCTCTGCCTTTCCCTGATGGTCATGCTGCGGCGACAGTGGGTGGAACGAGAAAAACTTACCTACCCCTTAACGGAACTGCCAGAAGCGATGGCCGCTGAGGGAAAACCTTTTTACCGGCAAAGACTGCTGTGGTTTGGCTTTCTTTTCCCCCTGTTTATATACTCGCTCAACGGACTGCATGTGATTTTCCCCCTTTTTCCGGCACCGCAACTGAGCCATTACATATCTATCTGCCGACGAACCTTCTCCATCCCCATCAAGGTTTATTTTGAAGTAATTGGCCTGGCCTTCCTGGTGCCGACTGATGTTCTCCTGAGCGTCTGGTTCTTCTCCCTGGTGATGATGCTTCTGACCGGTCATCTCAACCAGATTGGTTTCTCCATCGGTCCGTTTCAGCCCTACTCTGACCCGGCCCACGAAGCTATCTCCTGTCAATCTCTGGGGGCACTCCTGGTATTAAGCCTTTACTGCCTCTGGAATGCCAGGGAACATCTGAAAACAGTCCTGGCTGAAGTAAGAAACAAAAGCCGGTGTTTTTCTCAAAATGAAGTTATGTCTTACCGCGCCTGCTTCTGGTGTTTCTGTTTCAGCCTTCTTTTCGTTTTCTGGTGGCTGCACCGGACCGGACTGCCCCTCTGGCCAGCCCTTTTCTTCACCGTGGCAACGGTGCTCATCTTTCTCGGAATAACCAGAATTATCGCCCAGACAGGACTGGCTTACTACCGCGCGCCGGTTATTCCCTCGGTCTTGACCCTGCAGACTTTCGGCACAGCCCATCTGGGGCCAGTCGGGTTGTCAGCCCTGGGACTTACTTTTGCCTGGGCCGCTGACCTGCGCACCCTGGTCATGACTTCCCTGGCCAACGGGCTGAAGCTGGCCACTACCTTCAAAATCAACGGACGCCGCCTTCTGTTAGCTATTGCTGCCACTGCTGTACTCAGCCTTTTTGCTTCGGCCTGGTCAACTCTGCTCATCGGGTACAAACATGGCGCCATAAACATCCCCCTCTGGCATCTGAAAGGGCTGCCCAACTTTGCCATGGGCTGGGTGAGAAACTTAATCCTTTCACCCCAGCCAGTGGGCCGCGTTCAGTGCGGGTTTATTGCCATTGGCGCGGGACTGATGTTTCTGCTTCTGTCACTACGGTACTTCTTCAACTGGTGGCCTCTTTCGCCCATCGGGTTAGCCGTGGGTATTCCCTATCCCGTTTACATGACCTGGTTTTCTGTTTTCTTAGCCTGGATGGTCAAGGTGGGGATAATGAAGTACGGCGGCGCCCGGGTTTACCAGCAGGCAAAATACTTTTTCCTCGGTCTGGTGCTGGGCTCTTTTGTCACCGCTGGATTGTGGAACGTGATTGCCTTTCTTACCAGAACCCCTGGCATCAAGTTTACCCTGGGTTAGCCGCTGCAGAAAACTGTGGTAAAATTTTAGGGAAATTGCTCGCACACTCTTTCATCATGGGTCAGTCACCAACTCAAAAAGGCTTCCTCCTTTCGCGTTTTGAAAGCAGCGGGTACCTTAATTTGAAATAAAACGGTCGCAAGATTAAACCCGGGGTAGAAAAATGACAGGCGGGCTTCCTCTGCTTTTTCAAAGGAAACCTGCATCGCCCTTTTTTCTCGCCCTCTTACTCTGGCAAACAGGGTTGATTTTTTTATGCTCGGCCCAGGAGAAAATGAACCAGCCTCAACTGACGGTGACACCGGATGAATCTCTGGTGGGCGAAGCAATCGCCATCCGGGCAGAAGGTCTTCCTAAAAGTAGGCCTCTGGGAAGGACTGGCGGGACAGCGGAAGGAGCGGCTAAAGCCGCTTCTGATTCCTGGCCAAAAGTTTTTAGTTTCCTTCAGCGCCAGTTGCAGCCGTAATTGTCCACGCTAAAAAAAGGAAGAAAAAGTGGTTAAATCAGACCTGTGGATTAAAAGCATGGGGGA
>JAKPFT010000052.1 GCA_029551285.1 bacterium | reverse complement strand
CCGGCCGGCCGGGTGCTCCCCGGAAAACTGCAACATTCCAAGGACCTGCCGGCTATTATGGTGGCTCACGGAATCCCCTACGTGGCCACGGCTGTCCCTGGTCGATGGAATGACCTGGTGACTAAAGTGGACAAAGCGGTTAACTGCGGCGGGTTCGCCTTCATGAATATTCTTTCCCCGTGTCGTCTGGGCTGGCCGCATGAACCAGCACTCACCATGGAGATTACCCGCATAGCCGTTGAAACCTGTATCTGGCCTCTGTACGAAGTCGTGGAGGGAAAGTACCGGCTGACTTACCGGCCCAAGGAGAAAAAACCGGTCAGTGAATGGTTAAAGCTACAGCGACGGTTCGGCCACCTGTCCAAACCGGAAAATGCTTCCCTGTTGGAAGAAATTCAGAAAAACATTGACCAGCGGTGGGAGCAGTTGCTGAAAAAGTGTGAGAGTGCCTGACCGGTTAGGGAATGAAGCCTGTACTAAAAAAGACTGGCTGACTCTTCCGGTAACTCTTCTCCTCGCAGAAGAGCCTTCAACCGCAACGCGTTGCGCATCGCCTGACCGGCATGGCAGTTATTGAACATCACAAAGACATTCTTTTCGGCAAAACCTTGCGCTGCCTGGCAGAATTCCTGCAGTTCCTCGTCGCTGTAAAGGTAATCATAGCGCAGAGAAGTTTTGATCCCGCTCAGGTGCCATTTGGAAGCATTCCGTCCATGGAGACGGAAATAAACTGTGTCGGTTGTGGCTTCCGGGACAAAGGGAACGGTAGAATCGTCAGCAAGCTGGGGTTCGTCCGCGGCAATATAGGTCAGTCCGTGCGCCCGGAGAAAGGAGAAAACCTCCTGTCTTTTTTCCTCTTTCAGCCAGGAAGCGTGCCGGAACTCCACACCCATGGAAAAACCTTCCACCATCCGGCGGCAGGTCAGAATTTGGTTCAGACTGGAAAGACTGTAACGAAACCACGGCGGGAACTGAAAAACCACCAGGCCAAGTTTTCCTGCCTGGGCCAGAGGTTTGATGGCTTCCCCGAAGAGCCTGGCCAGTTCTTTCGTTAGACCCGGGTCATGAATAAATGTGTAGGAGCGGTCCCTTTCTCTTTCCGGCAACATCTGCCTCAACTGCTCCGGTAAAGTTTTCGGGTCCACGGTATGGCCGGTCAAGGCGGCATAAGCCTTTACATGGAAGAGAAAGTTTTCGGGAGTTCGCTGAACCCAGAGGGAAGCCGTTTCGGCAGCAGGAATGGCGTAGTAGGTTGCATCCACTTCCACCGTGTCAAACCGGCTGGCATAGTAAGTAAGCCGCGCCTGAGCGCTCTTAATCTTTTTCGGATAAAAACTGCCGCTTTCTAAGATGCTCCGATCAGCCCACGAGCAGGTGCCAACTCTAATCATGGTTAACAGCGAACCCGTCGGTTACAGACTTTTGAAGACTATTCCTTCTCCTGGCTGTTCTGGTCCGGCTTTTCTTCCATCTCTGCCAGTACCTTTTTCACTTCTGTCTCAGTTTTCCTTAACCGCGCCTGACACCATTTGATCAAAAAGGCGGCTCGTTTCACCCGTTCGGCCAGAACATCCACATCCACCTGCTGATTTTCAATCTCTTCCAGAATCTGCTGGAGTTCTTCCAGAGCCTGCCGGTAATTCATTTTTTCCATAGGGTAGCCTCTGTTGTGTTAACTTCTTTTGTTTGTTTCGTGTGCTCGCCGGGGCTTAACCGGCCATCAGTTTTGATCTCGCTCACTTTGGAGACAAAAGCACCCTGATACAACCGGGTCAAAACTGTCTTCCCCGGCGTCAAAACTTTGACTTCTTTAACAGCCTGGCCATCAAGGTAGGTGATGCTGTAGCCTCTCTTCAGAACATTGACCGGATCAAGCAGAGCTAGGCGCCGGCAGTCGTGGGCCAGCGTCTCCTTCCACCTGTTGACCAGAGCCGGCGGGAGTTTTCGCAACTGCTGCTTTTGAAGTTCCAAATAAACCAGTCCAGACTGCATCAGGGAGCGGAAGGATGAGCCTAACCTGGATTGAAGGGCGGCCAGGGTACTGGCCGGAGACTGGAGCCCGGCCATCATGGCTGACTGCAATCGGTGCATAAGTTGCCGCAGCTGCTGGGAGCTCGTCTCCAGAAAGGAACGGCCTCCTTCCAGCAACCGGTAGGCTGCTTCCTCCACTTCCTCCTCAAACTCCCTTACTTTTCCCACCAGAAACTCGGCCACAGCCGTCGGCGTAATGAAACCCCGCCAGGCCACATGATTGATTACCGGCTGGTCCCGTTCATGGCCGATACCGGCCAGAACCGGCAAAGGAAAGAAAGCCGCTTCTTTCGCCAATTGATAACTGTCAAACACATGAAGGTCCACCTGGGAGCCGCCTCCCCTGATGAAGATGACGACATCAAAATCATTTTTTCTTCCGGCGACCAGGGAAAGAGCCCTTAGCAGGGACATTTCCGCCTGCTCGCCCTGGACATAGGCCGGGAAAAGGGTAATCTGGAAGGTGTAGCCGTAGGGATTGCTTCGCAGTCTCTCCAGAAAATCGCCGTAGCCTGCCGCTGTCTCCGAAGTAACCACCGCCAGCCGTTGCGGCACTAAGGGAAAGGGCAGCGACTTGTTCCGGTCAATGATCCCCTCCCGGCTAAGCCGCTCAAGCGTTTCCCGGCGTTTGAGCGCCATCTCCCCCAGGGTGTAGCTGACATCAATATCCAGCACCTTGAAACTTAAACCATAAACTTCATGGTAGCTAATTCGTCCCAGCATCAGAACCTTCAACCCGGCCTGCAACTCTGTCCCGGCCTGCTCCAGAAACTTCTTCCTGATGGCGGCAAAAGTCTCGGCCCAGATGATACCTTTCATCTGAGCCACCACTTTTTCTTCCTGCTTTTCTACCAGTTCTAAGTAGGCATGGCCAGATTTAGTATTAAGGTTAAGTCTGGCAATCTCCGCCACCACGGAAAGCGTCTGGGGAAGGCCAAGTTCTAAGGCTTCCGCAATTAAACCGGCCAGTTCCCGGAGAGAAAGAATTTTTTCGGCAGCCACCTGGTCAAAAGGTAGTTCCACGGTTTTATCTTACGTTTTTCGCCTGCTCTTGTAAAGAAACCGCCGTTAGACTAAAATTTCTTCAGATAAACATCGTTCTTCCTGAACCGGAGGGTAACATGGCCGCAACCTTAAAAGGAAATATGCTTATTGCCCAGAGCGGTGGTCCCACCGTAGTGATCAACCAAAGTCTGGTCGGGGCCGTTTTAGAAGCCAAGGAGCACGCGTGTATTCAGGGGATATACGGCGCGCTTAACGGCATCAAGGGAGTTCTCAAGGAAAACTTCGTCAACCTCCGCCGGGAAACAGTGGCTACCCTGGAAGCCGTTGCCCGGACTCCCTCATCAGCACTGGGGACTGTAAGACAGAAACCGACCGAAGAGGAATGCAACCAAATCTTTTCCATCCTCATGCGCTACAACATTCGCTATTTCTTTTACATCGGCGGTAACGACAGTGCGGAAACCACCCTGATTCTGAACGAGAACGCCCGGAAAGTCAACTACGAATTCCGCTGTTTCCATATACCCAAGACGATTGATAACGACCTGCGGGAGAATGACCATACCCCTGGCTACGGCAGTGCCGCCAGGTTTGTCGCTCTGGCCATCATGGGAGACAATCTGGACAATCGGGCCCTGCCCGGGGTTAAGATTGATGTCATTATGGGCCGCAACGCTGGTTTTTTAACCGCGGCCTCTGCTCTGGCCCGGCAGTATGGCGATGACGGGCCACACCTGATATACCTGCCTGAGAAACCTTTTTCTCCGGAGAAGTTTGTCTCTGATGTTCAGGAGGTTTATGGCCGGCTGGGACGCTGCCTGGTCGCTGTCTCCGAAGGAATCTGCGACGAGCAGAAAACGCCCATCCTGGTCAAACTCATCGGAAAAGAGGACCCGGATCCCTTCAACAACCCACAACTCAGCGGCACCGGCGCTCTGGGCGACGCCCTGGCCAGAGAAGTCAAGGAGAAGACGGAAATAAAACGGGTCCGCGCCGATACCTTCGGCTATCTGCAACGGTCCTTCCCCGGAGTGGTTTCGGAAGTGGACGCCAGCGAAGCCCGCCAGGTCGCCCGGATAGCGGTCCGTAACGCCGTTAGGGCCGATGTTGATGGCTCGGTGGCTATCCGGCGCTTACCCGGGAAGAAGTATCGGGTCTCTTACGAAGTCGTCCCCCTGGCCAGCGTAGCCAGAGATACCAGAAAGATGCCGGAGGAGTTTATCGGGTCTGCCGGCAACGATGTTACTGAGGCTTTCCTTGAATACGCCAGGCCGCTGGTCGGACCCTTACCGAAGATGGCCCGTTTGAAAGGCTGGGCTGTGCCCAAAATTAGTTGACCGGCTCCGGCAGGATAAACCTTCTGCACAGGTAAAGCATCTAACAGTACAAAAGCTCTGGTGGCGCCGCCAGAGAATCAGGAGGGAACCATGAAGAAACAGTTTTTGCTGGGAACAGTTGCCGGTGCTGTGGTCGTTGCTGTGCTGGCTGTAGCCTTAAACCTTAACACTGGCCGGTTGTTAGCCCGCAATGGCCGACCAGGGTTAAAACCGCTGCAGGTAGTGGACTCTGGAGGGGCGCTCAGTTTACAAAATGCTTTTGTCCAGGTAGCCAAGATGGTCAAGCCCTCAGTGGTGCAGATTACCACGGAAAAAGTCATTACCCAGCGTTACTGGGACCCGTTTGGTGACCTGGACGACCTTTTTGACAATTTCTTTGGAGGCGTGCCCCGCCGAAGACAGCCGCCCCGGACCTTCCAGCGCAAACAGCAGGGACTGGGTTCAGGCTTTATCATTGACCAGCAGGGGCACATTCTCACCAACAACCACGTGATTGATGGAGTGGATAAGATTTTAGTGAAACTGCTGGATGAAGATAGAAAGTATGAAGCCAGAGTTGTGGGTACTGACCCAAAGACAGACCTGGCTCTGATTAAGGTTGATTTCAAGCGCAGTGTCACCCCGGTCATCCTGGGTGATTCCGATGCCATTGAGGTCGGTGAATGGGTCATCGCCATCGGTAATCCGATGGGTCTGGAAGAGACGGTGACTACCGGAGTGGTAAGTGCTAAGGGTCGGAGTGGTTTTGGCATCACCCAGTATGAAGATTTTATTCAGACAGATGCGGCCATCAATCCTGGTAATTCAGGTGGCCCGCTGGTGAATATCCGCGGGGAGGTTATCGGTATCAACACCTTCATAATTTCGCCTTACGCGGCCCAGAATATCGGCTTTGCCATTCCCATTAATATCGCCCGCCGTGTGTTCACCCAGTTGAAGGAACATGGCAAAGTCAGTCGCGGCTTCCTGGGCGTGATGCTCCAGCCCCTGACAGAAGAACTGGCGGCTTCTTTTGGCCTGAAAGAAACCTCTGGCGCGCTGGTAGCTGAGGTACTCAAGGATACGCCGGCGGAAAAAGGTGGTCTCCAGCCCGGGGATGTTATCCTGGAACTTAACGGAAAACCCGTCAAGGACATCAAGGACCTGCAGATAAAAGTGGCTGATACCAAAGCCGGGGAAACCCTGGCGCTGACCATCTGGCGGGATAAGAAAAAACTTACCGTGACGGTTAAGGCCGGGGAGGCTCCAGAGGAACCAATTGCCTCAGGGAAGGAACCTTCCGAGAAAGAATGGCGCGGGATGAAGGTCTCGGAGATTACGCCAGAACTGAAACAGCATTTTCAGTTGCCGGACGATAAAGGGGTGGTGGTCACTGAGGTGAAACCAAATTCACCGGCTGATGAAAGTGACCTTACTCCTGGAACCATTATTCGCCGGGTGGGAAGCAACAACATCACCTGTATGGCTGACTATCAGAAAGCCATCCGGACGATCAGAAAGAACGAAAGCGTGGTTCTTCTGGTAACTCAGTCTGGCCGGAACCGTTGGGTACCCTTAAAAGGAGAGTAAAACAGAAGTTTTCAACTGAGGTCGTTCAGGCGCGGACAGGAACCAGGAAGTTTCCTGTCCGCTTCCTTTTTTTTGGAAAAAGGCCGTTACCGATTATAATAAAAGCGCCGTCCTGAAAAAAGAGGCAAGTTAACATGTTTGGCCAGAGGATTACGGTCTTTCGTCTGCTGGGTTTTGAGGTGAAACTGGACGCAAGCTGGCTGATTCTGGCTGCCTTGATCGTCTGGACCCTGGGCACCGAAGTCTTCCCCCATTATTATCCGGACCTTGCCCGCGAACTTTACTGGCTGATGGCCCTGGGGGGAACGGCTGGCCTCTTTTTCTCCATCGTTTTTCATGAACTGTGCCACTCCCTGGTAGCCAGAAGGTTTGGCGTGCCCCTGAAGGGTATCACCCTTTTTGTCTTCGGCGGGGTCGCTGAGATTACCAGAGAGCCTCCCAGCGCTAAGGCGGAATTTCTGATGGCCGTGGCCGGACCGCTTTCCAGCCTCAGTCTGGCCCTGATTTTTCTGATTCTGAATAGAGCCGGCCGCATCTCCTCCTGGCCTGTGTCTCTGACCGGGGTAGTCAGTTATGTGGCTTTTCTTAATCTCATGCTGGCCATCTTCAATCTCCTGCCGGCCTTTCCGCTGGATGGAGGACGCATCTTCCGCTCTGCCCTCTGGGCCTGGAAAAAAGACCTGGTGCTGGCTACCCGGGTTGCGGCTATGGCCGGCTCAGGCTTCGCCATTCTGTTAATGGTGGGTGGGATTATCAGTCTCTTTACCGCCTCTCCGGTAGCCGGTATCTGGTGGATCCTGATTGGCCTGTTTCTGAAAAAAGCGGCTGAGACTTCCTACCGCCAGGTCCTCTGGCAGAAGTTCCTGGAAGGGCAAAAAGTGAAGCAGTTCATGAGGCCCAATCCGATCACGGTACCTTCCGGAATTTCGTTGCAGCAGTTTGTGGAAGACTTCGTTTACACCTATCACCACCGGGTCTTTCCCGTGGTGGAGGATGCTCGCCTGCTCGGTTGTATCCATGTGCGAGCGCTGAAAAACATCAGCAAAGAGGAGTGGCCAAAGCGAACGGTTGCGGAACTGATGGAAAAATGCTCCCTTAAGAATACCGTCAGTCCCGATGAGGATGCCAACCAGGTTTTAACCCGCATGAACCGTACCGGCAACACCAGGCTTCTGGTCGTTGAAGATGAGAAACTGCTCGGGATTGTTTCTTTGAAGGATATGCTGTCCTTCATCTCTCTCCGGCTGGAACTGGAAGGGGCTGGCCAGCCGTCGTGGCTATAAAACAGTGTTGACGGGAAGCCTTCAAAGTGTTATTCTTTTCCCGGTAGTTAACCACATGGAGAAAAGGAGATGGCCAGACTTCATCCCTCTTTAGTCAACCGCGAGTTCTGGTATAAGGATATCACACTGGTACCCAACCGCTTACCGGACTTTGAACGGGACGAAGTGGATTTATCCACCCACTTCACCAGGGACATCCGTTTGAAAACACCCTTTGTTTCCTCTCCGATGGACACCGTTACCGGAGCGGAGATGGCTATTTTAATGGCGCTTTTCGGGGGTATCGGGGTGCTCCATTTCAATTACCAGACGGTGGAGGAGCAGATTACAGAAGTGGAGAAGGTGAAACGGTTTGAAGCCGGCTTTGTTTTCAAACCGGTGATTCTCTCCCCGGAACACACCATCATGGATGTTCACCGCGTCAACGATAAGTACGGCTTTTTCAGCGTCCCGATCACCGAGGATGGCACCTTGAAATCCAGGCTGGTCGGTATTGTCACTCGCCGCGATATCCGCTACCGGGAGGACATGGCTACCCCACTGAAAAAGGTGATGACACCGCGGGCCAGGCTGGTAGTGGCCAGAAAAGAAGACACGGTTGACCGTAACGACCTGGAGCACGCCAACAAGATTATCCGGAAACATAACCTTGATACCCTGCCTATCGTTGACCGCCACGACCGGGTGGTGGCGCTGGTGACCGACAGCGACCTGAAGAAAAACGAGATGTACCCGCTGGCGACTAAAAACGAAAACAAACAGTTGCGGGTTTTCGTGGCTGTCGAGTCCCGTCTGGCGCTGGCCAGAAAGAGAATTGGACCGGCCCGGGAAGCAGGTGCTGACGGTATCGTGGTGGATGCCGGCATTGCCTTCCGGGAACAAATTGAGATTGCCCGGTATTGCCGGAAAAATTTTCCTGGGCTCCAGGTAGTTTTAGGAAATGTAGATTCAGCCGAGATGGTGAAGACGATTATCAAGGAAGCCGGCGATTGCTGTGATGCTTTACGGGTGGGCGTCGGGCCAGGCCGGGCCTGCATTACCCAGCAACACCTCGGAACAGGCCGGGCTCAGGGTGCCGCGGTGCTTGATTGCGCTCTGGCTGCCAGAGAACTGGAACCTGAATACGGACTCATCCCCATCATTGCCGATGGTGGAATTAGAGTTCTGGACGCTCCTGACGAAGCCGTCTACAGAAAACTGAGCACCCTAACTGTTAAGAGTGAGGTCTTCAAACCCGGGGATATTTCCAAAGCCCTGGCGCTTGGTGCCCAGACAGTGATGATGGGCTCGGTCCTGGCCGGACTGGACGAGTCGCCTGGCGAGCGGGAATTTGATGATGAGGAAAACCGGATGGTCAAGAAATACCGGGGTATGGGTTCTCTGGAAGCTATGGAGAAACGTTCTGCCGTACGGTATGCCATGGACAAAACAAAAATTCGGGTGCCGGAAGGCAGAGTCATCAAGGTACCTTATCGCGGTTCTGGCTACGTTTTCCTTCCGGAATTGATCGCCGGTGTGAAACAGAGTCTTCAGAAGCAGGCTTTCCGCACTATTGAGCAACTTCAGCGTGAAGCCGACATAAGACCGATTTAGACCTTAAAGCCTCACCGGGTTAGTGCACCATGGCTACTTCTTATAAACAGGCTGGAGTGGACTTGAAACTGGGTGATGTTTGCTCCCGAATAATGTCGGAGGCAGCAGACCTGACTTTCACCAATCGTTCCGGGCTGACCGGCCAGGTGCAGGTCATTGAAAAGGAAGGGCTCCACCGCATTGTCGTTATTCGCGTCGGCCGCTTTCGCCTGATGCTGAACAGCGACGGCATTGGCACCAAGGTGGAGATAGCGGAAAGAACCGGCCGTCACGAAACGATTGCTTTTGACCTTCTGGCAATGCTGTGTGACGATGCGATCAGGTTCGGGGCTGAACCGATGGCTGTTTCCGAAATTCTGGATGTCAACCACCTTCATCCAGCCACCGTCCGTAGCCTCTCCCGGGGACTGACCGAAGCCGCAGCGGCTGCCGGCGTCGCCGTGCTTTCCGGAGAGATTGCTGAACTTGGCGCCAGAATCCAGGGACTGGCTCCTATGAGTTACCACTGGGCAGGCACGGCCTTAAGTCTGCTTCATCAGCCCATCACCGGCGAAGCCATCCAGCCCGGGGACGCCATCGTTGGCCTGCGGGAAAAAGGCTTCCGCTCCAACGGAATTTCCCTGATGAGGCACGTTCTCTCCTCCCATTATGGCGACCAGTGGCATCAGTGTACCGTGGAGGGTCAAAATCTGGGCGAGACCGCTCTGGTGCCATCCACTATCTACACCCGGGCAGTCCTGAAAGTATTTCCCTGGGCTCACGGCATCGTCCATGTCACCGGCGGCGGCATACCCGGAAAACTCGACCGGCTGCTCCAGCCCTTCAAACTTGGAGCCGAGATTGCCGACCCTTTCCCGCCCTGCTGGCTGATGACGCACTGCCAGAAGATTGGGCAGATCTCTGACCAGGAAGCCTACCGTACCTGGAACATGGGACAGGGTATGCTCATTATCACCCCGCAGCCCCAGAAAATTCAAGCGGCTGCCAGCCGTATGGAAATTGAAAGCCAGGTGGTCGGCCACATCTGCGAGAAGCCTGGCATCAGAATTACCAGCGCCGGTTATTTCCAGCCAGGGCAGGTTCTCTCTTTTCCATAATTTTCTTTCTCCTGTTTGAGTCAGATAAAACCTCCTTCATCGGCAGCGTCTAATGATTATCATGGATGAAGACCATCTCCTCATGGCCAGGGTGGCTTCAGGCTGCTCCAGCGCCTTTAACCAGATTATCAAAAAATATCAACAGCCGTTGCTTAACTTCGTCTATCGCCTGGTGGGTGACCGACACCTGGCAGAAGAAGTTGCCCAGGAAGCCTTTTTGCGGGTCTATCTGTCAGCCCGTCGCTACCGGCCGGAAACTAAGTTTTCCACGTACCTTTACCAGGTGGCCAGAAATGTCTCCTTGAATGCCCTGCGTCACCGAAAATTCGTTTCCTTTTTTCATGACCCTTTCGCCGCGGTCAGCGCCAGCAAAGTAAGTTTGCGCCAGGGCGAAGAAAATTCCCGCCAGCGGATTAAAGAAATCGTCAGCCAGGCCATTGGTAACCTCCCGGTTTCCCAGAGGACGGCTCTCGTTTTAGCAAAGTACGACGGGCTTTCCGTGAAAGAAATTGCCCTCATCATGAAAACCTCCCTGCCGGCGGTGAAATCACTGCTTCATCGCGCCAGGGAGACGTTGAAGAAGGAACTGGCGCCTCTGGTTCACGCGGCGGCCGGGTCAGAACGCAACCTTCAGCCCGGGGAGTGTGTTTCAATGGTAGAGGAAGAAAATGATTACTGACAGACAATTGTGGGATTATCTGGACCAGGTGGAAACCCTGGCGCCTGCCGAAGACTTCACCTTGCAGTTCTGGCAGAGGCTGGAACTGAGAAAGAGAAAAAGGGCGGTCGCCTGGAAACTGGCGCCGGTGATGGTGGTTTTCTTTCTGGTCATCTATTTCCATTTCCTCTACTGGTTAAATCCTGCCGACCGCGACCAGGAGAAAAAAATCACTTTGGGCCAGGTGCGGGAAGAACTGTTGATTGAAGAAAGTATCTCCCGGCTGGGCTTACCCGATATCGCCAGCCAGGTTCTCACTCCGGAAGAAATTCTGCAAACTTTCGTTCCGGAAGACATTCTCCAGCATCTACCAGCAGTCAATAAAGGAGGTGAGTGGTTGTGAAAAAGGGAGCATCAAGGTGGTTGCTTATCGCCTTTCTGTTAGTGGCCGGTTTTGGCTTCAGCCAGGAGGAAACCAGCCGGGAAAAGGCTGAAAAAATGTTTGACTCAGTCTTCTCCTGGAGACTGGTGGAAGAGATGAACCTTTCCGAGCAGCAACTGGCCAGTTTCCTGACCAAGTTTAAGGAAAGCCGGGAGATTATGCGGGCTCAGCGGCAGCGGAAGAAAGAAATACTGCAGCAGCTGGCTGAGTTACTCAAAGAAAAGAATGTCAGTTCCCGCCAGATTGAGGCCAGACTGGAAGAAATTGACCGGCTCCAGGAAGAAACCCACCAGCGCTTGAAACAGGTGCGGGAAGAAATCAAAAACATCCTCACCCCGGAACAGCGAGCCAGATTTTTGCTGACCGAGGAACGTCTTTCCCAGGAAATGGTTAGAGTTCTCAGAAACAAGATGGAAGGAAGGCCTGAACCGGAACGCCGGGGACGGTTCTTTAATAGAGAAAGACGGGAAGAAACATTACCTGAACAGCGGCCGTGATTAAAGGTAGTGTCAAAAAATGAATAAAAGAGGAATGAAAAGAAAGGGAACGAACTGGCTCACTCAGAGTGCTCCGGCACAGACAAGGACTACGCCGAAATCGGTAGCTCGGCGAACTCGCTCGCCAGGTGGCGAGCTCAGACACCGCCGAGTAAGGTATTGCGTCCCGGATGGAATTGCCCGGTCCGCTTACCGAACGCGTCCGCTTTTCGTCTTGTCTTGTATCTGTGCCTTCGCAATTCATTCGCCAGTTATTCCCTTCCTTTTTTGACACAGTGGGGGAGGAAAGGAAATAAGGACTTGCAAAACCGTTGACAGACACAGGAAAGAACAGGGACAACTTGAAGTCTTTGACAGTACCTGATTACAACCGAGGAGGTAAAAATGAGAGGGAGAGGCAAAGTGGTTCTGGCAGGAATGCTAGTCTGGACAATAGCCGCAGCCGCAGTGGAAACAACTAAACCCGGAGGCAGAACTCTGAGGCAAAGGAAGTGGGCCGAGGGTATGAAGCAGTGGGAATCCTTGAATCTGACCGACGCACAGAAAGAACAGCTAAAACCACTCTTTCAGAAGATGAGAGAGCAACTCCAGGCGGTTATTCAGGACAGTGCTCTCACCCCGGCCGAAAAACAGGAAAAGATAGCCGCCCTCAGAAAGGCGCACGAGGCAGAATTAGAAAAAATTCTCTCCCCGGAGCAGATGGAGAAATGGAGACAAATACGTTCCTCTGCGGGCAAGGAAAAGGTGCGGCAGAGGCTGAACGAAATTATCTCCACCCTGAATCTTACCGAGGAACAGAAGGAAAAAATTAAGCCGCTTCTACAAAGGGAAGCCGAGGAATGGAAAAACATCTTTCAGGACCCCACCCTGACCGCTGAGCAAAAACAAGAAAAAATCCGGGCTCTTCGTCAGGAAACCCGGACCGCCCTGAAAGAGATTCTGACACCGGAGCAATGGCAGAAACTTCAGGAGATTAAAAGGGAGCGACCGGCGGCTGGAAAAGAGAAGAAGAGGCAGCAGGGGCTATCTCTTTAGAAAAAGACGAATAAATTCCTCACCTTTAAGTAACCCGTAAGAACCGGACTGACATGCTTTTTCACTGAATTCTTTGACCTGGTCAGGGGTCAGTCCTGGCTGACAAATCACAAAGGGGACCGGTTCCGGGGTGTGTCCCCGAACACTCACCGGTGTGGCGTGGTCAGGCAGAACCGCCACGGCGACTTCGCAGCCAGCAATTCCGGAGAGAAGAATCTGCAGCAGCCGGCTATCAAAATCTTCCAGACAGCGCACCTTCAACCCGGCTTTTCCTTCGTGGCCGGCCTCATCCGGCGCTTCCACATGAACATAGACGAAGTCGTACTTCTCCAGAGCCTCCAGACAGGCCCTGGCCTTGCCTTCATAGTTGGTATCGTACCAGCCAGTGGCTCCGGCTACGGGAATAACTTTTAGACCGCAGTAAACACCAAGCCCTTTTACCAGGTCCACTGCCGCCACCACCGCACCCTTTAAGCCAAATCGGCTT
The DNA here is from genome assembly GCA_029551285.1 of bacterium. Classification (GTDB taxonomy): domain Bacteria; phylum Ratteibacteria; class UBA8468; order B48-G9; family DSTR01; genus JAMWDF01. The sequence goes on along the minus strand of JAKPFT010000052.1, from coordinate 64,871 downwards.
TGAAAACTTTCCATCCGGGGCCGCCGACCAGGCGACCACGGCCAGATGGAGTTAGCTGGCAGTTGCCCCTTCTCCCGGCGTCTGACATTAACCGGATGATTCTCTAAAATTGGCCAGGATTTCCTGATGAGTTCGTTCAGAAGTCTGGCGGTGGCTTCACCCTCTGACGAGATGGGTTTCACCAGCAGTTTTTCCACCTCCTGACCAACATAGTCGTGCGGGGGTACGCAGCTTACCTGGTCTGACCACCGTTCTTTCAGGAGTAAAATGTGCCGGTAGGTGAACCCTGGATAGAAGACAATTTCTTCATTCCCCAGAGAGCGGTTGACGGTTTCTATGAGGCGGGCCGATTCTTCAGAGGTAATATGGCCGGCAGAATGGCTGAGAATTCTCCCCTGGTGCAGACAAAGGGTATTGCAACGCAGGGCGACATCACGGGGCCCCAGTTTGATACCGAGGGCAGCCGCTTCCAGGACACCCCGACCGTGGAAGTATTTTCTCGGGTCGTATCCAAGAATAGACAGGTTGGCTTCGGCCGAACCGGAAGAGAAACCAGGGGGAATTGTTTCCAGAAGTCCACACCGGCCTCTGGTGGCTAAAGAGTCCAGGTGCGGCGTTCTGGCAACTTCAAGAGGCGTGCGACCACCTAATTCTTTCACCGGGTAGTCAGCCGCTCCGTCCGGGACAACCAGCACATATTTCATGGCGAGGAGAAGCGCTGCAGCAGACTTACCAGCCGGCTGTATTCGGCAGGAATTGTTTCATAGACTTCTGGCCGGTCTTCCAGGCCAAGCAGCGCCGGTGGCAGGGGTGGGTCCAGACCCAACAGCGCCCTGATTTTCTCCGGAAATTTAGCCGGGTCAGCCGTTTCCAGAACGACCAGTGGTCCGGAAAGATCTGCTTTCTGTGCGGCCCGGAAGGCTACCGCTCCGTGGGGTTCCAGCACCAGTCCATACCTTCGGTAAACAGAGGTGATGGTTTCGTCCACTTCAGCCTCACTGATGGAAAAGGAAAGGAAATCTGCCCGCATTTTCTCCATATCCGGCGGCTTCTTCAGACAACCCTGCCGGAGAACTCTGCCCTGTTCATCTCTTTCATCCGTCAGCCAGCCGCCGTACCAGTCAACCAGCCGCGCTAAATTACTGGGATGGCCAACATTCATAGCATTGGAGGAGCACTGCCGCGAGGGCACCACCGGCTGGTAGTGGCCAGTTTTTAGAAACCGGGGAAACTCGTCATTCTCGTTAACCGCGACCACAAACCTGCGCACCGGCAAACCCATTTTTCTGGCCAGGACACCCCCGCAAAGATTACCAAAATTTCCGGAAGGAACGGAAAAAACAACTCCGTCTCCGGCCACCCGTGACCAGGCATAAAAATAGTAAACCGCCTGTGGCAAGAGACGGCCAAAATTGATGGAGTTAGCCGAGGTCAAGTTCAGACCGGCCAGTTTCGGGTCGTTGAAAGCCTGTTTGACCAAAGCCTGACAGTCATCAAACTTGCCCCTGACCGCCACGGCGAGAATATTCCTGCCCAGCGTGGTCATCTGGCGTCTCTGTCTGGAGGTTACTTCCTGCTCCGGAAAAAGAACAACCACCGAGACGTTCTCCAGTCCGTAAAAAGCAGCAGCCACTGCGCCGCCGGTATCACCAGAAGTGGCCACCAGAACCGTCAGGCGCCGGTTTTCCCTCGCGGCAAAATAATGCATCAGTCTGGCCATCATCCTCGCTGCAAAATCTTTGAAGGAAGCCGTTGGTCCCCGGTCCAGCCTCAACAGGTAAAGACCGTTTTCCACCTCAATCAGGGGAACGTCAAAGTTGTAACTTTCCCCGGCTATTTTCTCCAGGACTTGCTCTTCCATTTCTCCCTGGAGGAACTTTCTCAGAACCACGGTGGCGATGTTAGCGTAGCTCGCTGAAGAAAACGAAGCCATCTCTTCAGGGGTCAGAACCGGAAAACTCACCGGTACATACAACCCGTAATCAGGCGCCTGGCCGCGTAACAGCACCTCACGGAAACTGGCCAGCGGCGCCTGGTGGTTGGTGCTGCGGAAAAGAAGTTTTTCCATGGCGCTTACGTTTTCTGAGAGATAGCCTCCAGAGCCTTCTTCAAAACCGGGATGTCTTCCCTCAACTTGGCCTCAGAATCGCGCTTGTCCAGCGCTTCCAGAGAAAGAAACCCGGCGTAGCCTGCCTTCTGGAGCGCGGCCAGCGTGGCTTCCCAGTCAAGGTCTCCGTCCTGGAGCCTTCCAAAAACAAGGCCGTAGCGGCGACCGGCCGGTACAGATGCAGCCTCAAGTACCGGACAGGCGGTCTTCACGTGGACATGAGCCAGATATTTTCCAAGAACGTTGACCGCATATTCCGGTCGGGTATAGCCTTCGTAAAGAGAATTTCCCGGGTCATAGATAATCCCGAGATACTCAGCCGGCAACCCTTCCACTGCCTGGCGGCAGGCATTGGGCGTACAGCAGACAGCATAGTGATGCTGTTCAATGAGAAACTGCACCTGATACTGGCGAGCAAGAGGTAGTACTACCTCCCCCAGCCAGTCCCGCAGTTTTTTCAACAATTCCAGCACATCCGCGCCAGCCTGATAGGGGAAGCTGTGAGACCTTATCTTTCTGGCACCCAGTATCCGGGCCGCAGAAAAAAATGGTTCCAGTTCCGCCGCCGATTCCACGCACCGGAAGTACGGGTCCAGCCCAACTGTTTCCAGACCAGATTCCCTCATCAGTTTTTCCACCTCTCTAACTGAGGCTTTCAGGTTATGGCAATCAACATGGCCGCCTTCCTTACACCACCACTCCACACCCTGACACCCGTATTTTTGAGCCAGAGCGACCACCTCGGCAGGTTTTCTGTCCGCGGTGGACAGCGAATAAACACTGATTTTCATCAGTTCTCCTTTCCCGTCCTTGTGAGGTGATTTCTTTTCCTGAAAAGTATTAATCGGACAGCCTCCTCCATAACAAAGACAGCCAGAAGCACCAGGCCAACAGCCACATTGCCTAAAAGATAGCCTTTTTTCTGATAAAACTGGCTGGCCTGGGTAACCAGAGCCCAGATGGTGGTAAGAAACATCAAGACTGAAGGAACCAGAATCAGGGTCCAGTTCCGGCCAGTCAGGGTGAGGTAGCAGGCACAAACTAAAAGGACAATGGCGGCCACCAGTTGATTGGAGGCACCAAAGACCGGCCATAACTTCTGCCAGTTGCCAAAGGCCAGGTAGGCGGAACAGGCCAGCACCAGCAATGTCGCCACGTAACGCTGACGCAGAATCGCTACCCGCCAGGTCCGGCCGAAAAGTTCTTCGGTGAGATACCGGGTAATCCTGGTGGCGGTGTCCAGAGTGGTCAGGACGAATCCGTTGATCATAACCATCGCCAGAAAACTTCCGGCTTTGGCGCCGATAATCCTGGCTACAACCTGGCCGTAGCCCAGACCAAAGGTCCGGATGGGTTCTCCGCTTTTCATCAGCTGAGGATAACTGAGCGCTGTATCAAGACCATTCCAGGTTAAACCAGCCGCTACGCAGATTAAGGCCAACAACGCCAGCGCCCCTTCGGTCAGCATGGCTCCATAGGTTACTTTTCTTCCGTCCTTTTCGCTTCTAATCTGTTTGGAAGAAGTGCCTGAAGAAACCAGCGCGTGGAAACCGCTGATAGCCCCGCAGGCAACAGTTACCATCAACATCGGCCAGAGATTTCCCTGGGAGGAAGAATAACCGAGAAAAAAAGGAGCCTGAAAAGTCGGCCGCAAACTCAAAACTCCCAGGTAGCCGACAGCCATACCCACGAAAAGAATGTAAGCCGAGAGATAATCCCTTGGTTGCAACAGAAAATGCACCGGAACAACAGAGGCAATACCAGCATAAACCAGCAAAATCACAATCCACACCGGCACGCCGGCCTCTCCAGGGATTGTCACCGGCACATGTTCACCCAGGACAAAGAGACCTATAATCAGTAAAAGACTGATAATTGTTGCCACTGCCTGGTTAAGACCACCTCTATAAACCAGGAAACCAAAAATAACCGCGACCAGAATAAGACCGAAGGTCGGGATGACGATGTGCGGCTCTGCCACCAGGGTCCTGGCGGTTATGGCAGCAAAAACGGCGACAATCAGCACCAGGGTAATCCAGAGAAACAAAGAAAAAACTATCTGAGAACGCCGGCCCAGAACACTGGCGGTAACATCACCGACAGAGTTTCCCTGGTAACGCAGACTCAGCATCAGCGAGGAAAAATCGTGAACTCCGCCTAAGAAGATGCTGCCTAACACTATCCAGGCCAGAGCCGGACCCCAGCCCCAGAGCACCCCGGCAATCACCGGTCCCAAAATCGGTCCGGCGCCGGCAATGGAAGAAAAATGGTGGCCGAAGAGAATGGTCCAGTGCCTGGCCGGAACATAATCAACCCCGTCATTTTTTTCTACGGCTGGGGTTTCCCTCTCCGGGGCAACCTGCCAGAGATTATCCAGCACCCGGCCATAAAAATGGTAGGCCAGCACAAAGGCAATAAAAGTGAACCCGCAGATTCCCAGAACGCTCATGGCAACTCCTTTTCAAAGAGGCCGGTACTTGTCAGAGCGACCTTTGAATTTTTCCACCGGGTATCTTTTCTTCAGAATCTCCAGTTTCTTCTGCAGAGAACCGGCCAGGTCAATACCAAACAGCTGACCGAAATTGAAAATAAGAATCAGCAGGTCAGCCAGTTCTGCGGCCACAGCCAGCCTACCTTTTTTCCCCTTTAGATACCGGTGAGCCTGCCGCGGTGATTTCCACAGAAAATGTTCTAAGAGCTCGCCGGATTCAATCGCAATGGCCTCAGATAAATCCTTGGGGTTATGGAATTTTCGCCACTTTCTGACTTCAACAAAATCGCTTATTTCCCGCTGCAGTTCGGCAATGGTTGCTGTGGTGTCACTCCTGTTCTTTCGGCCCATAACTTCAACGATTATAGCAAAAAGCTGGCTACGCGACCAAATCTTTCCTGGCTTTTTGTTTTTTACCACAGCGTTCCTGAAGACGGATGGAGTCTATGTTATTTGCCCTTATCCTTAGAGACAGTCTTTTTCCGGTAAGTGGCTTCAAAGAAACATCCCACGGCTCAATGATGGTCAGTTTTTCCTTCAAAAACCGGAAGCAGTCTGGTAAGTCAAGGTACACAAGCAGGTTTCTCACGAAATTAGCTGAAGGCCAGCGCACCACCGGTGCCTGGCACCAGGAGAGACAATCCAGCGGCCCGTTAATTAGAGTGACTTTCTTCAGCCCGGGATAAACCGTAGCGGCAAAAAGCGCCAGTAAGGCTCCCTGCCCCCGGCCGGAAAGGTGGATTTCTTTTGCGCCCAGGTGGCCGAGCAAATCCAGTGTCCGCAGGACATCAAAAACCCGCCGTCCCAGGTAACTTTCGCCTAACATCAGACCAAAGCCATGGCACATGTAGTCAACGCCGTAGGGATGGAAAAAATCAAGGTCGCTGTCCGGCATACTCTCCCCCAGCCCCCGTACATCAAGCAGGTAAAGCGGTCGCAAAGATTTAAGAAAGCGGTGCCATATAACGCCGTTCATCTCTTCAGCCGAACCGGTGTGAGGCAGGTGTAAATAAATTTTCTCTTCCACATCTAGGGGGATGACTCTTTCCGGATGGACCGCGGCTTTGTAAAGAATGGCCCGGATATTTCTTTCTGTTTCTATCGCATACCTGAAAACTGGCCGGCCTGAAATCTTATCCGGCCTGAGGTTGCGGTAATGGGGCGCCAGATTTCTTTCCGGCAGATGCAGAAGATTGGTTAGCGTTTCCACCAGTTGTCGGTCAGAGAGAACCGGCCGGGCAGAAGCAATTTTTTCGGCTCTTTCCCTGATGAGTTCGCTTATGGGACGGGAACCGGAAAGACCCACCTGACCCTGAGTCGTAGCCCGGAGTTTTTCTGGCTGGCGAACCGTAACCCTGACCCTGCCTGGCTCCGGCAGTCCTGCCTGCTGACAGAAAAAAGAAACCATGGCTTCCTGATTTTCCGGATAGTAACCATGAGGGTGATGTCCCAGGAACAACTTAACTTTCTCTGAAGCTCCGAAGATGTGGTAGAAACGCTGAACTTCCTCAAAAGTTTCCTGCAGGCCACGGCGGTCAAAGTAATCGTACTTCTGCCCCAGCAGGAGCACCGGGTCGGGCGCCCTGGCGATGAAGAAATCACCCATCTCCAGGCCGGCTCCGATTACCCCTGGCGGGTACTGCTCGCCGTCCTGGGGCAGTTCATTTTCCAGGTTGGCCAGAAAGGTGGTGACAAAACAACTGGGGGCAGCCATGGTAAACCTTTCTTCTAATGGCCAGAGCCAGGTGGTCATCGTACCCCCACCGGAATTTCCCGTCAGGCCCAGCCGGGAAGAATCCACTTCTGGCCGGCTGACTAAATAATCAAGGGCTCTGATGCCATCCCAGGCCCGCCAGGAGCCGAAGAATTCTCCAAGCAGTTCCAGTTGTTTGGCCATCATGTTGTGACCAAAACACAGTCCGGTGCGGGTGGGTTCATCCGCAGGAAGAGAAAGATATTGATTTCTCTCTCCCTGATGCCACGGGTCATAAATCAAAACCGCGAAACCCGCCTGAACCAGACGCTGACAGAACTGCTGATAACGTGGCTCAGCCTTACCCTGTTCTGAATGGCCGCAGCAACCGATGACTCCCGGAACCGGTTCCTTTATGTTTCTCGGCAGATACAGGTTGGCAGTGACCAGACAGCCAGGCCGGCTTTCAAAGATGACCTTCTCAATGAGATAACTTCCGGTCTTCACTACCCCGGTGATTTGAGGATTAAGCGGCGTTTTTTCCGGAAAGGGCGAAAAGGTCTGTTTGATTACCTGCCGGACTTGCTCCCGGTAGGCGCAAGCCTCTTCCAGGCTCTTAATCGCGCTCAACTTTTCCAGCCTCTGCTGCCTGATTTCCCTGAGCCGGTCCACATAGTAATCAAGTACCATATGGCCATACCCTTTTCTGCCTGTAAAGGTCTTGTTAGCTTCAGAAGGCTTCCTGACACCAGCCATTTTTCCCTCCGTTTTCCCGTCTGGTTCTGTCAAAGACTTCAGGTTGTTCCTGGTCTTTTCTTGTGTCTGTCAACCGTTTTGCAAGTCATTATTTTCCTGCCCTTGTTCCCCCGCTGTCAAAAAAGGAAAGGGAATAACTGGCGAACGAATTGCGAAGGCACAGTTACAAGACAAGACGAAAAGCGGACGCGTTCGGTAAGCGGACCGGAAAAGTTCAACCCGGACGCAATACCTTACTCGGCGGTGTATGAGCTCGCCAGATGGCGAGCGAGTTCGCCGAGCTACCGATTTCGGCGTAGTCCTTGTCTGTGCCGCAGCATTCTGAGTGAGCCAGTTTGTTCCCTTTCTTTTCATTCCTCTTTTATTCCTTTTTTGACACTACCTCCTCCTTAACTGCCCGGCTAACTTTTTTCTTCAAAGGCTTCCAGATAACTGCGGATTAAAGGATGCTGACTGTGGAGACGTAACTGCTCAAAACTGCCCATTTCTTCAATGCGGCCGTTACCCAGGAGCACAATCCGTTGCGCAATCCTTGCCGCCAGTTTGACATCGTGGGTCACGGTAATATCAGTCGTGCCGTACCGGGAGTGAATCTCCATCATTAACCGCGTGATATGCTCGCTGGTGACCGGGTCAAGCCCGGTGGTTGGCTCGTCGTAGAAAAGCATCCTGGGCTGGCTGATTAAGGCTCTGGCGATGGCCACCCTCTTGCGCATGCCGCCACTCAACTGTTCCGGCATTTTTTCTTCAATGCCTTCCAGTCCGACCGCTTTGAGGGCTTCCTTTACACGCTGGCGAATCTCTTCTTCCGAAAGGTGGGTGTGGTAAAGGAGGAAAAAACCGACATTCTCCCAGACAGTCATGGAATCAAAAAGAGCGCTGTTTTGAAAAACCATTTCTATCTTCTGGTGGAATTGCTCCCGTTGCTCCGGAGTCATTTCCCGAACATTCTGACCTTCAAAGAAAATCTCGCCACCGGTCGGCTCAATCAAGCCCAGAATGGACTTCAGGAACACACTCTTACCACAACCACTTGGACCGGCGATTACCAGTGATTCGCCGGGGATAACCTTCAGGCTGATATTGTTCAGAATAGTCTTGCCTTCAAGCCGTACCGTGAGGTTTCTGACTTCAATCATTTTAGAAGAAGTAGAAGATGGCTGTAATCACCAGATTGGCCAGAATAATTAAAAAGAAGGAGGAAACCACCGCGGAAGTACTGGCGCGGCCCACGCCTTCCGCACCCCCCCGGGCGCGGAAACCTTCCAGACAGGCCACGTTGATAATGATGGTGGTAAAGGCGACAATCTTGAGCAGACCCACCGCCAGATCTTTTAAGGTAACAAACCTGAAGGTCTGGGAAAGATACATCCCTGGTCCGATACCGACCAGGTGAACCCCCACCAGGAAGCCACCACCAATCGCCAGAAAAAAGGCGATGAGAAAAAGAATGGGCAAAGCGACCAGTCCTCCCAGAAACCTTGGGCTTACCAGGAAGTTAACCGGGTCCACGGCCAGGACCTTTAAAGCATCAATCTGTTCTGTAATTTTCATCGTTCCCAGTTCTGCGGCTATAGCCGCGCCCACGCGACCAGCCACAATCAGTCCCACCAGGACCGGTCCTAATTCTCTCACCATGGAGACGCTGACAATGGAAGCAGTGTACATGGCGGCCCCAAATTTTTTCAGTTCGCTGACGGTTTCCATCACCAGGACCATCCCGGTGAAGGTGCTGATGATGCCAGCCAGGGGTAGCGAGCCCAGCCCGATTTCTTCAATGTACTTGAGAACGATGCCTCTCCTTCTCTTTCTAACAAACATCCCGCTGGCCGCGGCCGTGGTCAGAAGGAACAGGTCATGGAGATAGCGGAAGACTTCCACCGCGAAAGAGCCGAGAAAGTTCACCACAGACACCTTTTTATCCTCCGCCATTAACCCGGGGAGAGTAGTTTTCAAACCGGGTGAATTCCTTCAGGAAAGTCAAGGTAATGGTTTTGATCGGACCATTGCGCTGTTTGGCAATATTCACCTCAGCCTTATTGCGGCTTTCCACATCGTCAGGGTGGTAAACTTCATCCCGATAGAGGAGAAGCACCAGGTCGGCATCCTGTTCAATGGCACCGCTTTCCCGCAGGTCTGAAAGTTCCGGTCGTTTCCCCTCCCTTTTTTCTGTCTCCCGGCTCAATTGAGAGATGGCAATGACCGGTATCTTCAATTCCTTGGCCAGCGCCTTCAAGGAAGCGGAAATTTCACTTACTTCCTGCTGCTTGTTTTCTGCACGACCCCGGCCTCTCATCAGCTGCAGGTAATCAACAATCACCAGTTGAATATTTTCCTTGGCCTTCAGTCGGCGGGCCCTGGCCCGGAGTTCAAAGACATTAAGTGCCGGGGCATCATCAATAAAAATTCTGGCCTTCTCCAGCCGGGAAGCCGCCATCAGCAAATTGACTCGCTCCTGGTCAGAAAGGCGTCCCTTGCGCAGGTCGTGGAGGTTAACCCTGGCCTCCACACACAGCAGCCGCTGAACTAACTGCTCCTTGCTCATTTCCAGACTGAAGATTAAACTGGCCAGCCCGGCGTCAGAAACGTTCAGGGCGATATTGCAGGCCAGGGAAGTTTTCCCCATGGAGGGTCGGGAGGCAATAATAATCAGGTCAGAGGGCTGCAGTCCGGTGGTGGCGTTATCAAGGTCCCGGAAGCCTGTGGGAATACCGGTGACCAGACCCTGGCCGCTATGGAGCTGTTCAATGGCTTCCACAGCCTGATGAACCAGGTCTTTGATGGGATAGGCTTCTTTTTCAATTCGTTGTTGAGAGATTTCAAAGATTAGCGCTTCCGCCTTATCCAGCAATGATTCCACCTCTTCAGGTTCTTCCGAGGCTTCAGCGATCACCCTGGTGGCGTTGGCAATTAGACTGCGCAGGATATACTTATCCTTTACGATGCGGATGTAGTCGTCAACGTGGGCGGCGGTGGGGACACCTTCTACCAGTGTCGTCAGATACTCAAGGCCGCCGATGTTTTCCAGCTGGGAAGTTTTTTTTAACTGTTCGGTTAGGGTGACCAGGTCACAGGGTTCGTTCCGGTCAAAGAGAGCCAGCATCGCCTTGAAAATTTCCTTGTGAATCTGGGAGTAGAAGTAGTCTGCCCGGATATTTTCAAAAGCCTTGATCTTGGCCTCTTCCTCAATGAGCATGCAGCCTAAAAGCGCCTGCTCAGCCTCAATATTTTGAGGGGGAATGCGCTCCCCGGCCAGACTCTTTGGGGGCATATTACGTCTCTCTCACCAGCCACACCTTGATCTCGGCTTCCACTTCTTCGGCTACCCTTACCGGAACCTTATAGATGTCAAGTTTTTTCAGGGGTTGCTCCAGCACAATCTGGTGCCGGTCAATTTCCACGCCCACCTGTTCTTTGATGGCCGCGGCAATATCTTCGCTGGTCACGGCCCCAAAAAGTTTGTCATCCTGACCGGCCCTGGCCCTGATGGTGATGGAAGCTCTTTCCAGCTTTTGGCGGATTTCCTCGGCCTGCTGGCGCAGTTTCCTGGCCCGGGCCCGTTTTTGTTCTTTTTGCCTCTGGAGTTGCTGGATAACGGCCTGGCTGGCTTCCGCGGCCAGACCTTTCGGTATCAGGTAATTCCTGGCGTAACCGGGTCGGACTTCTTTTATTTCGCCCTGCTGGGCCTGTCCTGGAATATCCTGCAGAAAAACCACTTTCATGGCATCTCCTATATTTGAATATAAGGTAACAGGGCCACAAACCTGGCCCGTTTTACTGCCCGGGCTAACATTCGCTGGTGGCGATTGCAGGTACCGGTCATCCTGGCCGAAAGAATCTTGCCCCGGCCGCTGACAAACCGCCGGATTTTGCCAATATCTTTGTAATCAATCTCCGTCACCTTTTCCTTGCAGAACTGGCAGATCTTAGCTTTCCGTTTCATCGTCTTTAATCTCCTCTCTGTCTGAACCGGCTTCTCCGGTGGGCCTTTCCAGAAACTGGATGTTTTCCAGATAGACCTCCAGGGACGCTCTTTTTTCTTTTTCCGCCGTCTCCCAGGTGCGGTACTTCAGTCGTCCCTCAATCAGAACCAGATGACCGCGGCGCAGATATTCCGAACACAGTTCAGCCTGACGACCCCAGGAGACGATGTTGACAAAACAGGTGTCATCCTCTTTTTTCCCCTCTCTGGTGGTGTACTCTCGATTAACGGCCAGCCCGAAGGTGGTCACAGCCTGGCCGGAAGGTGTATACCTCAGTTCCGGATCTCGGGTCAACCGGCCCACCAGAAAAACCTTGTTAAGTGACGGATTGCTCACTGCCCACCACCATCTCGGGGAAGTTGCTTCCGTAGCAGGAAAAGGTACCTCAGAATGTTTTCCCGGACGCGAAAGTTAGGTTCTATCTTAGCCAGAAGGCCTGGTTCGGCCTGGAAGTAAAACAGATAATAAACCGCCTCCGTCTTTTTCTTGATGGGGAAGGCAAGGTTCTTGCGCCCCCACATTTCCTGCTTGACAATCTGCGCACCGGCTGCCGTCATAGTCTGTTCCACAAAGTTGATCTCTGACTTCAGTCCTTCTTCAGAAAGATCCGCTCGCAGTAAGAAACACCCCTCGTATTTTCTCATCATGCTTTCCCCCTCTACCCGCACAAAGGTTTCGCTTAAGCAGTAATATCTTATCAGTCTGAGGGTAAGGATGTCAATCTCTCAGGTGTGAATTTCTACGATGTCCCTGTCCTGAAGTAGAAAATCCCGGCCTACCACCAGCGGAGTTTCACTTTCGCCCCGCCACAGTCTGGCGTACTTGAAATTCTCCGGCAACTGGCGGTGGATGGCCGCGGCCAGGTCCAGGATGGACGCCGGTTCCCTGAGGGTGAAAGGTGTTTTCAGATCAGGGGGATGCCCCGGTATCTTGGTATAGACTCTCACCAGTCTCAGAACCTCAAAAATCTTCCCGGGCAGTTTTTCCACACCCCTCCTTTCCTGAACGGAAATCTCCAGCCAGGAACCGACCTGCTGGCCGTAAAGTTCCCGGAAGATTTCTCGCACGGTCGCGGCTGCCGGTCGGTCAATTTTGTTGCCAAGCCAGATAATCGGCCGGCTGAAAGTAAACTGGCCAGGTTGTTTCAGGCCAAAATTTTCCAGGGTGAGAAGGCTATCCTCCAGTTCCTCCAGAAGGGCATCGGAGGACAAATCAAACAGAAAAATCCAGGCATCGGCCCGACGCAGAATTTCCCCCAGCCATGGCTCTGAAACTGATCGGGAAAGGGCCGGAGTGTCCACTAACTGGAAGCTGATGTCCTGGTAAGGCAGCATTCCCGGCAGGGGCAGGGTGGTGGTGAAGGGATAATCTGCCACCACCGGGGTGGCTCTGGTCAGGGCCGCCAGCAGAGAAGATTTCCCGGAGTTGGCCGGCCCGCAGATGGCCAGTTGCCCGGCCCCCTCTCTTTCCACATGAGGCACAACAGCCTTTCTGGCGGTCGGCGAAGGTTTTTCCATCTCTTTTCGGTACCGGGAGATTTTGGTCTTGATTTCTGCCTGAAGTTTTTCTGAGGACTTGTGCTTGGGCATGATGGCCAGCATTTCTTCCAGGATGGCAATCTTTTCCTGGGGTGTTCTGGCTTTCTTTAACTCCGCTTCTTTCTGGTAGAACTGAGGTGGCAGGTTAGCGACCATTTGGCGAAAAAGGAAGAGGCTAACGGGGGTTTTGCTCACTCACCATGCTTCTGACAACCACCAGGAGTTTGGCCATATTGAACGGTTTGGGCACATAAAAATCAGCTCCAATTTCATAACCCTTCAGTTTATCAGCATCTTCCCCCTGACCGGTAAGCATGATCACCGGAGTGCGCCGGCTGATTGGTCCTGACTTGATGCGGCGCAGCACTTCCCAGCCGTCCATACCGGGAAGAATGACATCCAGAATGACCAGGTCAGGTTTCTGCCGTTTGAAGAGGCTTAACCCGTCCTCGCCGGTTTCTGCGGCCACTACCTGGTACCCGGCCCTTTTAAAGTTTTCCTTAAGCAGGGCGAGGGTATCCGGGTCATCCTCAATAATCAGAATTTTCTTAGGACCAGTTTCCATCAAACTTCCTCGGGAGGCTGTTCCCTTGTTTTCTTGTTCAGGTTTTCCTTGACGCTGTTGACTGCCTGAAGAAGAGCCTGCAGACTGAAAGGTTTTCCCAGATAGTAGTCAGCGCCGATGATGTAACCATGTAACTTATCTTTATTGGAACCGCGCACGGTCAACATAATCACGGGTGTCTTGCGCCCGCGTTCGTCAGCCCGGATCCGTTCCAGAACCTCCCACCCGTCCAGGCTGGGCAGCAGAACATCCAGAATTATCAGGTCAGGTTTTTCCTCATAGAATTTTTTCAGACCAAGCTCGCCGGTATCAGCCGTAACCACCTCATAGCCCATCTTCTTCAATGTTTCCGCGACAAACAGCAGGCTGTCCGGTTCGTCGTCAACCACCAAGACTTTATAGAAGCTACGCACAAATAGATTATAGCACATACCTGGCCAACCGTCGTCAAGTCAACCGGGCAAGCTCGTCCTGCGGAAAATAGGGCAGGGCTTTTGCCTGACCGGATTCTTCCAGGACCAGGCCTGCCTCGGCCGGTACCGCCTGACCGATGAGGGCGCACCAGAGCTTCCTCTTTCTGGCCTTCTTTACGGCAGTTTCAGCCTGCGAGCCAGGGAGAACCACCAGCAGACAACCTGAGGAGATGATGCCCAAGGGGTTCAGTCCGAAGTATTCGGCCAGAGTTTTCGCCGGTGGGTAGATTTTTATTTTAGTGGATTTAATCCGAAAACCAACCTGGCAGACCTGGGCCAGTTCTTTGATGCCCGTGGCTATTCCGCCTTCAGTCGGGTCGTGCATAGCCAGAACAGGGAAGTTTTCCCGGAACCACAGCGCTTCCTCCACGATGGAAATGCCCGGAGATTTTAGCGCTTTTCGGGCGCGGCGGAGAAAGGTTCTGGAAAAATGTCTGGCCAGTTCCTCCGGTCTGGCGCGGGCCAGGATTGAGGCGGCTTCAATGCCGGCCGGCCGCACCAGCAACAGGCCGTCACCAGGCCGGACTTTAACCTTCCGTCTGTGGCCGACAGGATAGCCGCCCATGGTGGCCGTGGCCAGCAGTTCCTTTACTGCCGGAGAAAATTCCGTGTGGCCGCCCGCCCAGGCGATGTGCCAGCGCTGGCATTCCTGATAAATCTGGCGAAAGACTTCCTCCACCCGGGGGAAGGTTGTTCCCGGCGGAAAGACCAGGGTGGTCAGTAACCAGGCCGGTCTGGCACCGGAGACCGCCAGGTCATTGGCGTTGACCGCGACCAGATACCGACCGACATCTTCCCCAACCAGGGTAATCGGGTCACTGGTAACGGAAAGATAACCGCTTCGCTGTCTGAGCAGGGCGCAGTCCTGACCAACCGCCGGACCAACCAGGACTGTCTTGCTGGCAGGGATGTAACGGCGGAGTAACCCTTCAAGAAATTCCGCTGGAAGCTTCCCTGGTGGAAAAGGTTCCAGGCCTAACAGCAGGGGCAGTTGTCCTACATCCTTCAGGATGAAATCTGGTTGGGCACTGGCCAGGACCGGGGCCGGTACTCCACCGGTGGTCACGCCCACACAAAACATACGGAGTTTACGGCCGGCTTTTAGTTCAAAAGGATGGTCTCCGACCACCATGGTTTCCCGGGGACTGACCTTCAGAAGACTAAGCGCTTTCTGAAGATGTTCAGGGTGGGGTTTTACCCGGCGCACATCGTCCCGGGTAAGAACAACATCATAGTCAAACCGGAATTTTTTCAGAAGGGGCAGCACGGCCCGGCGACAGTTACGGGTGATAATCGCTATCCCCAGACCGGCCTGACGGAGTTTTTTCAGGACAGCCGGGCTATCAGAGAGGATTCTGGCTTTTGAAGCGGCCAGAAGTTCCTCCGCTTCCATTAAGCGGGCTGCTGCCCTCCGGAAACTGGAGGCCAGGGCCTCTGGCTGGTTTGAGGTTAACTTCTGGACTGTTTCTATGGCGGGCCAGCGTTTTTCCGGAAGTTTCCAGCCATAGGACCTGGCCAGAGTCTCAATCCGGTAGCGCATCCTTTCAAAATTGATGGTGGAACTGACTAATGTGCCATCAAAATCAAAAATGACCGCTCTAACCACTGGTTTTTTCATACTTTTTATTTTACGCTTTCGGTGCCTGAAGTGGAAAAGACGGTGGTGCTATGGTATAATTTCTCATGGGGAAGGCGGCGTTTTCCTTTGATTTCCGTTGTTTCTCTATGGCCGTTTTCTCCGGGCAAACCGGGGAGTGAGGTGAAAGTTCCTGCAGAATATAAGGTCAAACTTACCGGACAATCTTTTGGCGCTTACCTGCTTCAGGAAAAAATCTGGCAGGGAGCCACCTCCACCGTTTACCGGGCCCAGGGGCCGCAGAATCATTCCCGGCCAAAGACGGTTGCGGTCAAAGTTCTTCATCCCTACCGTTCTTCCCGGGAACATCGCCGGCAGTTCCTGCGGGAATTTCACCTCCTGAAGCGACTGCGCCATCCCAACATCATCCTCGTCTACACCGCAGGACAGCAGGATAATTTTCTTTTCTTCTCCATGGAGTTTGTTGATGGACGCAGTCTCCGTCAGTATCTGATGGAACGAGAGTTCAGCGGGCCGCAGTGTTTCTATTTTCTCATGGAAGTCGGAAAAGCCCTGAGTTATATTCACTCCTGTGGCATTGTTCATCGGGATATCAAACCGGAGAATATCCTTGTTGCCGGGGACCTTTCCCAGGTGAAGGTGATTGACTTTGGATACGCTGATTACCTTAACCGCCACTGGTGGCAGGGCGCACCCTCTCTGATTGGCGGAACAGAGCCCTATCTGGCTCCGGAGGTTCCCCGGGGAGAAGGCAGCGAAAGATCAGACATTTTCTCCCTGGGAGTGATGATGGGTGAGTTGCTTCTACCCAGAATAGACCGGGGCCAGGAAGTCTTGAAGGAAATAGTCCAGAGGGCTACCCATCCTATTCCTCTGAGGAGATTTGCCAGTGTGGGCCAGCTGATGGAAGCCTGCCAGGCGGCTTTGCCCCATCTGACAGCGGCACTTTCATGAAATACGGAATTCTGGCTGATATCCACAGCAACCTGGAAGCCTTCCAGGCCGTCTTAGCCTTTCTGAAAAAAAACAGGGTGGAGGTAATGGTTATTGCTGGCGATGTGCTGGGATACGGAGCCAGCCCCCTGGAGTGTCTCCAGTTACTGGCCGGCGAGCAGTCCGTGGCTTGTGTCCGGGGCAATCACGAAGAGGCTCTGCTTTCCGGTGAATTTTCCCGGATGCGGCCGGAGGCGGTCACATCTTTAATCTGGACCAGGCAGCAACTTAACCGGTTCTGGATAGACTACCTGGCCAGTTTTCCTTTCATTATCTGCGGAGCAAACTTTGCTCTCTGTCACGGAGCAGCCGACCGGCCGCTTTCCGGTTACCTTACTTCCAGAGATAGAGCTAAAAGAGCCTTTGCCGCCAGGCTGCACCGGATTTGCTTTTGTGGACATACTCATTTCCCCTGCGTCTACCGGCAAAAAGAAGATTCTCCGGAGGTGGAACTGATTCCGGCAGACTTCAATGGTTGTCTGAAAGTGAAACTTGAGCCAGGCTGGTCTTACCTGATCAACGTGGGCAGTGTCGGTCAACCGAGGGATGGCCTGCCGGTAGCCTGTGCGGGCGTTTATGATACCGGCCAGGAAGTCTTTTTTCTGGAAAGGATAGAGTATCGGGTTGAGGTTGCCCGAGAAAGAATTCTAACCGCAGGTTTGCCTGCCTTTCTCGGTGAGCGGCTTTGCCGGGGAGTTTAAGACTACTGAGGCTGCCCGGCCGGAACGAGTTCTGAGAGACAGGCCGCTATCCGGTCAACCGCAGAGGAGAGAGATTTCTGCTGGAAGATTTCTGTCCAGGTTTTTTCAGCGCGCCAGGCCAGAACCGTTTTCATCTTTTCTCCTGCCTGCCGGCTGACTCCGTAAGCAATCACCAGGTCAGGAAAAGAAAACTGCTCCCGCATTTGCCTGAAGTCAGCGGCTGAGATTCGGCTGCGGGCCCTGATTCTTTGAAAAATTTCTGTAGCCCGGGAGGGTACGGTAGCTTTCTTGACCACCTCCAGGGTCGCGCTGTAGAGAGTGACCAGCTGCTCCTGTCCGGCCTTCATCGCTTCCTGAAGGTCCTTCAGGGTGTTTTCTACCTCAGAATAGGTGACCGGTTTTTCTCCCGCCAGAAGCAGGCCGACCAGAGCCAGCCAGATAACCAGTATTTTCTTCATCGGCGGCCTCCTTGTTGTCCCACCTATTTTATCACTTCTTTTTCTTCAGGCAAGTGTGGTATCATTTTGCCATGGTCCGGGTCCTGATGAATCAGAAAGAGATAGCCAGCACCCTGAAGGAACTGGCAACTCAGGTAGAAAAAGAGCTGGGTCTGAGCAATCTGGCCATTATCGGAATTAAGCGCCGGGGCGCTATTCTAGCCAGGCGGCTGCAGACACTCCTTCAGTCCAGGTGCCGGCAGCCGATTTTTCTCGGTTTCCTGGACATCACCCTTTACCGGGACGATTTCAGCGCGCTGGGCAGTCATCCGGTAGTCTCTGAAACTGAAATTCTGTTTAACCTGGAGAAGAGGAAAATTCTCCTGGTGGATGACGTGCTGTTTACGGGCCGGACAGTGCGGGCCGCGCTGGATGCCATCATTGATTTTGGCCGTCCTTCCTACATCCGACTCCTGGTGCTCATCGACCGGGGGCACCGGGAATTTCCCATTCAGCCTGATTTCGTAGGCCTTGCGGTGTCCACGACGAAGAAGCAGATGGTGGAAGTGCACGTTAAAGAGGTTGATGGCACAGAAGAAGTTGTTCTCCTGGACCGCCCGGCTGAAGGGTAAAGGCAGGAAGAGTTATGGTCTGGCAACGAAAAGATCTTCTCGGTCTTGAGGAACTATCCTCCGGGGAAATAAACCTCATTCTGGAGACAGCCAGGTCCTTTAAGGAGGTCAGTTCCCGGCAGGTGAAAAAAGTGCCGGCCCTGCGCGGTCGTACCGTGGTCAACCTTTTTTTTGAACCCAGCACCCGGACCAAAACCTCTTTTGAGTTGGCCGCCAAACGTCTCTCGGCCGATGTCCTCAGTTTTGAAGTCAGCACCTCCAGCGTTTCCAAAGGGGAAACAATAGTTGATACCGCCCGGAACATAGAAGCCATGAAGGTTGATTGCTTTATTGTCCGTCATTCTGTTTCCGGTGCGCCCTGGCTGATTGCCAGAAGTGTTAAGGCGGCCGTCATCAATGCCGGCGATGGTTGCCATGAGCATCCCACCCAGGCTCTGCTGGACCTGTTTACTGTGAGAGAGCGGTTCGGCCGGCTGGCCGGCCTTTGTCTGGCCATTATCGGCGATATCCGCCACAGCCGGGTGGCCAGGTCCAACATCTGGGGCTTCAGCAAGATGGGAGCCAGAGTGGTGGTCTGCGGGCCGCCGCCGTTGATTCCTGCCGGAGTGGAACAGATGGGCTGTGAGGTTACCTATCAGTTGAATGAAGCCCTTTCACAGGCCGATATTGTTTATCTTCTCCGACTTCAGAAAGAGAGACAGCGAGAAAATTTCCTGCCGTCCCTCCAGGAGTACAGCCGGTTATTTGGCCTGGATGATTCGCGGTATGAAGGTATCCGGAAGCCATTCTTTCTGATGCACCCTGGTCCGATGAACCGGGGCGTGGAAATCAAGTCGGCCCTGGCGGAGCAGTCTAATTCGCTTATTCTGGAACAGGTGACCAACGGGATTGCCGTGCGCATGGCTGTGCTTTATCTCACCATGAGTGGCCGACGATGAACGTCAATGTTTGCCCCGGAACAGAAACAGCAGTTTCTTTGAGCCCGCAACAGGAACAGGTGGTCACGGAAGCTGAGGGTCCCTGTCTGGTGTTGGGCGGGCCCGGATGCGGAAAAACACAGGTGTTGATTCACCGCATCGCCTACCTTCTCCACCGGGGAGTACCGGCTGGCTCCATGATGCTTCTGACGCCCAGTCGTCAGTCAGCGGAAGAGATGCGGTGTCAGGTGGCGGAACTCACGGGCTTTTTCCCGCATCATCTCCAGGCCGGCACATTCTTTCAGATAGCCGCGGCTTTGCTGCGCCGGTTTGGGAAAGCGATCGGGCTGGAATCTGATTTTACCATTCTGGACCAGGAGGAAAGCCTGGCTCTGCTCCACGCCGTGGTTGGTCCCTTTATCCGGGGTGAAAATTTTCCTTCCACCGGCTCCGTGGCCGAAATCATCAGTTACAGCATCAATACTCAGGAGGGACTGCGCCAGACGGTGAATGTTCATTATCCCCAGTGGTGCTCTTTCCTTTCCCTCCTGGAAACGGTTCAGTCCGAATACTTCCGCAGGAAACGGGCACTGAAGGTCCTTGATGGGGATGACCTGCTCCTGTTCTGGTACCGCCTATCCCGGAGCGATGAGGCCGGTAACCAGCTGAGTGAACTATATCGCTATCTTCTGGTGGATGATTACCAGAATGTTAATAAACTGGAAAGCCTCATTCTTTACCAGATGAGCCGAAAACACTGGCAGATCCTGGTAACCGCGGACGATGCCCAGGCTATCTCCGGGTTTCGCGGAGGCAGCCTTAACCACATCTTAGACTTCCCCCGTCTTTACCCGAAGGCGAAAGTTTTTTCTCTGACCACCAACTATCGCTCCACACCGGAAATTCTTTCCCTTGCCAGGGCTATTCTTTCCCGTAATCACGTCCAGTTTCCCCGGAAGATTGTGTGCCAGAGGAAAACAGGGGTAAAGCCTGTTCTGGTAAAGTGCCGGCGGCCCAGGGAGGAAGCGACTTTTGTCGCCCAGCGTGTGGAGCAACTTCTCCGTTCAGGGGTCCACCCTGAGGAAATTGCCATCCTTTATCGCTACCGTTCTCAAGCGACCAGACTGGAATTTGAACTAAACCGCAGGCTGATTGCTTATTATGTTGACGACGAGAGATATTTTCCTGGCCGGGAAACCTGCCGGGATATTCTGGCCTACCTGAGGGTGGCGGTTAACCCCGGGGATGTACCTGCCTGGCAGCGGCTTCTAAGTATCACGGAAGGTCTGGGCAAAGCGACCAGAGAAAAGATTCTTGAAGAAGTCCAGAACATTAACTCCAGGGAGATTATGGACCGGTTGAAACAGCGGCGTTTCAGCCCGCGCTGCGACTGCAGGGTAAAGTTTCTCCTGAAGACACTGGAAGGCCTGCGGCAGAAGAAAGAGATACCCGGGATGATTGACCTTATTCTTTCGGCCGGCTATCGTGAATATCTGAACAGAAATTATGGCCAAGCCCCTGCCCGGGAAGAAACTCTGGATAAACTTAAAGAGTTTTCCCTGACTTGCCCCTCTCTCATAGAATTTCTTACAGAACTTTCCCTGCCGGACAACCCCGGCTTTCTCCAGCCGCAGGCTGAGGGACGGATTACCCTTTCCAGCATCTACCAGGGCCGGGGCAAGCAATGGCCCATTGTCTTTATCATCGGTCTTTCTCAGCCCTTTTTCCCCGGGCCGGCCGCGGCGGCTGACATCGCCTTTCTTGAAGAACAACGGCGTTTCTTTTACGTTGCCGTGACCAGAGCCAGAGAGGACCTCTATCTTTGCTGGTACCCCTCTTTTCAGGGTAAGGCCAGGGTTTCCCCCCTGGTGAAGGAAATTGAAAGTGCCGAACTGGAAAGATGGAGTTATGAAGGCAAATAATCCCGGGGAGCGTTCCAACGTTTTCACGGTAAGGGCGTTGCTTCTGGGAACTCTTCTGACGGCGGCCATCGCGGCTGGCGATGTCTATAACCTGGTCGTGCTTCAGGGTTCCTACATGACACTTGATTTTACCACTCCGGCCGCTATCTTCTTCCTCTTCTGGGTGGTGCTGCTCAATCTTTTCGTGCGAAAAATTTTTCCTGGTGCAGCCCTCACGCCGCCGGAACTGATTCAGATTTGCATTATGCTAATGGTGGCTTCTTCCATACCCACCATGGGACTGACCCTTTATCTGGTGCCCCTGCTGGCTGCCACCCGATACTTTGCTTCTGCAGAAAATAACTGGGATAGTCTGCTGTTGCCCCACATCAAACGTCAACTGATTGTTCAGGACCAGCAGGCCATCACCTGGTTCTACGAAGGTCTGCCCAGAGGGCAAAGCCTTCCCTGGAAGGCCTGGCTGGAGCCTTTGAGCGTCTGGATACCGCTGATTATGGTCGTCTTTCTGGCGATGACCCTGATTATGGTGCTGCTGCGGCAGCAGTGGGTGGAAAAGGAAAAGCTCAATTATCCGATGACCAAGGCGCCGCTGGCGATGGCTCAGCCAGGACCCGGGCATATCTTTGGCAACAGACTCTTCTGGCTGGCCTTTCTGATACCCTTTATCATCGGCAGTATTAATGGGCTGCATTATTACTTCCCTCTTTTTCCGGCAGTGGCGCTGCGCTGGGCGGTGCCAGTTTTCAGAAGAACCCTGACTCTTGATTTTCGGGTCAGCTTTCCCATGATTGGTTTTACCTATTTTGTCAATCTGCCGCTGGCGTTCAGCCTGTGGTTCTTCTGCCTTTTCCATACGGTGGAGCAGGGCATTTTCAACATCACCGGTTTTGAAAGAAAGGAGTTTCTGCCTTACAACGCTGACCGCCCCATCTTGGGCTGGCAGGCCCTGGGTGCGCTGATGGTCATTGTTCTTTACGGATTATGGAACAGTCGGCACCACCTTCTGTCGCTGGCTCGCTCTTCCTGGAAGGAAAAGAACAACGGGGAAATTGTCCCGCCGGCTTTAGCTTTCTGGGGTACCATCGCCTGTTTGCTCTTTATCTGCGGATGGCTTGTCTGGAGTGGCATGTCCCCGCTGATCTCCGGGCTCACGGTTTTTCTGGCGTTTGTGATTTTCATCGGCATTACCCGGGTGGTGGCAGAAGGCGGACTGGCAGCGACCAGAGCACCGGTAATCGCACCGGTCATCACCACGGCTTTCATCGGTTCCTCCAGGTTGAGTCCGGCTAACCTGACATCCCTTGGCTTGATGTTTGTTTACACCTCGGATGTGCGCACCTTTGTGATGGCCGCAGCCGCCAACGGACTCAAGATGATAGAAGGCTTTCGTCAGCGACAGCGCCTCATCTTCTGGTCCATCATGGTGTCGGCCGGAGTAAGTTTGCTGGTCTCTGTCTGGGCTACCATTTACCTGAGCTACCGTTACGGAGCCATTAACGGCAACAACTGGTTTTTTATTGCCGGACCACAGTATCCGTGGAAGTATTTCACCGAGCAGATTAAAGCGCCTTCCGGTACCAACTGGTTTTATCTTGGTTTTACCTGCCTGGGCGCCGCCGTGGCCATTATCCTGCAGTTTCTGAGGACGCGTTTTCTCTGGTTTCCTTTTCATCCCCTGGGCTTTGCTTTTTCCACCATCATGATGACCAACGCCCTCTGGTTCTCTATCTTCATTGCCTGGCTGATAAAGTCTCTCTTCCTCAAATACGGCGGGGCCAGGCTTTACGAGCAGGCCAAACCGTTTTTTATCGGTCTCATTGTTGGCCAGTTCGTGGTGAATGGTGTCTGGCTGCTGCTGGATTTCTTCACCAGGCATACCGGCAATACCCTCTTCTGGGCTTAAACGGCGGTGGAGATGGTCCGGCAGATTCATCCCGGTGAAGAAAAACTCAGCCAGCCATCTAAATCCGAAAATTAAGGACGATGGACCCGGAGAATGGTGGAATTTCCAAATACTGCTGCCGGATGGCCGAGCCTTCTTCCTGGAAAAGATGGACCAGCTGGGTGACGGTGGACTCCCCTTTTAACCAGAGCCGCAACTCCGGCTGATGGTGCTCGGCGTTGACCAGGAAGGTGCGGCTGCGACTTTCCGCATAGGCGCAGATGGCATCATAACCTTTGAAGATGTGGGGCACCGCTTTCAAATCAGCCACGATAGTTTTCACGATAGTTTCCCATTCCTGAAGAGTCAGGACACCGATCCGTTGCTCATGGGTCATGAGACAACCAAAAAACAGGTTTTCCAGTCCCTGCCTGATCTGGAGGCTGCCCCGTGCCGCTGCGGTGACCATGTCCGTCTGGGGGTGTTCTTTCCAGAAGGGGGTGCAACCGCAGAGAAAGTCAAAATCTGGTTTGCTGGCACTGAAATCCAGCCCGGGCAGAGCCAGCGCCTGGAAAAAGTCTTTATCCTCAGGAATAAAGTCAAGCGCGTAGTTCAACTTTTGGTAGGGTTTCAATTCCCAGAAGTGGCTGGCCGGGTCAGCAAAGGCTTTGCCTACCCGGCAAACATTCATCAGGTAGTGTTGACCCCGCTGTTTGAGGAAGGGCAAACTGGCCAGGCCGACTTCCCCGAAATGGGCGTTGAGTGTGCGGGACGGTCTGATGCCCCAGGAAGAAAAGAGATGGTCTAACTTTTCAAAATGTTGCTGGAGCGTTTTCAGGGAGAATTCTTCGCCGGTGTGCTTCAGATAGATGGGAAACTCGTTGCTGTTGCCCGGGTCGCGAAAAGCGTGCGGGGAAAATTCGGCGCGGTTTTCGTGGAAGGCTGACCTGATGGCCCCGACATCTTCCGGGCCAACATCGTCCACGAAAAGGCCAATGTTGGGAACAAAGCCATACCGGTTTAAAATATCTAAATATTTGAATCCGCTGACTGTTTCTTTGTGCTTCGCCACCGGGCTGCCTGAGCCGGAGGCGTCGTCAATTCTGGCAGTTACCAGGGGAGGCATGGCTCTGCTGATAAATGGTTTTTTCGCGGCCCAGACCAGGCTCCGCCAGAAAACGCCGTCCAGTCCAGCCGCGTGGCCTAAGCAATCCTCATGCCAGATGCCGGCTGACAGTCCCAGAAGAACTACCCGGCCCCGGCCAAAAGTTCTTCTTATTCCCACGGCCTGGCCCTGCTGGTTCCGGAGAAAGCAGCTCCAGCCAGATGGAGGAGATAACCAGGAGTGGCAACTTAACGGCTGTTTCAGAACCACTTCACCGGCCGTACTTGTCTCCGTAAGCCAGTCAGGTTTGACCAGGTGCACCAGTTCGGTCCTGTTTGTTTCAAAGCCGGCGATTTCCAGCAGCCGGACGGCTGTCGCCGAATACCCGGGCAAGAAACCGTCCAGGACCACCAGGCCCAGACCCTGATAGACCTGCCGGATAATAGAGGAAAACTCGTCCTCACTCAAAAATCTAACCACCCCTTCCTGTCCCAAAATTAACAGGTGGCTCTGACGCAGTTCCTGGTCCGAGAGCCGGCTCCAGGCCAGGTCAACGATCTCATACATCAGGCCAAGATGCTCCAGGATGTTCAGGATACTTCTGGTGGCCCGCCGGTAGGAGATAGATTCGGAAGAGTTTAAGACAACCAATGTTTTCATGGCTCACTCAAGATTGGTGTGACGTCTGGACATCCGGCTGGTCGGAATCCGCCGGGCCCGGCGGTAACGTTCAATGCAGGCCTCCAGAAAGAGAAAGGCGACCTGTTCAAAAAGTGAATGGGCAAACTGTCGGGAAGGTCCTTCCGGGATGAAGATAGCTTTCTGGGCAAGCCTGGCCAGTGGGGAATCTAAGCTGGCGGTGAGAGCTAACACCCGGCTGCCAGCCCGAACGGCGGTCTCGGCAAAGCCCAGGGTGGAACGCGTTTTCCCGGAACAGGAAATGACCACCAGGGTATCACCCTTGCCGATGGGCGGACAGATACTCTCGCCGGCGACATAACTTTCTTTGCCCAGATGACGCAATCTGATGGCAAAACAGCGGCCAATCATACCGCTGCGTCCAGCGCCGGCCACAAAGATGCGGCTGGAACTGGAGATTAACTCACCCACCAGGGACCAATCCTGTTTTTCCAGACGGGCTAGGGCCCGGGCAATTTCCGTAAGAATTTTTTCCATGGGCAACCGGCGGTAGTTTTTCCTTTTTTATGATACCATGAAAAAGGGCAAAGGCTCATATGCCGGAACCGGAGAAACCGTGGTGGTGTCTAAATGGTAGCCGACTCCATGCCGGAAAGCCAGAGCAAGCAGCGTCTTGAGGCTATTGTCAGAAGCGAAGGGCAGAGAATTTATGCGCTGGCTTACCGGCTCTCAGGCAATGAAGTTGATGCCCGGGATGTGGTTCAGGAGGTGTTTATGAAGGTGTATCAGTCCCTGGACCAGTTTGAAGGCCGGTCGCAGCTATCCACCTATCTTTATCGGGTCACCTTCAACGCCTGGTGCAATCTGCTGCGGCAGAGGAAGAAAAACCGGTGGGTTTCTCTGGAAGAGAACCAGCCAGAGACTCTGGTAACTAGCCAGTCTGACCCGGTGGACGCCAGAGAGTTTCTGGAAAGGCAGGAAAGAATAGACCTGGTGCGCTCCTGTCTGGAAAAACTGCCGGCCCGGGAAAAGTTTATTGTCGTCCTGAGAGATATTGAGGAACATTCTTACGAGGAAATTGCGGCCATTCTACGCTGCCGGCCTGGCACGGTGAAGTCAAGACTGGCCAGAGCCAGACAGCATTTAAGGCAACTGCTGCAACCGTACCTAAGGTGAGAGAGAGTGAAAGAGGAAAAATTCTGTCGCTACCACGGTCAGCTTGTCGGTCCCTGGAAGGAGATGGAACCGCAGGCTGGAAAGGAACTGAGGGAACATGTCAGGACCTGCTCTCACTGCCAGGAAAAGCTTCAGCAGTGGGAAAAAATCCAGACCTGGCTGAAGGAATACGGCCAGGTAGTACCGCCGGCCGGCCTGGAAGGCGAAATTGTTGCCAGAGTGGTTTCTCAGCGAGAAACCACCCGGCGTTTCAGACCAGGTCTGGTGGTGGCTGCTGCCGCCGGCGTGACCTGCCTGCTGATTTTCCTGTGGCGGTTTTCGCTGAGCCGGCCCACCTGCCTGGTTAAGGCGCCGGCTCTACCGGAAAGGCCCGAACTGGCCCGGCCTGTTCCGAAGGCCAGGCTGGAAAAGCCTTTGCTCAAAACGCCGGTGAGAAAGGAGGTAAAAACTTTGCCTGCGAAAGAAGAACCGGCAACCGTCGTTCAGACGGAGTCTGGTGAGAACCAGGTTTCTTCCCGAGGAGAGAAAATTCTCCCTGAGGAACCGGCCAGGCTGACTGAGGCTGTTTCCTCTGCGGCCCGTGAGAAAATAGTCAGAAAAGAAATTTCCTTTTCCGCGGCAGCAGATTCAGACCGGTTAGCGTCCAGAAACGCGGCTGGCCTTTCCCCTCCGGTGAAGGGAGAAGAAAAACAGCCTGGGCCTCCGCCGTACTTGCTGATTAAGGAAAAAGCAGAACTTGAAAAAATCTGGGCTGTCCAGAACCAGAGCCAGAACCTTTCCCTGCCTGTGCCAGCCGTTGATTTTACCAGCCAGATGGTGCTGGCTGTAGCCAGCACCAGCGGTGGCAAACAGTACCGTGTGGTCAGCGTTGAGGAAAAAGATGATACCCTGCTGGTAAACTATGATGAGGCTCCGGTGAGGCAGGATAAGACAGGGGAAAACCTTCCGCCTTACCAGGTTTCCGTCGTTAACCAGCGCTCCCGGATAGAGTTCTGCCGGGTAGGCAGCCAATGAGGAGGGCCAGCCCTGATTAAGTCTTTTTCTGTTCTGACCGGGGTGTTTTTCGCCGTACCATTAACGAATACAGGACCGGAATGACCAGGAGCGTTAAAAAGGTGGAAGATATTACCCCGCCCAGCACTGCCGCGCCAATGGGCGAACGCAGACTGGCGGCTTTACCGGTGGCCAGGGCTAAGGGCAAAGCGCCGGCCGCCGCCGCCAGGCCGGTCATGAGACAGGGCCGTAACCTCAGGGAGGCAGCCTGGATAATTGAGGGGATAGGGTCCTGGCCCTGCCGGATAAGATTCTTGGAAAAGTCAATAATCAGAATGCTGTTGTTCACCCCGATCCCGATAAGGATGATCACGCCTAAAAGACTGAAAACATTGATGGTTTTACCCATCAGGAAAAGAGCGGCCAGAATACCGATGGCGGCTAAGGGTAACGCTCCCATAATGACAAAAGGTTCCTTCCAGCTTTCAAACTGGGCTGCCATCACCAGGTAGACCAGCACGGCAGCCATCAGGATGGCCACCCCTAAATCCCGGAAGGTGTCAGCCATGACCCGGATATTGGCGCCGCCGGCCAGTTTAATGTCACCAGGTAACTCCAGGCTCCTCACGCCAGCCTGGAAAGCACCGACGACATCGCCTAAAGGTTTATTCACATGGGCTGTTAAAGTGACGCTGGGCTGACGGTTGTACCTTTCCTTCACCGTGGGGCCACGGGACTCTTTCAGGGTAGCCACCTGACCCAGGAGGTAAAGGTCTCCCAAACCGTTTTTTACCGGAAGGTTAAGCAGGATATCGCGGCGGCTGCGCCAGGTTTCCGGAATGGTTACCCTCAGGTCATATTCTTCCCCGGCCTGTCGGAATTTGGTGGCTACCAGTCCTTCCAGGGCAGCCCGGCAGTTTAAGGCCACCGTTGCCGGAGAAAGGTCAAACTCAGCCAGACGGTCGCGGTTGACCACAAAATTGAGCTCCGGTTTTCCCGGGTGATAGGAAAGGTCTGCGTCGGAGACACCCGGGGTGCGCTGCAGCAGTTTTAGCAAACGGTCAGCCGCAGGCAGCAGTGTTTCCCAGCTACCTGCCGTGACATACATCATAAACGGTGCGCTCCCGCCCCGGCCGACGACAGAACTCACTTCAGCCACCGAGATGGTCGCGCCGGGGATTTCTGCCAGAAAAGGTTTTACTTCAGAGAGAATCTGGGTTGCGGACCGTCTTCGCCTGTCTTTCCACTGCATCAGAATTCTGGCGTACTCAGAACCAACCGAGCCGGCCGAGGTCGCCCCTCCAGCAATCCGACCGATGGTCACGAAGGTCTGGTCCAGTTCCGGAATTTTTTTCAGCCGGTCCTCAATCACCCGGACCGTTTCTTCGGTCCGGCATAAACTGGTTCCTGAAGGCATCCGCAGGTCAATGGAAGAAATACCCTGGTCTGGTTCAGAGATAAACTCGGTGCCAATCAGGGGCACTAACAGGAAACTGCCTGCCAGCAGCATAAACGTCAAACTTAGGGTTAATCCTGGTCTGGCCAGGGCTTTCCTCAGAATTTTCTGATACCCCTGGCGCAGTTGCTGGAAACTCTCCTCCCACTTTGCGGCCCAGGGATTCTGCCGGGAGGAAGAAAGGAGGCGGCTGGCCAGCATGGGCAGAAGGGTGAAGGCGGTAGCCATGGCTACCAGGGTGGCAAAGACCTGCACCAGTCCGAACTCCCGGAAAAACTGGCCCACGATGCCACTGGTGAACACAATCGGCAGAAAGACCACGATGTTGGTGAGCATGGAAGCCATCACGGCCGGCGTGACCTCAGTGGTCGCTTCTTCGGCCGCCAGTGTTAAGTCTTTTTTCAATTCGGTCCGGTGGCGGTAGATGTTCTCCAGTACCACAATGGAGCAGTCAATGATAATCCCCGTGCACAACGCCAGGCCGGAGAGGGAGATAACATTCAGAGTAAAACCGGCCAGATACATGAAAAACAGGGTTCCTACCAGCGCCAGCGGTATGGTCAGAGACACGATCAGGGTGCTGCTGAGACTGTGCAGGAAGAGAAACAGTACCAGGCCGGTCAAAACCACGCCCAGGACCAGGTTGCTCTTGACATCATCCACAGCCTCTTTGATGAAAGGGGAAGTATCAACGATTACTCTTATCTCGTACCCGGCCGGAAGACTTTTCTGAAGGCGGTTGATTTCTTCCCTGACCGACCGGGCCACCTTCACGGTGTTGCTGGCCGGCTGCTTCTGGATGATTAAGGCCACGGCTTCCTGGCCGTTAATCCTGGCTTTCTCTTTCACCTCAGCGTAAGTATCTTTCACCCGGGCCAGGCTGGCTAAATGGATTTGCCGGGCTTTGCCGGTGGCTCTTTCCATATCCGGAATGATTATCTGGCTGATTTCGCCGGCGGAAGAAAATTCAGAATTAAGACGGCCTGAAAACTCAAGGTCAGAAAGGTCAAACCGGCCTGAAGGGAGATTAATGTTTTCACTGGCCAGCCGGTTGGCAACTCCTGTCAGGTCCATTTTGTAGTGGACCAGCCGGTCAGGAAAAACTTCCACTCTAATTTCCCGCTTGAGCCCGCCTACCAGGTCAATGTTGCCCACGCCTGGCACCGCCTGCAGTACCGGTTTAATCTTCTGGTCGGCTAACTGGTAAACCTGGCGCAGGTCCGGCCCAAAAACCCCGATGTAAAGAATCGGTTGCGCATTGATATCCAGCTTCATGATTTCCGGTTCTTCCACATCATCGGGCAGCCGGGAACGGATGGCCGCAATTTTTTCCCGGACATCAGCCGCGGCTACTTCTGAGGAGGTTTCCATGTCAAATTCAGCAATTACCACGGAAAGGCCTTCCATGGAAACCGAGGACAGGTCCTTGAGATTGTTGGTGGTGCTGATGGCGTCTTCAATCGGTTTGGTTACCAGGGTTTCTATCTGGTCTGGCCCGGCCCCGGGATAGATTGTCTTAACGGTAATAATCGGGATGTTGACATTGGGGGTGAGAGAAATATTCAGCCGGTTGAGAGAAAACAGCCCCATAACTGCCAGGGCCAGGAAACAGACCCAGAGGAGCACCGGCCGCTGGATGGCCAGACGGGTGAGACTCATGATTTTTTCTCCGTGGATTTCACCAGGACCCGGGTGCCTGAGGAAACATTTTCTTTGCCTAAAGTGATCACTTCTTCCCCGGGAGAAAGTCCGGTGAGAATCTCCACCTGTTCACCGCTGGTTTCTCCCACTTCCACCGGCCGCCGGACGGCTTTCCCGTCTTTTACGACATAGACTGAATAAGTGTCACCGGCCTGAAGTATGGCTGTCACCGGGACTGTCAGAACCCCGTTTTTTCTTCCGGTGGTGATGGTTCCCTGGAGAAAAAGGCCTGGTTTGAGGACAGCCGAACGGGAAAGAACCTTCAGTTCCACCGCGTAAAGTTTGCTCTTACTGTCCGGAGCACCGGCAATGCGGCTGACCCGGGCCCTGGTCACCGGTTCCGGCAGGTTAGGACTGAAAAATTCGGCCTCCTGTCCTGGCCGCAAAAGCAAGACATCTTTTTCCGGCACCTGAACCCGGATGATTAAGCTTCCGATGTTGTACAGGGTGTAGATGGGCTGGCCCGCAGCCACGACCTCGCCAACTTCCGCGCGGCGTTCGCCAATCACGCCGGCAAAAGGAGCCTGAAGACTGGCGTCCCGGATGGTTGTTTCTATTAATCGTAAACCGTCTCTGGCCGCCTCAAGGGCCGCCTGACAGACACCTTCCTGTTCTCTGGCTGTCTGATACTCCAGCTCATACCGCTCCAACTGGGCTCTGGCCACCACCCCTTCTTCAAACAGTCTCTGCCGGCGTTCCCATTCCCGGCGGGCATTCTCCAGTCGCAGCCGGGCCTGGGAAAGGTTCCTTTCGGCCATGGCGACCTGGTTGAGAGCCTGAGCCCGTTGCACCTCCAGCTGGGAGGTATCTACCTTCGCCAGCAGTTCTCCCTGGAGCACGCTGTCGCCAATCTGCTTGGTGAGAGTAATCAACCGGCCGCCAATTTTACTGGAGAGAGAAGCTTCTTCATCACTGCGTACCTCTCCATTGACGGTAATTTTTGAAGCAAGCGTTTCCCTCCGAACAATGGTTGTTTCTACCGGGACACCCTGACTTGCCTGCATCTGGGCGAGACTGGCTGGCGGCTGGCTGTGGAGTTTTTGATAAACCCTTATGGCCACCGTTAACAGAAAAAGAACAACCAGGAAACCGAATAAAAGTTTTCTCATGGTTTACTCCTGCCGGTGTGGGGAAGGTTTTAAGTCAGGTGAGCCGCCGGCAGAGTAACGCAACTGGGCCGAGGCCACCTGGTAATCATACCAGGCCTGACAGTAACTGTGACGGGCCTGAGACAGGGCTACCTGGGCATCCAGAACCTCAGTGGTGGTAGCTATGCCTTCCCGGTAAGCCAGATTGGTCAGCCGGAGATTCTCTTCAGCCTCAGTCAGTGCCGCCCGGCTGACCCGGATGCGTTCCCTGGCTGACTGACAGTTGAGGTAGGCTGTTTTGACTTCCAGTTCAATCGTGGACAGAAGCTGCTGACAGGCTGTTTCTGCCTGAACTAACTGGGTTCTGGCGCGTTCTACCCGGTTACGGGTGGCCTGCCAGTCCCAGATGTTCAGGTTCACCGCGGCGACCAGGTTCCAGCTGCCCCGCCAGTGGGAAGGAGCCGACTGGGTCCCCTTTTCTTCAGTGAAACTCCAGGCCAGGGCGACCTGCGGGAAATAACCGCTGCGGGCAACAGTCACGGCCTGTTCCGCCACGCGCCTGGCCGCCCTTACACTGGCCAGTTCTGGCCGGTTTTCCCTGGCCAGCTGCTGCCAGGCTTCCAGGGACAAACCGGTACCCTCCTGTTCCAGGATATCCTCAAACTCTAACTGAGGCGCCAGTTCTTGATGCAGAAGATACCCCAGGGAAGCCCTGGCCAGCCGGACGGCGTTGTCGGCTTCCACGATGGCCCTGGCCACTTCCGCCAGAAAGACATCTGTTTTCAAAAGGTCAAGTTTGGTCGCCAGTCCCTGCTCAAAGAGGGAGCTGGCCACCCGCCGGTGTTCTTCCGCCTGCTTTCTTAATTCCCGGGTGACTTCTACGGCTCGCTGCGCCTTCAAAATTCCCCAGTAAGCCTTTTCCACTTCCAGAAAAACGTTCTGTTTGACGCTTTGATACTGGTAGCTGGTGGCTTTCACATTTTCCACCGCCTGCTGGTAGGACGCACTTAAAAGGCCGCCGGTGAACACAGGTTGAGCCAGCGTCAGCGAAAGAGAGGAAAGGCCAGCCTTGGTCAACTGGAAAGAACCGGGCAAACCGGGCAAGGAAATTTCCGGGGGGCGGCCCAGATAGGTGTAAGTGGCACTGGAAGAAAGCTGGGGCAAAAACTTGGTGAAGGCTTCTTCCCGGGTACAGGTGGCGGCTCTGACGGCCAAACTGGCCTGCCTCAACTGAAGGTTATTCTCTTCCGCCAGGCGCAAACACTCTAAAAGGGTAAGCCGCGGACTTTTTTCCTGGCTAAAAGCCAGGCCAGTTAGCAGAAAACACAGAAAAAGAAAACGTTTCATGATTTCACCAGCCCTCTCAGGAAAACCGTTTTGATGGCCCTGGCACGGTCCGGTAACGAGTAAGAACGGTTGGAGAGCAACCACTGGAAAATCGCACCCTGAATCATTCCTGTCAGCATAAAGACAATATCAGGTAGAGGAATCGGCCGAATTTCTCCAGAAGCCACGGCCGCGCGGTAGCGCGGTTGAACTGATTTTATGATGGTCAGTAATTTCTTCCAGAACCGCCTGGCCACCTTGAGCCGCAGTTCGGGTGCCTCCACGAAGAGGATGGAAAAATAGGCGGAGTGCTTCTGGAAAAAATTCAGGTAGATTTCTACCACGGTTTCCAGCGTTTCGGTGACGGAGAGATTCTCTTTCAGCAGGGAGGTGACTTCATTAACCAGTTCTTTGAGGATGGAGTCGACCAGTGAGAGGAACAGTTCCTCCTTGCTGGAGAAATAAAGGTAAACAGTTCCCTTGGCCAGGCCAGCCAGGCGGCAGATACTCTCCATATCGGCCTCCCAGTAGCTTTTCCGCGGGAAAACCCGGCTGGCTGCCTGAAGAATCTGCCGGCGCCTTTTTTCCTTTCTTTGCTGGCGCAAATTGCTGGTTAGTCTCTTCATCGCTTCCTGACCGGCAAATACGAGGTCAGTAAGAATATGACTGACCGGTCAGTCTTTTATCATAATACGAATTTTGAACCCTGCTGTCAAGAGCCGTTCAGGCAGCCCCGGTCTTTGTGTTGTGGAAAAAAGCCGGAACCGATACAATGTTAAGAAAAGAGGTCTTCCCGTGGGACCAATCCGGGTAGGCGTGGATATTGTGGAACTGGAAAGAATCAGGAAGGCCGCCCGCCGGCCACGTTTTCTTTCTCGCATTCTCACGGCTGAAGAACAGGCGGCTGTGGATAAGGATGAACTGATTCGTCTGGCAGCCAGTTTTGCCCTGAAGGAGGCTGCCTGGAAGGCGCTGCCGCCGTGTCTCCAGAAGAAAACCTATTTTCACCAGGTACGGGTAATCTGGCGGGAACCGGGGGTGCAGCTGGAGATTGCCGGCTGGAGGGGAAAGACCGTGGCTTGCTGGCAGGTCTTTCAGGGTCAAATTCTGGCGCTCGTTATTCTCTCAAGGCCGGACCTTTTCCCGGGCCAGGGTATAAGTGTCAAAGGCGATCCTTAATTCTTCGTCGGTCGGCACCACCAGCACGGCAATCCTGGAGTCCTTCTGGCTGATAATTCTTTCGCCCTGACCCTGGTAGTTGGCCTCCCGGTCCAGGATAATTCCCAGTCCCTCCAGGCCGGCCAGACTCTTTTCTCTCACCAGGGGTACGTTTTCGCCGATACCACCGGTGAAGACAATGGCGTGGATCTGCCCCAGGACCGTCAGGTAGGAGCCAACATACTTGCGTAACCGATAGCAAAACATGTCAATCGCCAGACTGGCCTGCCGGTTGCCTTTTTCGGCTGCCTGAAGAAGGTTGCGGAAATCATTGGAAAGGCCGGAAATTCCCAGCAGGCCACTTTCCCGGTTGAGAAGACGGTTGAGGGCAACCGCTTCCAGCCCCAGCCTTTCTGCCAGAAAGAGGATAACTCCCGGGTCAATGTCGCCACTTCTGGTCCCCATGATGAGCCCCTCCAGCGGGGTCAGTCCCATGCTGGTATCCACGGAACGGCCTGCCCTGACCGCGGTAACGCTACAGCCATTGCCTAAGTGGCAGGTAATGGCATTCAGACTGTACTTGTCCCTGCCTAATAGTTCAGCCGCTCGCCGGGCGACATAACGGTGGGAGGTTCCATGAAAACCGTAGCGGCGGATGCCATACTGCTGGTAGAAACGGTAGGGAATGGCATAGAGATAAGCCACTTCCGGGATAGTGCGGTGGAAGGCCGTGTCAAAGGAAGCCACCTGGATACAGTGGCCAAAAAACCGGCGGGCCGCTTTTATCCCGGCCAGATTGGGCGGATTATGTAAGGGCGCCAGTTCCCGGTAGGCTTCAATCCGGTTGATGACTTCATCATCAATGAGGACGCTCCTGTCAAAGCCTTCCCCGCCGTGAACCACCCGGTGGCCAACGCCAGCAATTTCTGCGACCTCTTTTATGGCAGGAGGCTCTCCGGTCACCAGCGCCCGGGCGATGAGTTCCAGACCTTCCTCATGGTTTCTCACCTGAAGACGCTCTTCCCTTACCTGGCCAGCGACCTCGTGCCGGAAAATTGAAGTTTCTTCCCCTATTTTTTCCACCAGTCCTTTCGCCACCAGGGTTTCCCCGGGCATGTCAAAGAGTTTGTATTTGATGGAGGAACTGCCGCAGTTGATGGTCAGTATTTTCATTGTTTCCGGAAGACTGAGGAGGTCACGCTTCTTTTTATTTCAGATGTCGGGCAATAAAGGTAACCGCGTCGCCCACGGTCTTTACCTGCAGCGCGGCATCCTCTTCCATCTCAATATCAAACTCGTCTTCAAAGGCGGCCACCAGTTCCAGACTCTGGACGCTTTCCGCCCCTAAGTCTTCCACAAAGCGACTTTCAGGTTTAATCTCACTTTCCTCCACTCCTAACACCTGAGCGGTGACCTTTTTCACTCTGGCTTCAATCTCTGCGTGCTCCATGGGTTTCTCCTGTTTATGTTTTCCGGCTTTTCCTGATGGCGGCCTGCCGTTGTTCCCGGGTGAGTTCATAGACGGTTCTGATGACGGCTTCCTCCTCCGGAGAGAGTTCTCTTTTTCTCCGGGCCATCGCGGAACGAGCCGTTTCCAGCATCATCTCCAGACCAAACCCTTTCATGAACTTGTTGTTGACATACCAGACAAAAGAAGGGAAGAATTTGGGTAGAATGCCACCGGCGGTGATATTGCACATTATCCCCACAGAGGAGCCGGTGTTGAAAAAAGTGCCAATACTGGTCTTGGTATGGTCGCCAAAGAAGCTGCCTACCTTTAATTCGCCAGTGTCCACCAGGGTGCCGTTGACGGGAACGGAAACAGTGGAGTAATCATTTTTCAAATCGCTGTTGGTGGTCAAGGCTCCTAAGTTGACGAATTCTCCCACATAGGAGTGCCCGATAAACCCGTCGTGGTACTTGTTGGTGTAGCCGTGAAAAATACTTTCCTCCACTTCTCCGCCAACCTTGCAGACTGGTCCGAAACTGTTACCCTCGCGGATGCTGGCCCCGGGCATGATTTCCGTTTTTGCGCCCAGGTAACAGGGTCCTTCTATCCTGGCCCCGGGGTAGATTTTGACCTTTTCCTCAATGAAAATAGGGCCGGAATTGGTATCCAGCACCACCAGCGGGTGAACCTCAGCGCCTGGCGCTAAATAGACTAGGTCTGGCGGACCGTAGATCACAGACTGGCTGGCGAATTTTCCCTGAAGGCCGCGCAGACCGGTGGCGGTGAAGTCTTCTCGCAGAACGGTCGGATTATGGTGAATCAACTGCCACGGGTACTCAATGAGATTGGCCTGCAACGGAACCCTGGGCACGGCTGCGGGAATTTCGTTCAGTAACTGCTCTAAGGAACCTTTCCAAAGTTTTCGGATAGTCTCCCGGCGCACCAGGGCGTAGACCAGACTGTCTCCGGAAACATGGGCAGCTTCCCT
Source organism: bacterium (assembly GCA_029551285.1). Taxonomy (GTDB): domain Bacteria; phylum Ratteibacteria; class UBA8468; order B48-G9; family DSTR01; genus JAMWDF01. The sequence continues at coordinate 29,104 of JAKPFT010000052.1, read as the reverse complement.
GGTGGTATCCAGGGGTGCTTCACCGGTCAGGAGCCAGCGTCCGTTGATGAGCAGGACATCGTTTTCAAAAGTCTCCGGTTCGTTGACCGGGAAAGAAAAGTTTTTCTTTACCAGCGGTGCCAGATAGTCGCGGACATAAAAAGAGGCCTTTGTTCCAGGAAGCCGCGGCAGGATGCGTTCTATCAGGGTGTGATAACCACAGCGGAGCTGGAAGACAGGCCTCAGGTAGGAAAGCGGCGTCAGGTTTACCCACTTACTGTCCTCAAAGATACAGGTTTTCATGGCTCTCCCTTGCTCAAGAAAGAGTTCTCCCGGCTAAGTGGCCTGCAGACAGGTAATCGCGGCCACCGTAACGATGTCGCTGACCGAGGCTCCGCGAGAAAGGTCGCTTACCGGGCAGGCAAACCCCTGCAGGATTGGTCCCAGAGCCTTCGCGCCAGCCAGATACTGGGTCAGTTTGTAGGCGATATTTCCGGCATTCAGGTCGGGAAAAATGAGCACCGTGGCTTTTCCGGCCACCGGACTGGGTTCTTTCAATTTCTTGACCGCCACCTTCTCCGAGAGAGCCGTGTCAGCCTGGAATTCCCCATCAAAATCCAGGGCCGGTTCTTTTTCCCGGGCCAGCGCCACGGCCCGGGCAACCTTGTCGACTGAAGGATGGCTGGCACTGCCGCGGGTGGAAAAAGAAAGGAAAGCCGTCCGGGGGGGCTGACCCATCAGTTTCTGGTAACTACGAGCGGTAGCCACGCCGATCTCGGCCAGCTGGCGACTGTCCGGCTCAATGTTAACCGCACAGTCGGCATAAAACAGAATCCGGTTATCCGGAAGGACCATAATGAAATAACTGGAAGCAGTCGCCAGACCTGGCTGGTAGCCGATAGTTAAAGCGGCGGCCTGGATTACCGCCGCCGTGGTACTGGCGGCCCCGGCGACCATGGCGGAAGCCTTACCGGTAGCCACCATCATCCCGCCATAAATGAGTTCTTTTCGCACCAGCCTTTCAGCTACAGACAGCCGCACATTCTGGCGCCGGCTGGCGTATGCCGCGGCCAGTTCAGCCAGATCGGCAGCCGCAGCCGGTTCAATAATTTCAATGCCGGCCAGGTTAGCCCCGCAATTTCTCGCTGTCTGGCCTACCTCGTCCCGACGGCCCAGAAGAACCGGCCTGGCGATTTTTTCCCTGGTCAGCAGGGCGGCGGCCTGAAGAATCCGTTCGTCGGTACCTTCCGGCAACACCAGCCTTTTCGGCTTTTCCCTGGCCTGCTGCAGAAGGTTTTGAATCAGGTCCATGGTGGTCAACCCGGCTGGCTAAAAAATCTCCCGGCCGATCTTCTTTTCGGCTTCTTCGCTGAACCGGTAGTAGGCAACCCGTTTGAGAGCGCTGGCGGCTGGCTCGTCCAGAAAAACAGAAACTCTCTGGTGAAACTGCAGGGCCGATGCGGAAATTAAACTGGTCACCGGCCCTTCAATCGCCCGGGCTAAAATTTCCGCTTTTTTGGCGCCATTTACCAGAAGGATAATCTCTCTAACTTCCAGGACAGTGCCCACGCCCATGGTGATGGCAAATCTGGGCACGTCTTCTTTCCTGGCGAAAAAACGGGCATTATCATTGATGGTCTGTTCATCCAGCGCCACCAGCCTTGTCCGTGAGGCCAGAGAAGAACCGGGCTCATTGAAACCGATGTGACCGTCTCCGCCGATACCAAGAACCTGAAGGTCAATCCCGCCAGAGCGTCGGATGGCTTCCTCGTAGGCCAGACAAAAGGCTTCCACATCGGCCGCCATACCGTCCGGAACCCTGGTGTTTTTCTTGTCAATGTCCAGGTGGTTGAAAAGATTGGTGTCCATGAAGTAACGGTAGCTCTGCTGGTGGGTCGGGGCAAGTCCGTAATACTCGTCAAGATTAAAGGTGCGCACATTCTTGAAAGAAAGGTTTTCTTCCTGGTGCAGCCTGATGAGCTCCCGATAAAGACCCAGGGGCGTGGAGCCAGTGGCCAGGCCCAGAACCAGATTAGGCTTCTGTTGCAATCTTTTTTTCACCAGAGCCGCGGCTTCCTTACTCATCTCTTCGTATGTCTTCCTGATGATCACTCTCATTTTCTTCCCCCTCTTCGGTGATTGGTGTTTCTCCCAGCTGTTTCAGACCCAGGGAAATCCTCTTATTGTCCGGGTCAATGTTGAGAATCATCACGTCTATCTTCTGCCCTTTACGCAGTACTTCCGAGGGATGCTTTATCTCCTTGCTGGAAATGTTGGAGATATGCAGAAGTCCGTCAATGCCCTTTTCTATTTCTACGAAAGCGCCAAAATCTGTCAGGTGATAGACCTTCCCGCGCACCACCGTGCCTGCCGGATAACGTTTGACAATCTCCGGCCAGGGGTTTGGTTCCGTCTGACGCAGGCTGAAAGAAATCTTCTGTTCTTCCCGCTTGATGTCAATGACCTTCAGGGTGAGGACATCGCCGGTGGCCAGAATTTCTGAAGGGTGTTTCACCCGGCCCGTCCAGGTAAGCTCCGAGATGTGAAGCAGACCTTCCACGCCTTCCTCCACTTTGATGAAGGCGCCGTAGTCGGTGATGTTTACCACTTTGCCTTCCACGGTACTGCCTACCGGGTACTTTTCGGCGACCGTCTCCCAGGGGTTGGCAGTTTTCTGTTTCAGACCGAAGGAAACCACCTGTCGTTCCAGATTAACATCCAGGACGACCACTTCAATCTGGTCGCCCACGCTCAGCAACTGAGACGGATGACTGAGTCGACCCCAGCTCATGTCGTTGAGGTGAAGCAGCCCCATCACGCCTTCTTCCAGTTCCAGGAAGGCACCGTAGTCAACGATGTTGCGCACCGTAGCCCTGACCAGCTGCCCTTTCTGGAGCGTCTGCAGGTACCCCCGCTTTCGTTGCTCCTTCTCATCTTCCAGATATTTTCGCCGGGAGACGACCACATTTTTCCTGGCCGAATCAATCTTGATAATCTTGAACAGGGAAGTCATGCCAACATAATCGTTAGGGTTAGCCAGGGGCCGGATATCCGTCTGGGAACCAGGCAGAAACGCCACAATGCCAATATCAACCCGAAATCCGCCCTTCACCCTCTGGAAGATGTAGCCTTCCACCGGGATGTCCTGCTGGAAGTGATTTTCCACTTTTTCCCAGTTCACCAGAACGTCGGCCTTCTCCTTGGAAAGAGGGATGAGCCCGTTGGCGTCAGGGTCCAGCGACTCCACCACCACATCAACTTCCATGCCAGGGACAATGGTATTTTTGTCCCTTTTAAACTCCTCTAACAGGGCGCAACCTTCTGACTTGTAGCCGATGTCAATGATGACCTCTCCTTCGCTGACCCGAACCACCCGACCTCTGATGAGCGAACCCGGTTTGAACGACTGGAGTTTTTCCTCCAGCAATTTTGAGACTTCACTGCTGCTCATTGTCTTCTACCTCCCTTTATTTCTCACGTCACCGCGACGTGGTTGTTCCAGAAATAATAGTGCCGGGACCGGTATTGTTCCGTATTATAGCCCGGCTTAAATTCATGGCGGCCAGGAATTGACTGTCTTTCCTGGCGCGAGTGTCACCGCACCCCTGATTATACCAGAAACATTTTTTCTGTCCAGACCAGAGCCAGTACTAACCCTGGCTCCGGGGACTCAACTGGCCAATCAGGTTGATAATTTCCTGTCCCACCGCCTGATAATTTCTTCCGGTAAAGGTGACGGGCCGGCCCACAAAAATCCGGATAGGTACCGGTTTAATCCAGCGGGCCCCTGGCGGGAAAGCCCGATAAGCGCCGTCAATGTAAACCGGAACTACCGGCGCGGCGCTTTGCACGGCCAGGAATCCAACCCCTGGCATGGCTGGAGCCAGACGGCCATCACGACTTCTGGTGCCTTCGGGAAAGATGAGCAGAGGTTGTCCGCTGAGGAGCAGTTTGAGGGCATAACGCAAAGAACTGGCTCCGTTTTCCCGTTCCGCCGGGAAGGCTCCTAATTGTCTGATGAGCGTGGCAAAAAGGGTTTGACGGAAAAGAGAAGCCCTGGCGAAATAGGAAAGGCGCCGCGGACAGATATAGCCGATCAGCGGTGGGTCAAGAAAACTGGTGTGGTTGGCCGCGACAATGAAAGGGCCCTTTTTCGGGAAATGGTGACAGCCAGTGACCTGTAAATGAAAATAGATTTTGAAAACGAAGGCACCCAGCATTTTCGCCAGGAAAAGGAGAAATGTTTTCATCTTCTCCTGTTCGGTTGCGGGAAGTAGCGCCGCAGAAGAATTCTGAAGCGGGGATGACCGCGGACATTTTCCAGTTCGGGGTCTTTTTCCAGCTGGCGCCTGTCACGATAACCCAGGAGAAAAGCGATCTCCAGGCAGGCCAGACTCATGTCAGGGTCGTGCAAGAGGGCATAGTCACAGGCCAGGTTGTAGTAAGCCAGCGGGTCCTGCGGTCTGGCCCGGCGCCAGTTCTGATCTATCCGGAGACAGTCCAGGTAACGGCCCTGCCGGGCGTATAACTGTCCTAACTGCTGGCAGACCTCGGGAAAATCAGGAGCCCGCTGCAGAATCCTTTCGTAAAGTTCTTGCCGGTAAACGAGATTGACCTTGCTCCGGGAAGATTTTTTCATTCCGGTAACCTTCTTTGCCTACCTGATTAACAGGCGGAGTAGCAGTGTTAGCAACGCCAGACATCCGGAAACGACCGCCAGGAGCAGATACCGTCTGGCCAGCGGGGTTTTTCTCCCGAAGAGAGTACCCAGCCATCCGTAGATCACCAATCCGGAGAAAACACCTATCAGCATCGGCAGCAGATAAGCCATTAACTGGTCAGAATATCCTCCCATAATGTAAGCGCCACCACTTTTGTTTTGAGAATGGCCACCCGGCGACGGTTCGGCACCAGCCCGTCCTGTTTTACCCGTAAGAGATATTCCTGCCGGGTAAGGGTGGTTTCTGAGAGGTCAAAGGCATCGGCCTGGCTCAGGGTAATGGTGGTTTCGTCCTCACCCACCAGGGTGCCCAGGTAAATCCACCGGGTATCGGTATCCACCAGAACCACCCTGTTCTGGTAACGGCGAAAAAAACCTTCCATAAAATTATCCTGCCTCCGGTCAAGGGCTATGCTGGTGAAAACTGCCCCGTTCCCGCCTTGACTGAAGATAAAATGTGACCGGCCCGTCGTTGTGGATTTCCACCAGCAGTTCCTGGCCAAACTCGCCTGCGACCAGGTCCGGAACTTCCTGGCGCAATCTGGCAACAAACTTTTCGTAGAGAGGTCGGGCATAGACACCGGAGGCTGCCCGGGTGAAATCTGGCCGGCAACCGCGGGTGCAGTCGCCGTAAAGGGTAAATTGGGACACTACCATTAGCTGACCACCAACCTGAGCGAGCGAAAGATTCATCTTTTTCTCCGCATCGCTGAAAATACGCAGAGAAAGAATTTTGGCAGCCAGTTCCTCTATGTCCTCCTGGCTGTCCTGGGGTCCTATGCCGACCAGAAGGACCATTCCCGGGCCGATCTGGCCCAGTACGGTCTGGTCGGCTCTCAGGGAAGCCCTTTTCACTCTTTGCAGGAGAACCCTCATTTTGTTTCCGGAGCTGACACCGTGTTAAAAGTATATCCCGAGCAGGGTGTCGTTGTCACGAAGATTGTTACCACCATATTGAGAAAAATTGGGGACAATGCGAGTGGAAATGTCATTTAGAATCAGGGGGCGGCACGAAGTTCAAAGAGGAGTTTATATCCAGACTCTCCGCTTTTCCGTTTTTTCGTAGGGCGCTTTTCCCCCGGCCTATCTCCAAAATGTGCTCTTCCTGTATGGTACCGGAAGAGCCATCGCCCGGCCATCTTCAAAAAGTCTTTTTTTCTCCAGTAAAGACCACTACTGCCCAATTAAAGTTTTGAGAAGATTTTAGAACCGACCCGCTCATAGGGTGCGGTGACATTGGTAAAAGTCCGCATGGAAAATGTTAGCCCAATATTCAACCAGATGCTAAAGTTGTAAAAGATGAAGAAGTGGCGCTCACCGGGTTTTACAGTCAACAGGGATATCCTGAAAAATTACGGCTGGTAACCTACTACCATAAAGAACATAACAAGACCTACCAGTTTCTGACCAACCGTTTCCACCTGGCCGGCTATCCTATCAGTTAGATTTACAAAGCACGCTGGGAGATTGAACTGTTTTACAAGCGGATAAAACAGAATTTGAAGATAAAGACCTTCCTGGGGACTTCAAAAAATGCGGTGCTCACTCAGATTTGGACGGCGATGATATATTACCTGCTCCTGGCCTACATCAAGTATCAGTCTAAATACAAGAACTCCCTGCTTTATTTCACCCGGGTAATCAGAGAATCTTTGTTCCGGAGGTTGGATATTATTGACCTGTTGAATTTAAGTCTGGTTAAACTCCAGAAACTGTGAGAACCACCTTATCAATTGACCCTATTTTAGGTCAGTTTTTATTTGGACAGTAGTGCAGTGATATAATAAAAAACATAATGAGGAGGGAGTATGAAATTTAAAAGGATAACGATTGATTATAAACAAATGGATGGTGAGCCCTGTATAAGGAATTTAAGGATACCTGTTGCAACCATTATAGAGATGCTTGCTGAAGGTATGAGTGAAAGGGAAATTCTTGATGCGTACCCTGATTTGGAATCAGAAGATATAAAAGAAGCATTAATGTTTGCAGCCGAAACGGTGAGAGAAAAGGAAATGCCACTTTTAAGATGAAATTTTTAATTGACAATGCTGTATCTTTTAAGGTTGCGGATAGATTAAGAAAAGAAGGATATGATGTAATTCATGTAAGAGAAGTAAATTTACAGAAAGCAAGTGATTCTGAAATTTTTAAATTTGCTTTAAAGGAAGAAAGAACAATTATATCAGCAGACACTGATTTTTCTCATTTCCTTTTCAAATGGAAGAAAAATAAACCTTCGTTGATTCTCTTCAGAAAAGGATACCATAAACCAGATGTTCAAGCAGAAATCTTAATTAAAAATCTTCCTTTTTTAAAGGACAAAATAGAAAAAGGTTGCGTTTTAATTTTTGAAAAAGAAAGAATAAGATTAAGAAATTTGCCTATTTAGGTCACTCCTGTCCAATTAAAACTCTGGCAATTTAGTTTTGGAGACTTGGAGAACCAACCTGCTAATAGGATATGGTAGAGCGGGCAACATTCTTTAACCCAAGGTGATACCGGTTATTTTGTTGGACTCTCAGCCCGGTTTCAATATCTCTAAGCCTATCTTTACCAGAAGCTTGAGCATAGAGGTCGACTATAAGTTGGTTCCAGGAAGTAAAGTGCTTGGTACAGTAGTCTCCCTCATACTAAAAAAACAGAAGTCTCAAATTGATGTCGGGGTAACATATTTAGCATCTGATTAAAAACTGTGTTATAATATACCATAAGACGAACCCCCTTAGACGAACCCCCTTTCCTGAATAGGGCTTTTGCTAACTACTTATCTTATCCGAAAGTGTTCGGCTTACCAAAATCTTTAATTTTTATTTGGACACTACTGTTCCAGAAAATTAAAAGATTGAAGAAAAGAAGCAGGTGATGTTAAGGTAAACAAAGCAACCAAAATTGACTTAAAGACAAGGAATTGGAAATGTTCGGGAGAGAAGAATTGGAAGAAAGAATTCAAATAACCGAGACAACAGTTGAATGTCCAGTTAAAAATTGCGATAAAAAGGTGGAAAGGCAGAAAGGAGTTTTTAAGCGAGAGGAGAAATTCAAATGCCCGAAGCACAACATCTACATTTCACCGTCCACTTTTGAATATGAAAATGAATTACGCAACCTGCTCTGGAAGGATAAAACCGATTTAGATTTCTTTAATAAGATAAAGAAGGTAAAAAGAGAAAGCCGAATTGCACGGGATAATAGTGAAGATGCTTTAACCTGGAATGTGTTTAGATTTTTGGAAAGGAATAAACTACTCTGTGAATTTTTACAAAATCTAATCCATATCTGTGAAGATAAAATAGAAATCATTTACTGGTCTTATTCTCAATCTCAAGAGAGTGTATGGGATATGTCAAATAGAGGGCGTGAAGAGTTTGAGTTAGTACATTCAAAGGGTTCTGAACCAGATGTAATTATCTTAGGAGATAAAAATTTGATATTTATTGAAGCAAAGTTCTGTGCAAATAATGAAACGATACCTTATAAATTATATGTTGAGGATAAATATGTTTCTGGAGGTAATGGTCGGTGGAACAAAGTATTTCGTTGTGATTTTAAGACAGTGGCAGCTGAAAATAAAAAATATGAATTATCAAGATTTTGGCTTATTGGTTCATGGATAGCCAAACAATTACATCGTAATTTCTATTTAATCAATATCACATTGTCTAAGCGAGGAGAAAATATTGAAGAGATTTTTAAAAAGCATATCGTAGAAAATAATTCAAGAATATTCAAACGAATCACATGGGAACAAATATATGGGTATATTTCAAACAGCAATTTTTCTGCAGATGATAAGAAAATCATAATAAGATACTTCAAGAATAAATCTATGGGATATGATAGTAATGGAATTTTACAACATGCATTTTCAATATCATAACAATATTAATTCGCCCTCTTTCTTTATCCTTACACAACCATTTTCAGTTATTTCTTATAGGGGAGCAGTACACTCCTTTGCCACTCCTCAGTGTAGCAAAACAGGACATTTTCACATTGCACAAAGACCACATTATCATTTTGCGCCAACAGTTTTTGACAGTGATTTTTGTCGGTGTTAAACTAAAATCTTGCCATGGAATTTATTGGAATTTATTAAAATGGAATTTATTAAAATTGTAGGTTCCGGAAATGATTTCGTCGTGGTGGATAACCGCACCGGCAAAATTCGTCACGCCAGTCGCCTGGCAAAAGCAGTGTGCCAGCGCAAGTTTGGCGTGGGCGCGGACGGACTTGTTCTTCTGGAACAATCCCGGTCGGCCGACTTCCGAATGCGTATTTTTAACCCTGACGGTTCTGAAGCCGAGATGTGCGGTAATGGTCTGCGCTGTCTGGTAAGGTTCATCAAAATAAAAAAAATTTCAGCAAAAAACCACTTTATTATTGAAACCAGGGCCGGTCTTCACCAGGCCTTTATTACTAACAGTCGGGTCAAAATCAGTATGGCTGTGGTGGGCCGTCCGGTTCTTCACCAGGCTTTGACTGTAGGCGGACAGGATTTGACTGTCCACAGTATCAACACCGGAGTTCCGCACGCGGTTGTTGTTGTGGCTGACGTCGCCAGCGTTGACGTCGCGGCCCTGGGTCCGATGATTCGCTTCCATCCAGCCTTCCTTCCTGCCGGGACCAATGTTGACTGGGTTCAGATTACTGGCCGGCAAACCCTGAAAATTCGCACCTTTGAACGGGGGGTGGAGGCAGAAACTCTCTCCTGCGGGACAGGCACGGTAGCGGCGGCCCTGGTCTGCTTTCTCCTTGGCAGGGTGGTTTCTCCGGTGACAGTGACGGCTGCCTCCGGAGAGAAACTGCGGGTAAGTTTCACCCCGGATCTCCAGAAGGTTTTCCTGGAAGGGAAAACTTCTGTTCCTTTTTCTGGAACCTGGCTGGAAAAGTAAAGAAACAGAGGAAATAAAAGCAGTCCTGGCTGGATGTCACAACTTCTACCAGGCAGTCTGATTTCGCTGGTCAGTGCGGTGCTGCTTGCCCGGTGGATGAACCAGGCGGGGCTGCCCTGGCTGGCCTTAAGCCTGGCCGTCTGCCCTCTGGTCTTTCTCGGACGCCGGGCCGTCTGTTTTCTCCTGATTTTTGAGGCCGGCCTTTTTCTCACCATCCAGAGGCTCTCCCTGCCCGCCAACCATGTCGCCGGATGTCTTCCGCGGCAGGTGCCTGTTCTCTGGGGCACGGTGCTGGAGCAAACCCGGGAAGAAATTTTTTCCTCTGAAATCCTGCTGAAAGCAGAAAAATGGTCAGCCGGAGAAGACAGGGAATTTTCCTGTTGCGGCCTGGTCCTGGTGAAAAGTTCGCCTTTTCTGTCGCTGGAGCCAGGGCAGAAGGTGAGACTTGAAAATGTAAGGTTGCGTTACCCGGGAAGTGACGGAAATCCTGGCCGGTCTGACCGCAGTCTTTACTGGGAAAGTCGGGGCATTTTTCTCCTGGGGCAGGCCCGGGAAGTTTCCGTTGTTGACGCCAGACAGCCTGTCCACCTCTATCTGCTGGTTCTTCTACGGCGTCGGATAGAGACGATTTTCAGCGGGCGACTGCGTGGTTTCCCTGAGGAGACGGCGCTTCTGCAGACGATTACCCTGGGACGGAAACAGGTTGTTTCCTTCTTAAGGGTACTGGGACTGCGCAGCGGCACCTATCATCTGCTGGTCATTTCCGGTCTTCATGTGGGCTTTCTCTTCCTTCTCTGGTCAGTCCTGTCTTTTCCATGGAGAAGACGGTTCCTCCGGTATCACAGGGTTTTCTCTCTGGCCGGGCTTCTCGTTATCTGGGGTTATGCCTGGCTGACCGGTTTACACCTGCCGATCGTCAGAGCGGCGCTGATGATTTCTTTCTTTCTCCTGGGCGAGGTTGTCGGCCGCGACATTTCTGGCCTGGAGTCCATCACCCTGGCGGCGCTGGTGCTGCTGCTGGCTAATCCCTTGAGCCTTTTTGACGCTGGTTTCCAGCTCTCCTTTGTGGCCACTGCTGGAATCCTTTTAACCGGCAGCGCCCTGGAAGAGTATTCTTTTACCAGGAATCTGGCCTGGCGCCGGTTCTGGTGTGCCAGTCTGGGTGCGTATATTTTTGTTCTTCCACTGGTTCTGTACCACTTCGGACAGGTCTGTCTCACCGGCATCCTCAATAATCTGGTGGTGGTCCCGGTAGCGGCGGTGACCACCATGGTCGGCTTCCTTTTCTGGTGGTGGCCGGTGATTTTTGCCTGGCCGGCCAGGTGCCTTGCCTGGCTGTTGCTGGCGCTGTTAACGGTGCTGGCGCGTTTTTCGCCGGCAGTCTCCTTTTCCCTGAATCTTCCCGCCACCCTGTTAAGTTACGGGATGCTGCTTGTTCTGGTCAAACGGGGTCGCCTGCGGCCAAAACTGATTTTTGGGGCTATCCTGCTGGCTGGCCTGATAATAGTTCTGGTGAGCGGCCGCCGGCCGGAACCGAAACAGGAGATTGTACTTTTTTCCGCACCCCGATTAGTCTGCAGCCTGACCAGCCGGGAAAGTCTGGTGCTTTTTACCCCTGACCATGACCGGGAACGGACAATTACCCGGGTAGTTCTACCCTGGGCATGGGAAAGCGGTTACCGCCGGCTGGAAGCAATGTTTTTCTCAGAAATCAGCTCCGACCATGTGGGTGCCTGGCGTCAATTCCTCAAAACGATGCCGGTCAGGCACCTTTATGACCTGGACCGACCGGAACTTTTCCCTGTGTGCCTGGCTGAGCGGCCGGCTGCTACGGTGCTCAAGACCGGGGAACAGGTCACTACCGGTGCCGGAGAAATTTACCTTCTTTCTTCAGGGGAAAAAGACCACATTTGCCCCGCCTACCTTTTGAAACAGGGCAGGTGCCGGGTTCTGCTGATTTCAGAAGTCACTCCGGCAAGCAGCGACTGGTTGCGCCATGTGAAGGTGGACGTTGCGGTCATCGGCAAGATTGCGACTAACAGGAAAACGAGAGCCGGGGTGGAACAACTCTCCTGCCTTTATCTGATAAGGCCGAAAAGGTTGAAATCAGAAGACTGGTGTGAGCGGATACCAAAAGCAGGGATTTTCTATCTCTCTGAAGGGGCCGTGGTTATCAGGACCGACCGGCAACCCTTCCAGATTTCTCAGTGGTCGGAACCTTGAAGTATAATAAGACCATGGTTAAAGAAACGGTGGAAAAAATTAAGGAGGCTGAGGCTAAAGCCGAAGAGATTTTGGCCAGCGCTAAGGAGCAAGCTGCCCGGCTGCTGGCCAGTGTCAGCCAGCAGGTGGATTCTCTTCGGATGGAAAAGGAAAAAGAATTGAACCAATTACTTGGGGCGTGGAGAAAAGAGCAGGAAGCATGGTTGCAGAAGGAAACTGCTATCCAGCAGGAGCAGGTTCACCAGAAGCTCTCCCGGATAAGAGAAAGTTTTGAGGAAAAAAAACATTCCCTGGTGGCTGAAGCCTGGAAAATTATTCACGGCTGGCTGGAGAAAGAGGGTGGATAATTTTCTGCTCAGGCCGCGACCACCCGGTTGCGGCCCTGTTCTTTTGCCCGGTAAAGAGCCTGGTCTGCCTTTTTCAGTAATTCCGAAGGCCCTTCAGCGTCTTCAGGAAAGCAGGCTACCCCGAAACTGAGCGTCAGGTCTTTCTCAGGTTGCTTGTCTTCGTTCGGGAAGTTGTGTTCCTGGACTTTTCGCCGGAGGTCTTCACAGATTTTCAGAGCGTTTGCCTTGGTGGTTTCCGGCAGAATAATGACAAATTCCTCTCCGCCATAACGAGCCACGATGTCTGATCCTTTCACTCCCCGGTGCAGGATGTCGGCAATCTCCCTGAGCGCCTGGTCACCAGCCTGGTGGCCATTGGTATCATTGTAAATTTTGAAGTGGTCAATGTCACAGAGGCACAGCGCTGCAGTCTGGTTTCTGCGGTGCACTTCCACCAGCAGGTTGGAGAAGACATCTTCAAAGTGGCGCCGGTTGTAAAGATGGGTAAGACTGTCAGTGATGGCCAGAATTCTTGTTTTTTCAAATAGTTCGGTGTTTTCAATGAAAAGGCAGGTGGGCGCAATTACCATCCGCAGAAGGTCAAGGTCTTTGGGGCTGAAACGACGTTCGCTTTTTCCTGAGAAAACGCCCAGGAAACCAAATACCTCGCTCCGCCGGACCAGCGGTGCCATAAGCAGAGAGGAAACCCCCTGGTCAGCGAATGTGCGATATTCCGGGAAACTACCGGTGTTGTTAATCAGGACCGGATGACCTTTCATGACAACTTCCTCCAGCACTTTATCCGGAACGACGATTTCCTTGCCCCGAATGACCCGGGCAAACTTCTCCCCGAATAACTGGAGAATAACTGTCTGCTGGTGGAAGTGACCGGCGACTGAATCCACAATCTTCTGCAGAGTTTCCTGGAGAGAAAGTTCAGCGCTGAAATTTTCCATCATCTCACCTATGGTGGAGAGCAACTTGGATTCCACCACATAATCGGAAATGATCAGACGCTGTCGGTCAACTTCCCGCGTAAGCGCGCTGAGCTGGTTGGCCTGCTGGAAACCGGTGATCACCTCGGCCAGAATGAGCGACAGAGTAACAATTTCAAAGGCGGTCAGATAAAAAACTGGTGGATAAAGAACATTCCTGACTAACTGGTAATTGATAAAGAGTACAAACAGGCAGGTCACCAGAAAGACGAAATTTCTGATCGTTCTCACCCAGTGTCCTCAAGGAGACAATCCCCGGATTTTCTCCACCAGGCCAGAAAAAACTTCTGGCTGATGGAAGGCAATCTCCGAAAGGTTTTTCCGGTTAAGGTTACAACCAAGTTTTTTCACACCGGCCAGAAAAGCGCTGTAGGAAAGACCGCGGCTGCGACAGGCAGCGGTCAGGCGCGCAATCCACAGTTTCCTGAATTCGCGCTTTTTACGCCGGCGGTCTCGCCAGGCGTAGGTTAGGGCGCGCTCCGAAAACTCTTTAGCACGTTTGAACAGTTTGGAACGTCCCTGGCGATAACCTTTGGCTCTCTTCAAAACTTTCTTGTGACGCGCCCGGGACGCGGGAGCATGTTTGACTCTTGGCATGGTGTTGTCTCCTGTATTAACGGTAAGGCAATAGTCTCTTCACGGTTTTGATATCGCCTTTGTTTTTAAGAATCGTCGGTCTTTTCAGCCGGCGTTTTCGCTTGGAGCTTTTCTTCCCTAACAGGTGCATACCGCCAGCCCGGTAGTGTTTGACCTTGCCGGTACCGGTGATCTTAAATCTTTTAGCCACGGATTTTTTGGTTTTAAGTTTAGGCATAGTTGCTCCCGGGAAAACGTTATAGCGGAACAAGGTTTAGAGAAAGCCGGGGTCCTTCCAATCTGGCTGGCCTCTCCACCTTTCCCACAGCGGACACATCCTTGACAATACGTTCTAAGAGCTGGTAGCCCCGTTCTTTATGCAGAATTTCACGACCCTTGTAAAAAATGGTAACTTTCACCCGGTGTCCCTCTTTCAAAAATTCTTCAATATGCTGCTTCTTAAACTGATAGTCATGTTCACTGGTCTCAGGTGTCATCCTGATTTCCTTCAAAATCATCAGGCGCTGTTTCTTTCTTAATTCCTTTTCCTTTTTCTTTTGTTCGTACAGAAACTTCTTGTAATCCATTAACCGGCAGATGGGCGGACTGGCTGTCGGCACAATCTCCACCAGGTCTAACATTTTTTCCTGAGCCATCCGTAACGCCTGGTCCCGGCTGATAATCCCCAGCTGAGAACCATCGTTGCTGATAAGACGAACCTGTGGAACCCGTATCTGAAAGTTAACCCTGTATCTCTTCAGACTATCTCTGGGCCATCGCTCGCTGATGGCTTCTCCTTGTGATGAATTCAGTTTAGCTTTATAAGTCTACCTTTTTTGAGAAATCCCGTCAAATTTACCGGCCAGCTACTCATAACGGCTTACTTTTTCCCTCAGAACCTGTTTCAACTGTTCCCCGGAAAACTGATCCTGATTAGTCTGGCCGTGCCAGCGTACGGTAACCAATTTTTTCTCTACTTCTCTATCTCCCACAATCAGCATCACCGGAATTTTTTCCTCTTCAGCATCACGAATTTTCCGGTTGATTTTTTCATTGCGTTCGTCCACTTCCACCCTGAAATCTTCCCCTAACACTTCCTGGACCGACCGAGCGTAGTCAAGATGCCTGTCCGCAATGGGCAGTATCCGGCACTGGACTGGCGCCAGCCAGAGCGGCATGTTGCCCTTGTAGTGCTCAATCAATACGCCAAAGAAGCGCTCTAACGAGCCGAGGATGGCCCGGTGAATCATAATCGGCTGGACCTGCTGTCCGGAAGGGTCAACATAGGAGAGTTGAAACCTTTCCGGAATATTAAAATCAACCTGAATGGTAGAACACTGCCACTCGCGGCCAAGACAGTCCTTAATCTTGATGTCAATCTTGGGACCATAAAAAACACCGGCTCCAGGGTCAATCTGGTAAGTAAGATGCTGTTGTTTTAACGCGGTTTCCAGCGCGGCCGTGGCTCGTTCCCAGTTTTCCAGGCTGCCCACGTACTTCTCCGGTCTGGTGGAAAGAAAGACCAGGTAATCCTTGAAGCCAAAGCGACTCAGAAAGTAACAGACCAGTTGGATAATCTTCCCGATTTCTTCTTCCAGTTGCTCCGGTGTGCAAAAAATGTGGGCATCATCCTGGGTAAAACCGCGGACCCGGAGCAGTCCATGGAGCACCCCCTGCTTTTCCAGCCGGTAGACTGTCCCCAGCTCCGCCCAGCGCAGGGGTAGTTCCCGGTAACTGCGCCGGCAGTTCTTGTAAACAAGAATATGGAAAGGGCAGTTCATCGGTTTTAACTGGATTTGTTGCCCGGTTTCCAGTTCCATCGGCGGAAACATGTTTTCCCGGTAGAAGGAGGTGTGTCCGGAACAGTCCCAGAGGCTCAGGTCAGCAATATGCGGGGTGTAAAGTAACTGGTAACCGTTTTGAAGGTGAACCTGCCTCCAGAAATCTTCAATGACCTTCCGGACCAGGGCCCCTTTCGGATGCCAGAAAATAAGGCCAGAACCGTATTCCGGATGGAGGCTGAAAAGATCCAGTTTCACACCCAGGGTGCGATGGTCTCTTTCCTTCGCCTCCTGAATGAAGTGAAGATAATCATCCAGATCTTTTTTCTCCAGGAAGGAAATTCCATAGATGCGCTGGAGACTCTCGCGTTTTTCATCTCCCTTCCAGTAAGAGGCAGCCACAGAAAGAAGCTTGAAGTGACGCACCGCACCGGTGCTGGCCAGATGTGGCCCCTGGCAAAGGTCAGTGAAATCGCCCTGCTGGTAAAAGGTGACCTGTTCTCCAGGAATTTCTTCCAAAAGTTCTAATTTGAAAGGTTCTTCCTTCAGTTTTTGTCTGGCCTGTTCTTTGGAAATCTCCTGCCGGACAATCGGCAAGTCCTCCTCAATAATCCGCTTCATCTCGGCTTCAATCCGTTTCAAGTCTTCCGGAGTGAAAGGCGTTGTCCGGAAGAAATCATAGTAAAAGCCTTTCTCAATAGCCGGGCCAATACCCAGCTTTACTTCGGGAAAAAGTCTTTTCACCGCCTGGGCGAGAATGTGTGAGGAGGTATGCCAGTAAGCTTCGGGGTTAAATTGCTCTGCCATAAGTTGGTTAAAGGGAAAAGAGTTCAGAAGTTATCCTCTCTGACCGGTATAGGCTTGAGAAAAAAATCATCTCCTGTTTTCCTTCTTTCCTTTCGTCGGTAGTTGGCTAATTTCAACGGGGCGGACGGGATTCGAACCCGCGACATCCAGATCGACAGTCTGGCATTCTAGGCCGCTGAACTACCGCCCCAGTTTTAACTTATTTTAACACCGCAGTCGCTTCCCGGTCAACTTTCCGGTGATTACTTAGCAATCTCAGTCTCTCGTTTTTCCCGGATCACCGTCACCCGCACCTGGCCGATATACTGAAGATTTTCTTCTATCTTCTTGGCGATCTCCCTGGCCAGAATGTGGGCGTCCTCATCGGTTGTTTCTCCTGGTTTAACAATCACCCGCACCTCCCGGCCGGCCGAAATAGCGTAGGCGGTATCAACCCCTTTGAAAGAAGAAGCGATTTTTTCTAAATCTTCAATCCGGCGCAGATACTTTTCTAAGGTATCTCTTCTGGCCCCGGGCCGGGTGGCGGAAATGGCATCAGCCACTGCCGTAAGCACGGTATAGGGAGAGGCGACCGAGGTGTCCCG
The DNA here is from genome assembly GCA_029551285.1 of bacterium. Classification (GTDB taxonomy): domain Bacteria; phylum Ratteibacteria; class UBA8468; order B48-G9; family DSTR01; genus JAMWDF01. The sequence goes on along the minus strand of JAKPFT010000052.1, from coordinate 12,218 downwards.
GTGGTGAGCCAGCGCCGCCTGGACCACGATTTCGTTCTCACCGAATTTTTGCAGGATTTCCGCCCCGATTTCCGGATGAGTTCCTTCCACTTCCTGGTCCACGGCTTTGCCGATATCATGAAAAAGCGCCGCCCGCCGGGCCAGTTTAGAATCCAGACCTAAGTCAGCCGCAATCATGGCTGCCAGGAAGGCCGCTTCTTTAGAATGTTGAAGGACATTCTGGCCGAAACTGGTCCGATATTTGAGACGACCGAGCAGTTTCACCAGCTCCGGATGAACATTTTCCAGTCCCACCTCAAAGATGGTGTTGGTACCTTCCTGCAAGGTTTTTTCTTCCAGTTCTTTCTTGACCCGTTCCACCACCTCTTCAATTCTGCCCGGATGAATCCGGCCATCCACCACCAGTCTTTCCAGAGAAAATCTGGCAATCTCCCGCCGGAAGAGGTTAAAAGAGGAGATGGTCACAGCTTCAGGTGTATCGTCCACAATTAAGTCCACGCCGGTAGCGGCCTCAAAGGCTCTGATATTGCGTCCTTCCCGGCCGATAATTCGTCCCTTCACTTCATCGTTGGGTAAACTTACCACCGAAACAGTGCTTTCTGAGGCTTCTTCTGAAGCCAGCCGTTGCATGGCCGCCAGCATAATCTCCCGGGCGGTTTTCTCCGCATTGGAACGTGCTTCTTCTTCAATCTTGCGCTGTAGTTTTACCGCTTCTTTCCGGGCTTCCTCCTCCATGGTCTTCAATAACTCCTGCTTGGCTTCCTCCCGACTCATGCTGGAAATTTTTTCCAGACGTTTTTTCTCTTCTTCCAGCAGAGCTATATAAGCCTTTTCTCTTTCCTGAGCAGCCTGTTCCTTGCTCTGCAGATTTTTTTCTCGCTCGGTCAGCTCGGCTTCTTTTTTCTCCAGCAGTTCGGCCCGGCGTTCTAAGTTAAACTCTCTCTGCTGCAGCCGCTTCTCCTGAAACTGCATCTCCCGGCGTTTGTTTCGGGTTTCCCTTTCGAAATCAGCCCGGAGACGGAAGACTATTTCTTTGGCTTCCAGGTCAATCTCGCGCTTCTTACTCTGGGCCAGATTTTCCGCTTCCTGGATAATCTCCCGGGCGCGTTTTTCGGCGGCGGCCATGGTGCGTTCACCCACATATTTGCGCCACCAGTATCCGATTAGCAGAGAAACAGCGCTCCACAGAATAATAATCCAGGGAAGTAAGAGGAAGAACTTCTCACCCATTTTCTTCACCCCCTCGGTGCTCCTGCTGCCAGTGTCTGGCAGAGGGCTCAAGTTGTAACCAGGAGGTGTTTCCGGCGGGTCAGCCTGAGAGGAACATGATGGGACGGCCCGGTTTAACAGCCTTGCTTCGACCGCCCCAGAGTGAATGTGAAAACAGGGTTCTCATGTTACAGTTGTACCAGTTTGACCGAATGAATAGCCGGAAACGCCTCAATTTCTTTCAAAACATCTTCGTCGATCTGCTCATCTAAGTTTAATACGGTAATGGCAGTACCGCCCTTTTTCTTGCGACCAAGTGTCATGGCCGCGATATTGACCCCTTTTCTCCCTAAAACCGTGCCAATATGCCCCATGATGCCCGGTCGGTCGTCATTGTAGCAGACCAGCAGCACTCCCTCCGGAATGGCTTCCACCGGGTAAGAATCAATCTGAACAATGCGTTCTTCCCGGTTCTGGAGGAGGGTGCCAGCTGCCTGAACTTTGCGTTTTCCTTTCACCTCCACGGTTATCAGATTAAGAAACTCGCCAGCACTGGGCAGTCGCCGTTCACTCACAGTCCAACCGCGCTCTTTCGCCACCAGGGAAGCATTGACCACATTAACCTTGGGCTGGTCGGAAAGCAACCCCTTCAGGATACTCAGCCGCAGCAGGGAAACATCATAGTTGGTGATTTCCCCGCTGTACTCAAGGTATACCGATTTAAAATCCCCTTCAGCCAGTTGCCTGACCAAACAGCCAAGGTGTTCGCCTACTGAAAGATACCCCCGAAGTTTTTCCAGAACTTCACCCTCGGCTGCCGGTAGGTTAACGGCATTACGGATAACTTTGCGGGTGAAGGCGTCCACAATCTGGGTTGCCAGGTCCCGGGCCACATTGACCTGGGCCTCATGGGTAGAAGCACCCAGGTGTGGCGTCAAAATCACGTTGTCCAGGCTCCGCAGGGGACTATCCTGAGGTAAGGGCTCCTTTTCAAACACATCCAGGGCTGCGGCCCCAAGTTTCCCCTGGCAGAGGGCCTGGTAGAGAGCGGCTTCATCAATGATGCCGCCCCGGGCTACGTTGATAATGCCAGCGCCTTCTTTCATCAGGGCAAGGGTTTGTTCGTTAATAAGCCCCCGGGTCTTATCGGTCAGCGGCAGATGCAGCGTCACAAAATCTGCCTGCTTCAGTAAGCCTTCCAGACTCACCAGGCTTATTTCTGTCTCCTTGACTGTTTCCTGGCCGACAAACGGATCGTGGGCTAACACCTTCATACCTAAACCTCTGGCAATGAAAGCCACCCGTCGGCCAATCCGGCCCAGGCCAATCACGCCAAGGGTTTTTCCATAGAGTTCTGTGCCCATAAATTTCTTTTTCTCCCACAATCCGGCTTTGACCGAGGCATTGGCCTGGGGAATTTTTCGAGCCATGGCCAGGAGCAACCCGATGGTGTGCTCCGCAGCAGAAATGGTGTTTCCTTCCGGCGCGTTCATGACGATGACGCCGCAGGCCGTGGCCGCGTTAATGTCAATGTTATCCAGGCCGACCCCGGCCCGGCCAATGATTTTCAGCCGGCTGCCCCGCTGGATAACCTCAGCCGGTACTTTGGTGGCGCTGCGGACAATCAGCACGTCATATTCCGGGATAACTTCAGAGAGTTTCTCCGGTGGTAACGTAGCGCTTTCTGTTACCTGAAAACCGGCTTTTTTCAGAATCTCAACCCCTTCCTGCTCAAATCCGTCAGTGGCCAGTATTTTCACTTTTTCCATGTTCTTTCCCATCCTTTACTGAAATTATATTACCGCCGGAGTTTTCCGTCAAGCCAGGGCTGGCACCGGGAATAATTGCCGCAGCGGCCGTCAGCGGACCGCAAAAGAAATGAAGGCCAGGCAGTTAACAGTGCTGGTGGGCTGTGGTATAATCAGCCTTACAACACCATTTAACACCATTGCTTTCTGCGGTTTGTTTTAAAAATCGGAAAGGCCGGAAAGATGACACCGGTAAAAATTGCTCCTTCTCTGCTTTCAGCCAATTTCAGCCGGCTGGGTGAGGAAGTTGCCGCGGTGACTGCAGCCGGGGCTGACTTAATCCACTTTGATGTCATGGATGGCCATTTTGTTCCCAACATCACCTTTGGCCCGATGGTTTTGAAAGCCATCCGTTCGTACACGCGGGTGCCCTTTCAGGCTCACCTGATGATTATGAGGCCTGACCTTTTCTGGCAGGCTTTTGCCCGGGCCGGAGCGGAAATTATCGGGATTCATCTTGAATGCCAGCTGGACCATAGAAAGTTAATTAAAGAGATTACTTCTGGTGGCCAGCAGGTCTGCCTGGTGATGAACCCTGATACCGGAGTAGAGCCGGCCAGACCTTACCTGGAGATGGTGGAGGAAATACTGGTGATGAGCGTTAATCCTGGCTTTGGCGGTCAGTCCTTCATGCCTGAGGTCCTGCCCAAGATTGAAGCCCTGGCGGAACTCCGGGAAAAGAACCGCTGGAAGTTCCAGATTGAGGTTGATGGGGGTATCAACAGAGAAACTGCTCCCCTGGTTATCAACGCTGGCGCTGATATCCTGGTGGCTGGTTCGTTCATCTTCGGGAGCGCTGATTATGCCATGGCCATCAGGGAGTTAAGATGCAACAAATAGACTGCGGCAGACTGTGGCAGATTCTGAAAAAGACGCGGGAAAATCCAGAGATAGAGGCCCGCGTCATGACCATTATTGAGGCTGTCAGAAAACAGGGAGACCGGGCTCTGCTGGAATTTACCAGGCGCTTTGATCGGGCCAGTATCAGCAGTCCGGTCGTTCCGGAAGAGATGGTCAGGTCCAGCCGAAGGTACCTTACCGGGCCGATTAAACAGGCTCTCCAGCAGGCCCGTCGCCGGATTGAACGGTACCACCAGGCTCAGTTGCCGGCGGGATTTGTGCAGAAAGAAACTGGTTGTGAGATCAGATTTTGCTGGGACCCGATTCGTTCTGTGGGTCTTTACATCCCTGCCTCTCAGGCTCCACTGGTCTCTTCTGTGCTGATGACGGCGATCCCGGCTAAAGTAGCCGGCTGCCGGGAAATAGTGGCGGCTACCCCGCCCGGGCCTGACGGACAGGTGAATCCCTACCTGTTAGCCACCCTGGACTGGCTCGGGGTTAAAAAGATTTTCCGGATGGGCGGAGCCCAGGCAATTGCGGCGATGGCCTTTGGTACGGAAACGGTGCCCCGTGTGGATAAGGTGGCTGGTCCTGGTTCGGCCTATGTCAACACCGCCAAGAGACTTCTTTTTGGTCAGATTGGTCTTGACACTCTGGCCGGTCCCAGTGAACTGGTGGTGTTTGCTGATGATTCCGGCCAGCCTGAACTCATTGCGGCTGACCTGGCGTCTCAAATGGAGCATACAGGTGGCACCGGCATTTTCATCACCACTTCCGCAAGGCTGGGCCAGCAGGTCGCCAGCAGGCTTAAGTCTGGTTACTGGTTGCTGGTTCCGGACAGGAAGCAAGCCCTCAGGATTATCAATGAACTGGCGCCGGAACACCTGCAGGTTATCTGCCGGGAATCTGAAGAACTACTGCGGCAGTCACTGGCCGGTGTGATTCTGGTAGGCAGTTACACTCCCACCGCTTTAAGTGATTACTTTGCCGGGCCCAGCCATGTTCTGCCCACCCAGCAGGCCGTGAGATACACTTCCGGTATTTCTGTTTATACCTTTTTGCGAAGCTACGCCATTATCCGGGCGAAAAAGGGTTTTCTCAAAAAGTGGGGAAAAACGGTGAGGCAACTGGCTCTACTGGAGGGATTGACCGAGCACGCGGCCAGTCTCCAGGTTCGGCTCAGAGGAGGGAAACATGGCCCGAAAGGCTAAAATTACCCGGAAGACAAAAGAAACAGATATTGTTCTGTCCCTGAATCTTGATGGACAGGGTAACGCCAGGGTGAAGACGGGTTTCGGCTTTCTTGACCATATGCTCCAGCTTTTTTCCAGGTTTGCCGAGATGGACTTAATGGTGAAGGCCAGGGGGGATATAGAAGTGGACGAGCATCATCTGGTGGAGGATACCGGTCTGTGTCTGGGTCTGGCCTTGAAGGAAGCCCTGGCCGACAGGAAAGGTGTGGAAAGGTTCGGTTTTGCTTCGGTGCCGATGGACGAAGTGCTGGTGCAGGTAAGCCTGGACATTTCCGGCCGCCCGGGGTTATATTTCCGGGTGCCTGTTCTGAGAGGCCGGGAGGGTTCCTTTGACACAGAAAATGTTCAGGAGTTCCTGAAGGGACTGGTCAACCAGGCCGGTTTAACCTTGCATGTGCAACTTGTTTCGGGAGAAAACCTCCACCATGTGAACGAAGCCATCTTCAAAGCCCTGGCAGTAGCACTGCGGCAGGCAGTCAGAAAAACAAGAAAAGGTTTGCCTTCCACCAAAGGAAAGATAGATTGAGTCAGCAGCGGTTTTCCTGGAGATTTCACCTGACCAGATTCTTAGAGTATCTTTCCTCTCAGCGCAACTGCTCCCGTTATACCATCATCTCTTACCGGAAGGATTTGTTTCAGTTTCTTTCGTTTCTGAAGAATAGACCTGAGCAAACGGTTGATTATCAAACTCTCAGAGCCTATCTGGCCTGGCTGAAAGATGACCGTTACAGTGCCACCAGTATCAGCCGCAAGGTGGCCAGCCTGCGCTCCTTTTTTACCTTTCTGGTGAGAAGGAAACTGCTGCGTCATAATCCCGCACTTCTGCTGAAAGCGCCCAGGACAGCCAGACCGCTGCCTTCCTTTCTTACCGTGGAAGAAATGTTTCGGGTCCTGGAGGCGCCCCGGGGAAACAATCTCTTAGCAGTCCGCGATAGAGCCATTCTGGAAGTCCTTTATGCCACCGGAATCAGAGTGGGGGAACTGGTAAGTTTAACCGACCGCAGTGTTAATCTGATTGAGGAAAGCATCAAGGTTAGGGGGAAAGGAAATAAAGAGAGAATCGTTCCTTTAGGGGAGCCAGCGGTAAAGGCACTCACAGAATACCTGCAGCGCCGGCCAGGTCGTACCCGGATTCTATTTGTCAACCGGTTTGGCTCGCCCCTGACCAGCCGCAGCGTCCAGAGGCTGATTCAGAAATACTGCCGGCTGGCCGGGATTAACCGACGGGTCAGTCCGCACACCTTCCGGCACACTTTTGCCACCCACCTGCTGGACCGCGGGGCAGACCTGCGCAGTGTCCAGGAACTTCTGGGACACGAACATATCAGTACCACCCAGATTTATACCCACCTGACCGTGGAGAAACTGCGCGAAGGGTATCAGAAGGCCCATCCCCGGGCGCGCTGAGGTTTGTTTCCGGCCTTTATTTTTCCGGAAAATTGAGCCGGTAAAGAGAAACCGGATTATTAAAGAACCACTGCCGGGCCACCTCCAGCGCCTGCTCCAGGTTCATTCTTCCAGCCAGAATACTTCCGGCCAAAACCCGGGCAACATCTTCCCTGGCCATGACCAGATGACCGTAAACTTTTTCCACCGGGTCACGGTAGTCACCACCAAAGGCTAAGACTTTGTTAACCGGCAACAGTTCTATGGCTTCTTTCAGGGCGTCAGTAGCAAACTTCTGCGAGATGATGTGGGTCCAGCAAAAATTAAGCCAGACATTGGAAAAGCCCTTGCCTAACATCAGAGTTTCTCTGACCCAGGGATAACCACAATGGTAGATGTCAAAGCGAACCTCGCCGTGGCGTTGCAGCAGGGGAATGAGATGCAGCGGGTCCAGCCTGCGGAAGTCACCCCAGTAGCCGGTATGAACTGCCACCACCAACTTTTCTTTGCCGGCCAGGGTTACCAGCTGGTCAGTCACATAACTGGTCAGTTCATGGGCCAGGGTATAGGTGGGCCATCTTCCCGTCTGATCCACCTCTTTCCTCTTCCCGGAGATAATCTTCTTGAAGACAGAGGCAGCCCCCTTCCGGTCAGGCTGGCCAAAGGGCTGACAGAGGAGTTTTAAGCCCACAGCGCCTTCTTTTTTTACACGAATAACATAGTCGTGACAGGCTTTCAGGTAATCGTCCAGAGTGCAGCAGGAGCAACCCGGAGCAAAAGGAGGCTGGAGCAAATCTTCAGGGTTTTCCATAGAATAGGTCATAGGCATGACCGGTTTGAGCCAGCCGCTGCCGGTGTGGGTACTGCCGCACTGGGTGAGCACTGTCTTAATTCGGCAGTTCTGCCGCAGGACTTTCTCATAGAGACCAGGTTTGTTTGCCGCCTGCATCCGCTCAGATAGTTTCTGGTAGGTATGGACCGTGATGTCGTCGACGCCATAGAATTTTTTTGCTGCAAGAAGGGCGGCCCGGGCATAGGATGTCCAGCGAATTCTTTCCCAGAAAGGTTCAAAAATCCGCCACCGCTTTTCCAGGGGAATTTCCCTGTCGGTGAGACTGTTGATGTCCTTTTCCGACATTCCAGCTCTGGCTAAGTCTCCGCGGGTGTAGTGGGAGAAGAGAGTGAAAACATCAACCTTTCTGGAGACGCGGACAGCCTCCGGAGGCAGATGCTCGTGGCAGTCAATAATCTCCATCTCCTCCAGCGACTCCAGAATTTTCCGGGTCAGTTGCGCCTCTTTCATGCTTTTTCCTGAATAGTTTGCGCCAGCAGTTCCGCCAGTTTTCCCGGCGCCGACTTATTTCCCGGCACCATGGCCAGGGTCCAGCATTCGGTATGCTCCAGGTGGCTACCCGGGGCTAAGGTCTCCAGCGGACCAACGGTTTCCAGTTCCAGAAATTGTGCGTTGGTGTATACTTCCACGGTACAGCCGTAGTCAGGGTAGGCAGCATTTTTCTTGTGAAATGTCTTAATGAGAGATAGTTCTTCCACCCAGTAAGCCGCCCAGTCAGGCCTGGCCGCGGCACCTATCTTGACCGGAGATTTTGCCTTCAGGTCCTGCCGGAGAAAGAGATAATCCCGGGTGAAGGAAAGGCGGGGGTCACTTAAGTCCGTATAGGGCCAGAGCGTGAGGTGTCTATCAGGAAGCAGGCCGGCACTGTCAACCCTGGAAGGATGCACCGGTATCACAGCCAGGCCTTCCGGTCTCATGACGGAAAGAGCCCAGGCGGCCAGGGTAATCGGCCAGCGTCCGATATTGGTGATGGTGTGAACCACCTTCAGGGTTTCCGGACCTATCGGGGTGAGACGAAGACTTTTCTGGACAGAGTTGGCTTGTTCCGGCTGACCCTTAACGGTCAAACTCTTTCCGGCCATGGAAATGATAACTGGCTGGTTATCAGGAGAATAGGAACGCGGCATGGCTTCCGGGGAAGTCCAGAGCCGGTGCCCGCCGTAGATGTACCAGAAACCTTCCGGTGTCTGGACGCCGGTCTCCGGTAAGACCCCGAAGAGGTTGAAATCAGGTCTTTTCTCATGGGAAAGCCACAGGACCCTGGGACCAACATCACAGGCCACACCGACCACCAGCCGGCCCAGCCGGAAACTTTTCACTCTGATTCCCTCCAGATGCATTTCTTTCATCTCTCCCTCCACTAAGTGTTTTAATCAGCGAGGAAAAACAGATGCAACTTTTTCCGGAAAAAAGGTAAAAACCAGGGCAGCATCAAATGGGTACCCGGGTACCACAACAGCGGTGGTTTACCCAGACGATGTCGGAGGCGCAGCGCGCAGGAAAAGGGGACGACCAGGTCAAACAGACCGTTAATCATCAGGATGCTACGGTCAGCGATCGCCGGCGCCAGGGTCAACGGGTCGTAAAGAAAGCAGTGTCTCGGAAGAAGGGGAAGTTGAGCGTAAAGAGATTTTTTCAAAATCTGCCGGTAGGCGCGGTGCATATTGACGCAGGCCTTTCTGGGGCAATCTTTTTTGAGGACCAGACGCAGCAGTCCCCGCCAGGTCAGAACTTCACAATCGCCGCCGCAGCCTAACAGGAGAATTTTCTTCAGCCGTTTGTCCAGAGAAGCAGCGATGATGCCGCTGAACCCGCCGGCACTCACCGCGACGAAAAAGAAATCCTGGCCGGCGATACCGGTAAATTTTTCCCAGAAATCAAGACCGCTGGAAATCAGGGCCACCTGCTGTTTAATCTGACGGAAGAAATCTTCGTCGGACCTGGGGAAACTGTTCTCAAAGTGGCAGAGCGCCAGGGGGTGCCCCTGATGGAGAAGGAAAGAAAACCTTTTCAGAAAAAGTTTTTTGCTACGGTCAGAAGCGCCGGCGCCAGGCAGGAGAAAAATAACCGGCTTCCCGGGTTTCTTGAAGATAAAGGAGATAAAAGACTTCCCGGCCAGGCCGGCTTCTATCCGGACCAGTCCTTCCTGGTTTTCCTTCAGGATTAACTGTAAGGGTAATCTACCCGCGAAAAGCCTGCTGATTCTAATCAGCCAGTTGTCAGCGTCAGCCTCAAGGCAGGCGGAAGAACAGGCAACCAAAGGTGTTGTTGAACTCATCTGAATAAATTTTAGCATGCGGAAAATTACGATGGCAATGTCCGCCCAGAAAAACAGAATTCCTTCATAGAGGAGATTTTGCTTGACCCGGGAGATGATGTTATACTTTAGCCACAATGGACGTGTTTGAAGCCATCAAAAAACGGCGGACGATCCGAAGGTTTAAGCAGGAACCTGTGCCTTTGCCGGTCCTTCAAAAACTGGTGGAGGCTGCCAGGCTGGCTCCCAGTGGCGGAAATCTTCAGCCATGGGAATTCATCATCGTCAACGATCCAGGAGTGGTTTCCGATATCTTCTCCACCCTGGCCTGGGCTGGTTATATTGCGCCGGCCGGTAACCCTCCGGAAGGAAAAAGACCCACCGCCTACATCGTGGTTCTTCAGAATTTGAACATTAATGCTCGGACGCCAGTGGCTGACCTGGCCGCAGCTATTGAGAATATCCTTCTTCAGGCCGTAGAAGAAGGCCTGGGTTCTTGCTGGATTGGTTCGGTAAGAAGAGAAAGGCTGGCGGAGTTGCTTTCGGTTCCGGCAGGATATACTATTGACTCGGTGGTGGCTTTAGGTTATCCTGATGAGCAGTCAGTGGTTGAACCTTTCACCGGGTCGGTGAAGTACTGGCGAGACCAGCAGGGAATATTTCACGTGCCGAAAAGGAGTCTCGCGGAAATCGTTCACTACAACAGATTCCAGCCGCACCGGTGAAAACTTGACAAAGAAAAAAGCATCATTATAATTAGTGGCAAACTGGAAGCTAAAAGCCTTACAAAGAGGCTAAACAGGAAAAGGAGGTGAAACATGGCAGAAAAGAAGAGCAACCCGGCCGCGGTTGCGATTCTGATTATTATTATTCTGGTGGCGCTGTTCTTCATCATCAAGCAGGCGATGCCGAAGAAGACACCGCCTCCGCCAGCAGCTCCAGAAGGCGAAATGGCGCCTCCGCCACCGGGTGGAGAAGTACCTCCACCACCGCCACCAGAGGCTACTCCTCCACCGCCACCGGCGGAGAAGAAGTGAGGAGAAAGTCTTGACAGGTAGCGGTTAGAGACGGTACAATACAACTGTAACAATGTTCTTTGACAACTGGGAAGTACTCGGGTTTCAAAGTTTGTGGACCAGTGTCCACTGCCAGTTCAAACGAGGGTTTGATCCTGGCTCAGGGTGAACGCTGGCGGCGTGCCTAACACATGCAAGTCGAGCGACGAACCCGCTTAAATCGGAGCAATCTGGTAGCGGCGGGGGAAAGCGGCGAACGGGTGCGTAACACTTGGGTAACCTACCTCCTGGAGTGGGATAACCTGCTGAAAGGCGGGCTAATACCACATATTCTTCCCTGGTGGTATCACCGGGGTCGGAAAGGTTCACCGCAAGGTGAATCGCCGGGAGATGGGCCTGAGACCTATCAGCTTGTTGGTGGGGTAATGGCTCACCAAGGCTAAGACGGGTAGCTGGTCTGAGAGGACGGCCAGCCACACGGGGATTGAGACACGGCCCCGACTCCTACGGGAGGCAGCAGTGAGGAATCTTGGACAATGCCCGAAAGGGTGATCCAGCGACGCCGCGTGGGTGATGAAGGTCTTCGGATCGTAAAACCCTGTCGAGCGGGAAGAAGTTCCCTTCTGGGGAATGACGGTACCGCTAAAGGAAGCCCCGGCTAATCCCGTGCCAGCAGCCGCGGTAAGACGGGAGGGGCGAGCGTTACCCGGATTCACTGGGTGTAAAGGGTCTGTAGGCGGCTGGATGTGTCGGTCTTGAAAGCCTCTGGCTCAACCAGAGAATTGGGGCCGAAACTATCCGGCTGGAGTCCGGGGGAGGAAAACGGAACTGCCGGTGTAGCGGTGAAATGCGTAGATATCGGCAGGAACACCAGTGGCGAAGGCAGTTTTCCATCCCGGAACTGACGCTGAGGGACGAAAGCGTGGGGAGCGATCGGGATTAGATACCCCGGTAGTCCACGCCCTAAACGTTGGGTGCTGGGTGTCGGTCCGGTAATACGGATCGGTGCCGAAGCTAACGCGTTAAGCACCCCACCTGGGGACTACGGCCGCAAGGTTGAAACCCAAAGGAATTGACGGGGGCCCGCACAACCGGTGGAGTATGTGGTTCAATTCGATGGTACGCGAAGAACCTTACCTGGGCTTGACATGCTGGTAGTAGGAGCCCGAAAGGGCAACGATTCGCCGTAAGGCGAAAGCCAGCACAGGTGTTGCATGGCTGTCGTCAGCTCGTGCCGTGAGGTGTTGGGTTAAGTCCCGGAACGAGCGCAACCCTTGCTCGTAGTTACTCGCCTGAAAAGGCAGCACTCTACGAGGACTGCCGTGGTTAACACGGAGGAAGGTGAGGATGACGTCAAGTCAGCACGACCCTTATGTCCAGGGCGACACACGTACTACAATGGTCGGTACAGAGGGACGCGAAGCCGCGAGGTGGAGCAAATCCCAAAAAGCCGGCCCCAGTTCAGATTGCAGGCTGCAACCCGCCTGCATGAAGCTGGAATCGGTAGTAATCGCGGATCAGCCAGGCCGCGGTGAATACGTTCTCGGGCCTTGTACACACCGCCCGTCACGCCAACTGAGTCGAGGATACCTGAAG
>JAKPFT010000051.1 GCA_029551285.1 bacterium | reverse complement strand
TTGGTCTGTTTAACCAAACGAAAGCAGGGTAAGGACCACACCAGCAGATTTTTTAGAAGAACCAGAGAGAGTGACTGAAGAAGTCTAAACAAAAGGTCCCCCCTTTCCTTTTTTTTGTCCACCTTAATCAGAAATTGATGGGTTTCTCTGGCAAATTCTGCTTCTTAGCGGCAGGCATGCTAAACTATTTCTTTGTCAGGCCGTCATACGATAAACAGCCCACTTCGCTCTGAGTACGGCACAGTGGGACAGGTGGGAAAAAACCTGACAGGGAATGAAAATTTTTCCAGGCAGCCGTAAGCCGGTTTTCACTTTATTTTTCTGGTCCCAGGCCCTGATTTTTTTGGGCGCGGCATTAGCCCTGCCGGAAACGGTGCAGGTTAACTACGACGGCCGGCGACCAACCCGGGGCATTCAGGAAGCGGTTGACTCTCTTTCCGGACGCGGGGGGACGGTCGTAATTCCAGCCGGCCACTACATTCTGAGGTCTCCAATTTTTCTCACCGAACGGCACTCCAATCTAATCATTGCCGGCGAAGGGGAGGCCACGGCCCTGGAAACCGAGGCGGATGAGTATCTCCTGCGGCTGGCTGAAGACGCAAGAAAAGGCAGTCACCACATCGTGGTCACCGGTCCCGGTCCGGTGCGGGTGGGCGATGGTCTTTACATTTATGAGGATGGCAACGACTACGGGATCGGCACTGTGACCAGGGTAGTCAGCATCAACGGCCGCTTAATCAGCGTGGACCCGGAATTGCTGGATAGTTATAGGGTCAGAAATCAGGCTGTGGCCAGGCACATCTTCAATGTTTTCTGTGCAAACGGCGTCTCTAACCTCACGATAAGAAACCTGCAGGTAATTGGTTCGTTGAAGAAGTCTCCAACTATTTCCAGCTGGGTCGGCAATTCCCTGTTTTTCCTTGATGGTCAAAACATCACGGTCAGCCAGGTATCAGTGGAAGATGCGCCGGCTGACGGTATCTACATCGGCGCACATGATGGCGTCAGGGTGAGCCAGTGCCGGCTGAAAAATATTGCTCAGCGAGCCATCCATCTGGCCGGACACCGTGGTTCTGGAAGGATGAGGGGAGCCATTGAAGGCAATACCATCAGTTATGCCGGTGATTACGGAGTGTACTTCTGCGACAACTGTCGCGGGCTCATCGTTAAAGGAAACATCATTTCCGATATCGGGGTCTACCAGGGAGCAGGTGGTACTATTCGCACCCAGGAAGCTGCTCCGGTAGATGCCAGGCGATTCCGTTTCTTGAGGCAGTTGTTACCGGCCTATACCAGACCGGCTGGTATTGGTGGGATTGGCGCTGGCGGCGATGCGGACAACATTATTGCGGAAAACATTATCTACCGGGTGAAGGGCACCGGCATTGCTTTCCAGCGCTGGACCACAGAAAACCGGCCAGGCAGAAACATGACCGTGGCCGGCAATGTTATCTTTGACATCTTCGGACCGGGAATTTTCCTTTACGGAGCCAATGGAGTGCTGGTGAGCGGAAACAACATTTCCAGCAGCCAGACGGGTGTGGTGGTAAAGAAATCAATTTTCTGCCAACTTCAGGGTAATCTGATAAGAACTGCCCGGACCGGTATCCAGATTTACTCACTGATGCCTGACCTCTGGACCGAGAAAAATGTCATTGTTAACAATACCCTTGTTGATTGCCAGTCATCTATTGTTCAGAACTATTTCTGCCGGAACAACCTGATCCGTGACAACTACAATTTCCAGAGTCAGTAAGTCAGACTTGCCTGGTACGCCTCAGGCGGGTATAATAAGTCTGGACCAGGAGGGGTGATGGATTATGATCCAGTGATCCGGTTCTGCTGGGTAGTGATCAGTCTTTCCGTTGTTTTCCTGAGCGGATACACGGTTTTTACTCTGAGGCGGGTAAACCGGATTTTGAAAGACCTGGAAAGTCTTACCAGCAAGGTGCGGCCAGCCGTTGAGTTTATGGCGCGCAGTGCCAGAGTGCTGGGCGGAGTGCTCAGTATGATGAGTCATCTTTTCAGTGGCCGCAGAAGGGCAAAGCAAAAATGACAAACACAAAGGAGGCAAAATGGCAGAAAACGGAAATGAAGTAAAAGGACTGGTGGTGGGTCTGGTACTGGGTGCGGCCATCGGAGCAATCCTGGGAATTCTTTTTGCACCAGTAACCGGTCAGGAAGCAAGAAGCCGGCTGAAGGGTTTTTTTGAGGAATTACCGGATAAGGCGAAAGAGATAGGGGAAAAGGCCAAACAGGTACTGCGGAAAAAAGAAGAGGCAGAAGTTTAGATTTCAGGTCGTTTTGAAGAAATCGGTCAGGCGTCTTCCGGCCAGCCTGGAAGCGCCACCCAGGCAGACCAGGAGAAGCAGCAGCCCCAGAACTCCTAAAGCGCTGGCGACGTTGGGTCCGTCGGTCAACCTTCCCGCCAGAATGTAAATAACCTTGGAGATGGGAAAGAACTTTTCCCGGAAAGCCAGCACCAGGCTGCTGCTGACTTCCAGCATGGAAAAGGCAAAAACCATAATCCCCCCGGCCAGCAATCCAGGGACTATCAGGGGTAGAAGAATGCGGCGAAAAGTGGTTCCCGGATTAGCCCCGAGACTGGCTGAGGCTTCTTCCATATTCTCATTTAATTGCTGAAAATTGGCATAGGTACTCCGTACCAGGTAAGGCAGTCTTCTGACGCTATAGATGGCAATGAGAAGAAAGACCGGATTCTTTCTGGGATCAAGGGGTGTTCCGGAAAAGGCCGTACAGTAAGCAAAGGCCAGGGCAATGCCGGGTATGGCCAGTGGCGCCATGGCCAGGGCGTCCAGAAGAAAACGGCCCCGGAACGACCAGCGGGCCAGAAGATAGCCGATGGCTAATCCCAGAAGGATGTCGGTGACAGTGGCCAGACTGCTGTAAAAAAGGCTGTTAACAATACCGGTTCTGGTTAAGCGATGATGAAAAACCGCCTGGTAGGACCGCCAGGAATACTTTGAGGGCAGAATAGAAAAGAACCAGCGCTGCGAAAAAGAATTAAGAATAATACTCAGATGAGGCAAAAGACTGATCACCGCCAGCAGGGAAAGCCCGGCGATGAGCAGCTTCTGTGCCCTCCGGGAAAGAATATGTCCCTGTTCTGAGACCGGGGTGCGGCCGGTGGTGTAAGGAGTCCGCTCCACCACCTGGCGAGTGAAAATAAAAAAGAGAGCGCTCAGAATCAGCACCACCAGCACCAGGGAGTAGCCGGCGGGATTGACATTGATATCAGTGATGGCGTTAAAAATCTGGACCGGCAACAGCTGGGGGTATTCAAAAACCAGGGGCGTTCCCAGGTCGGTCAGCGACCAGACAAAGATAATGGAGCAGGCAGCGAAATAGCCGGGTCGCAGCAGCGGGAAGGTAATGGTTCGGAAATTTTGCCAGGAAGATGCTCCCAGGGAAGCAGCGGCTTCTTCTGCGGAGCGATCAAAGTTAGCCAGCGCCGCGGAGATGTTGAGATACATGATGGGATAGAGGTGAAGCGTTTGCAGGATAGCGATACCTAACAGGCCACTGCCCAGCCACGGTACTGGCGCAGGTATGAGTTTCAAACGCAGCAGGAGAAGATTCAGGGAGCCAAACCGGGCCAGTATTTGCTGCATGCCAATGGCGCCCACAAAGGGGCTGACCAGCATCGGCAGGACAAAAAGCACCTGGAAGAAGCGGCGTCCTGAGAACTGGTATCGGGTCAGAAGTATGGCCAGGGGAATGCCGATTAGAGAAGTACCGACGATGGTCCCGGCGGCCAGGAGAAAACTATTCAGGAGCGATTGGAGAATCAGGGAGTTGGAGAGGAGAGAACTCAAAATCCGCAGTGTGAAGCGGCCGCCGGAAAGAAAACTCTGCGGCAAGAGCCACAGCAGCGGATAGACCAGAAAAAAGCCCAGAAAAAGCAGGGAAAAAGAGAGTAGCCCTTTTTTCATGGGAGATGTGGTTTATCTCTTCCGTTTCTCTTCACCGCGGAAGGAACAGACGGTGAAAGGGGAAAAACTATCATGCGCTCCGGAGGCACAGAAAAAATCAGGTTCTGTCCGGCCTGCAGTTTGCGTCCTGTCTCCAGTGGCAGGTGCAGCAGAAAGTTTCGGCCGCCCGGACTGGTGGCCATAACCCGCATTATGCCTTCCCCGATTTCTGTTTCCGTTACGGTTGTCCGGAAAACATTTGACTGGCCTGGCCGCAGGGAAATACTTTCCGGTCTGAAGCCTATTTCCACTGCCTGGCCTGAGGAAAAGTCACCCCCGCCGGTAGCCCGCAACAGTCCCTCTGAAGTTTCCACCTGCAGCAGACCGGTCTCAAAGCCGCTCACTTTACCGGCAAGCAGATTGACAGTTCCGACAAAGTCAGCCACGAAGCGGTTTCCGGGTTCAAAATAAATCTGCAGCGGGGTGCCAGTCTGAACGATTTCTCCGGCGTTCATAACAGCCAGCCGGTGGGCCATGGTCAGAGCTTCCCGCTGGTCGTGGGTCACATAAATCATAGTGATGCCAGTTTCTTTCTGGATTTTCTTGATTTCCTGGCGCATTTGCTCTCTGAGGTTGGCATCTAAGTTGCTTAATGGTTCATCCAGAAGGAGCAGCCGCGGCCGGACAATGAGCGACCTGGCTAACGCCACTCGCTGTTGCTGTCCTCCGGAAAGCTGGGAGGGATAGAGGTTTTTCTGGGGCAGAAGGTGGGTCAGGGTGAGCATCTCCTCCACCCGCTGGTGAACGAATTTTTCCGGAAGTTTGCGCAGTTTCAACCCGTAAGCCACATTTTCCCAAACTGTCAGGTGCGGCCAGAGAGCGTAGTTCTGGAAGACAAGGCCGATATGGCGCTGGTGGGCAGGTACACCGGTGATGTCCTGGCCATCCAGAAGTATCCGGCCACTGTCGGGCTGGCAGAAACCAGCGATGATGCGCAAAAGTGTGGTCTTCCCGCAGCCAGATGGACCCAGCAGGAAGAAGATTTCGTTTCCGGCCACAGTCAGAGTGATGCCCTTGAGCACAGGTGTTGCCCCGAATCTCTTGCTAATGTTTTCCAGGGAAAGAATGAGGTTGTCCATAAAATTCAGGGAGTTACGGATAAAGATATTGAATCTGCCTGGCTACCATTGTAAACTTC
This sequence comes from bacterium, assembly GCA_029551285.1. Lineage (GTDB taxonomy): Bacteria > Ratteibacteria > UBA8468 > B48-G9 > DSTR01 > JAMWDF01. The sequence continues at coordinate 19,137 of JAKPFT010000051.1, read as the reverse complement.
TCCCGGGAAAAGTTCAACCACCTGGTAAGATACTGGTTGCGGAAGACAGGGTCAGACCAGTTTTCCCAGAAAAAACGCTGAGCCGCTGGTTTTAGCGGTAACTGGTAAAATTGTTGCCACAACTGTTTATTTGAGGTTTTCCGGAGAAGATGCCAGGCGCGGCTGAGTTCGGCATGAGGGTCAATCACGCAACTTCCCAGAAGGTCGTTGAGCAGCCCCCAGCGTCTGGCGGCCAGAGAAAAATTGTAGGGCAGGGACCGGGACCGCTGATAGGGATTGAAACTGGCAAAAAGAATACCCGGACGTTGATACGTCTCTGGTCTGATACTCAGCCGGTTAAGGGCAAATTCTCTCGGACCTTCGGGAGTGCCCGGGGGCAGCATCCAGACCAGCTGTCCTGAGGAGGAGAGAAGAAAGTCAATAAAACGACAGGCGGTGGTGAGATTGGGCGCCCCTTTAAGAATGCCAATTCCGTCAGGATTGATGACCGTCAGACCCTCGGGCAGGACAAAGCCGAGGTTGTCCAGACCGTTCACCTGGATTTGAGCCAGGGCGTAGGAATCAATACATAAAGCAACCGCGACGTCGCCCAGGGAAGTTGCTCTGGCTACCTGGCTGGCACTGGCGGAGAAATGGCGGGTATTGCCGGCCAGAGAAAGGATCACCTGCCAGCCGCGTTCCCAGCCATAGGCCTGAAGAATAATTTCATACATCATATGCATGCTCCCGCTGTGGCGGGGATCAGCCGCGCCCACCCAGGAAAAATATTCGGGCCGGGCTAAATCTTCCCAGGTGGCAGGCGGAGGCAGGCGGAGGTAGTTCAGCACCTTCCTGTTGTAAAGGATGCCGAAACTGCTCAGGACCACTCCGTACCAGTAACCTTCCTTATCGTAGTTGGGAACTCCCAGACAACTTTCAGGAATTCCCTTCAAAATTTTTCCAGGCACATATTTTTCCAGAAGTCCTTTTTCCTTAAGTCGGAGATAGGGGTCCATCCCTCCCCCAAAAAAGACATCCAGCCCGATGCTTTCCGGAGTTTTCTGGAATAAGGACTCCACCAGTCTTAAATCATCAGAAGTGCCGCCCTGGTCAATCCATTCCAGGGTGACCGCTGTCCTGTAATTGGTCTGGTACCACTCCTGAAACTTTCTGGTAATCTCCACGCGGATACCTTCCCAGTGCGGAGAAATAATTACCAGGTGGTCAGCCGCTCCTGACGGCGAGAGCAAGAGCAAAAAAAGATAAAGGGTGAACTTTACTCGCCAGAACATCTTAGCGCTCCTTGGTCTGGCGATGATTATAGCAAAAATGCCCGGAAAATCAAGGAAAAATTTTCTCAGAACTCAGGCTGATAATTGAATTTTACCGACGAGTCCTTTAAGATATAGGTGGGCAAAGAAAGTAACAAAAACAACCGCAATGAGAAGAGTAATTAAAGAAGACGGGTCGCCACGGTCAGTTACCCCTCAAGACGGCAGTCTGGCAGGAGAAAGGATGCAGAAAGATAGCGGTGGCAGGAGATGGCGGCCCAGGCAGCTTTTTTTTCTGCTCTTCCTGCTGGTTTCAGCAACGGCTATTTGTCTGATTTCAGCCTGGCATTCAGCCGAACTTGTTCTGGCCTCTCTGAAGAAAGGAGAGACCGGCCGGCTGAAACTTTCTTCTTCCCGGCCAGTTTCCTCTCCAGCTGAAGGATGGAAAGTCTGGCTTTCTCAGAAAGAGACGGTGGACATCGCTTTCCGGGAGAACCACTATTTTCTGGCCACGGCCCGGGGTGGAATTATTGTTTACGACCAGAACCTAAAACCGGTCCAGCAGATTACCAGCCTGGAGGGGTTGTTAGAAAATGCCGTCACCGCGCTAACGGTGAGCGGTGATACTCTCTGGATTGCTCTGAAACATTATGGTCTGGTGGCACTGTGCGAGGGCAAGATTCTCTCTTATACCAGCCCGGCTGAGACTGAGTATCCGGTGAGCTGCCTTACCGACTCGCCGGAAGGATTGCTCGTCGGAACCATGGGTGACGGCGTGCTTAAACTTTCCGGAAGTTCCTTTGTCAGGGTGGCAGGTCTTTCCGGTCTGAGGGTTCGCTGTCTGGCCTATGATCAGCACAGAATCCTGGTAGGTACGGATGACCGGGGAGTGATACAGCTTCAGGGGCGAGTGCCGGTGACCATTTCCGTTAGAGAGGGACTGAGCTCCCTTACGGTGTTTGATGTGTTAGCCTGCGGTGATTATTTTCTGGTCGCCACTGCGGAGGGTGTCTTTCGCGTCAGCCACGACCGGCAGGCCCGGTGTGTCCTGGAAGGTTTTTCAACGGCCCTGGGCCAGATTTCCGGCACAGTCTGGGCGGGAACTCTGATGGCGGGGTTAAGACCGGTGGGTGTGAGCAGTTTCCCGGAGCAACTTACCGGACAGCGGATCAACCGGATAAAGACTGTTGGTGGCAGGACCTTTGTTCTGACCGACGATGGCGCTTATGTCTGGCTGGACCGGCACTGGGAAAGGTTACCTGACTTAAGTAGCATTCCCTCGGGTTTTATCACCAGTGTGGCAGAAGGCAGCCGGGGTCTGTACGCGGGCACCTTTGAGGAGGGCCTTCTCCTTCTGGAAGACGGTCGGCTCCGGAAGCAGGTGACGAACGAGGAACTGCGGGAGGTGAACTGTCTCTTTCTTGATGAAGATTCCGACCAACTTCTGGTAGGCACCGGCAGCGGCCTCATTTTTCTCAATCTTGACGGGAAATGGCAGGGTCAGCTCACTGAAGAAATACTGGGAGGCAGTGTCAGTGGTTTGTGTCGCTACGGGAGGTACATCGCCTGCGCGCTTTCCGGCGGCGGTGTTTGTCTTCTTGAAGGGAAAGAACTTTTTAACCTGTCCCGGTTCCAGGGGCTGGTGAACAACCATGCTTACAGTTGCTGTGTCTTTGACAGCCTGCTCTATATTGGAACTCTGGGGGGCGTCAGTGTTCTCAGCGGAAAGAAAGTGGTTGCATCTTTTAGTGCGCCCTCTTCCCCCCTGCCAGCCAACTGGGTAACGGCCCTTTACTCCTGCAGCGGGGCTCTTTACGCTGGCACCTACGGCGGTGGTCTGGCCTGTTTTTCTGATGGAAAATGGGAGTCCCTACGGCAGAAAACAGGCTCCTGCGAAGTAAACAATAATGCCCTGGCCGGGTATGGAGACTATCTTCTGGCGGGAACAGTCCGGCATGGCTTGCTTATTCTTGACACGAAAAGCCATAAGTGTTCTTATATTCGCGAGGGGCTGCCCTCGCGCAATGTGACCGCGGTCCTGGTCAGGGGACAACGCCTTTACCTGGGGACAGAGTGTGGTCTGGCCTGTATAGAAAAGGACGCCTTCCAGCCGTTATTGCCTTAAGCCGGGCACCAGGACTTCTGGTTCTTGTAACCTGCCTGGGTTTTTCCACGTTGGTCCGGTCAGAAACCGGAGTTCTTCTTCCTTCAGGGAGTGACCAACCCCGACCAGAAATTCTCTCCCTTGAAGAGATGAACGTGGAGATAGTGATCAGGGAAGGACTGGCTACCAGTACCATCGGGCAGATTTTCAAGAATCACACCTTTGTGGACCAGGAAGGAATTTACGAATTTCTGATACCGGAACAGGCCGCCATCAGCCGTTTCGCAATCTGGGAAGGCCTGGTAAGGCTTCCGGGAGTTGTTCTGGAGAAAAAAAGGGCGGAACAACTTTATGAAAGTTTAACCTGGAGAAAGAAAGACCCGGGGTTGCTGCAGCAGGCCGAGGAAGCCAGAAAACAGGTTTTTTCGGTGAAGGTTTTTCCGATACCGGCGCTGGGAACAAAAAGGCTGGAACTGGCCTATTGCGAAACCATTGGCCTTGACCGGCTAAGCAGACAGTATCGCCTGCCCTTAAAACCGGCTCGCTACCGCACCCAGACGGCCGGCGATTTTTCATTGAAAATCAAACTGGAAAGTCAGTTGCCACTTGTGGATGTTACCTTTCCAGCAGCCGTTTTCCCTCTGAGAGATATCCGGCAAAGTCCAGACGAGTTCTCCGGGAGTTTCCAGGCGAAAAACTTTTCTCTCACCGACGACTTTACCCTGCAGTGGCGAGTGAAGGTTAACCGGATGGGTTTTTCTTTTCTGACCTTCAGGGACCCGGATACCAGACACCAGGTCGTGCCGATATTTTCCTCCGGTCGGCCGGTAGCTGACCCTGACGGCTATTTTCTGGCGCAGGTGGTGACCAGTTTAGGAGAAGATTCAGTTGCGAAGAAATGGCCTGAGCGGCTGGTGGTTTTGTTTGACCTTTCCCTTTCCATGCGCTGGGAAAAGCTGGACCGGGCCTATGAGATGCTGGAAGGTCTTCTCCGGGGTCTGCCTGCTTCCACCACCTGCCTGCTGGCCACCTTTAACGACCGGGTAAACTTCTTTTCGGACAGTTTCCTTCCTGTTACCAGAACCAGGAGTGATGAGATGCTGGCCTGGCTCGGAGAAAGTTACCAGGCTGGTGGCACCGACCTGGCCGGCGCCCTGAGGAAAGTTTTTCCCTGCTTTGAAAAAGGGTCTGGTCCAGGCTGCCTGGTGGTCATCAGTGATGGCCAGGCTACCCTGGGGGAGTTAAGAAGCGTCGTGATAGCCAAACAGGTGGCTGAGACCTATCGGCAGACCGGTGTCAGGATTCACTGCTGTGCTATCGGGGAAGAAGCCAATCTCAGGTTGCTGGAAGAACTGGGAAGACTTACGGATGGAAGTTGTCTCTGGGTTTCGGAAACAGAGGATACCAACTACAAGACAGGCGTGTTGCTGGGTCGGCTTCAACAGCAGATGGTGGAAGATGCTCGGATATCGTTCCGCCATCCAGTGAACAGGGTATACCCTGTTTCTCCTCAGCGTTTTCTGGACGGTTCCTTCATGAGTATCGTTGGCCGTTACGCCAGTGCCAGTTCCAGCAGCCAGGCGAAAATCAGAGTTAAATATCAGGGCAAGGAACTGGCCTGGTCGCCGGTGGTTTCCTTTCCCGAGCGGGACCTGCGTTATGAGGAGATACCCAGGGTCTGGGCCAGGGCCAGAATTGAGGAACTGCTTCGTTTGATACATCTGCAGGGGGAAAAGGAAGAGTGGATTGAAGAGATTATTTCTCTGGCCAAACAGTACAACCTGGTAACTCCCTATACTTCCTTTCTGGCCGCACCGCGGAGTTTACTGCGTCCGCGAGCCATTAAGCCCGGGGACCCGGTTCTCCGGGTGAGAACCAGACGAGAGGTCGTTCAGGTGGTGGCCATTTTCCCGTTCGGTGAGGTGAAAACCCTTCATTATAGCCGCCGGAAAGACCTGTGGGAGACAAGGTTTCTGGTACCACCGGGCACCCGCGACGGTCAGTACAGTTGTCGTCTGGTCCTGGTGGATAATGCCGGACGACAGTGGACCGAAGAGAAATCCTTTCTGGTGGACAGCCAGCCACCCAGAGTGAGGCTTATCCTTTCCGGAAGGCGGGTGCGACCGGGTGACACCATTGAGATCAGGGCGCTGGCTGATGCCGATACCCGCAGTCTCAGAGCGAAATTTCCAGGTTTGGCACCGGTGGGACTTTACTACCGGCGGGAGCTGAAGGCTTCGGTGGGCTGGTTGAAACTTCCCTCAGACCTGCCACCAGGCATTTATGAAATTGTTGTGGTGGCTGAAGATTTCAGTCGCAATATTTCCCAGGCCAGGGTTGAGGTGGAGGTTATTTAGGAAATGTTACCGGGAAAGCGCTATCGTGTGTTTATCATCAGTTTTGCAATCATTGCCGGGGGTGGCATTCTGCCCTGTCTGGCGGTCAACCTCTCGGAACTGGAAAAAGCCTGCTACACTGTAGAACCATTTCAGGGTAGTACCGCTCTGGTACCCAGAAGTGCTCACCAGCAGGTGGCGTTGTTAAGTCAACTGGTAAAAGAAGGAAAGCAGGTCAGTCAGGCCTACCTGAAGTTGAGCCAGGCGTATCTTTCTCTGGGGCGAGAAGACTATGCCCATCAGGCTCTGGAGTACTACCTGAAAGTGGAAAAACGCTCGCCGGAGAGCCTGAGAAAAATGGCCGACTTCCTGGGGGCTCGGTTGAAAATAAAGGAGCAACTCAGCATCCTTGAGGAACTGGCCAGTAAATCTCCAGCCGTGGACATAGAAGGCTCCGGAAGACAGGCTGCTGGTGCCGAGGAAAAATTTGAGGAAGAAGACCCCGGAAAGAACCTTTTGCCGGGCGGCGGCGGTGCCGTAAGCGTTTATCAGGAGATTATTCGGGTGGCCAGAAGGCACGGGTACCGGGAGACGATTGACCGGGCCTATCAGGCCTTAGTAGGTCTTTTCCCCAAAAATCCTGTCTATCAGGAACAATACCTTCAGGAGTTACTCAACCAGAACAGGTATCAGGACGCTTTGAAGCAACTTGACCATCTCGGGGAGGGTTTCCCGGAAAGGGTGGCGGCCATCTGCCAGAAAAAGGCAGAGATTTTTCTGAAGTTGAAAAAACCGGAAGCCGCGCTGGGGGCCTACCGGAAACTGCTAAGTGATCTCTGGGAGCAGTCACTTTACTTTGGTTATTTTGACCTTCTGCAACGGCTGGGGCAGTTTTCCGCCTATCGGAAAGCCTTGCTGCAGCAAAGTGAACCTGACGGGGAACATCTGGCAGCGCTCTTTTTCCTGTGGCAGTATTCAGGACAGCCGGGTAAGGCTTTGAAAACACTTCAGGACTGGCTCCAGGTCAATCAGGTTCGCGTTCTCCAGCCGGAATTTTTAAGAAAGCTGGCCCGGTTACTGCTCAGCGCTGGCTACACCCGGGAAGCCAGCCAGGCGCTGTACAGTTGCTGGCTCTCCCAGCCCACGGAAGAAAGATTGCTGGACTTGTTCTGGCTGGTGGCCAGAGCCAGCGGCCGGCTGCCTTTCGGGAGAGAAACTCTTTCCACCTGTCTGGTGGCGGAAAATTTTGACACGGCGCCAGGATTTCTTTCCGGCATCCTTTCCCTGTGGTTGAATGATACTGGTCTTCGGGCAAAGCTGAAGGAACTGGAAGAGGTCAACATCTCATACAGCAACGCTACTCTGGTTTATCACCTTTTCCTGGAATTTAGCAGGCAATTTCCCGCCAGTCCCTCTTTGCCCCGGTTGCACGAAGAAATGATGGCTGTGGCCTTCCGCTACGGAAACTACCAGCAGGTAATTGCCTGGGGTGAGAAATATCTGGCCAGGTATCCGGCGGGGGAAACAGCGCTCAGCGTCTTACACCGGATGGCTGAGGCTTACTACCTTCAGAAGAAGTTTGCTCAGGCCTGGGCCACCTATGAGCGCCTTCTTCAGGCTGCGGCAACGCAACCAACTTTGAAGAAATTTTACCTGGCCTATCTTGAGTCTTATCTGGCGAAACTGGTGGAACAGAAGGAGTATCTCCAGGTGATGGCCGTGTACTGGGAGCAAATCCGTCAGCATCCTGAAGACGAGAAACTTTACGAGCATTTTTTGAATTTCATCAATGCCCACAATCTTTACCAGGAAGAGTTAAAACTTTATCAGGTAGCCCTCCGACAATTTCCCGGCGCTAACTGGTACCATCGGCTGGCCCGCTGGTACCTGGTTCGGAAGGGTAGAGCCGCCTTTCAGGAAAAGACCAGAGAATTGAGGCAGGTAATGAAAGAACCAGAACTGGAATCTTACTTTAAGAACTTTTCCGATTCCTGGGACGGAGAAGACTTCCCCCTGGAAATGGCGCGCTATGCCCACGAGAAATTTCCCACCAGCCCTTTCTTTGCCCGTTTTCTTTTTGACCTTGTCTTCTCCCGATGGGGCTGGGGTCGGAGAAGTGATTTCCAGCCGCAGATGCTCCAGGTGGCGGCAGAGTGCTTCTGGCTGGATGAAACCATCAGACACCGTTTTTACCAGTACCTTTCCTGGAAGAAGAAACTACCTGAGGAAGTACGACAGGCTGGCGCCTTGCCCGGTGGCACCTACCTTCTTTTCCGGGCCGAAGGGGCTGCCTGGCTTTCCCACTATGAGTTAGCCTATTCCCTCTTTACACGGCTGGCCGGCCTTTATTCCGGAGAGGAATGGATTCAGAAAAAAACAGCGGAACTGGCGCGCTCCCTCGGGCTGAGAAAAGAAGCCAGTGCGCTTTATCTTTCTCTGGCAGAACGGCATCCGGCAGAAAAAGAGTACTGGACCAGGGCCGGCGAAGTTCTGGCTGAAGCCGGACAGTATGAAGCTGCCAGTCAGTGCTGGGAAAAACTGCCGAAAACAGGTCCTTATGACCCGGGCAGCTATCTGGAACTGGCTACTCTGTACTGGGACTACTACCAGTTTGAGAAGGCCCTGGCTACCATCAAAAAGGCGCGTCTCCTGTTCCAGGATGAGTTCCTCATGGCCAGGGAGATGGGTATTTTGTACGAAGGGTTGAAGGAATATTCCCCGGCGGTAGCCGAGTATGTGAAAACCTGTCTGCAACAGCCTGGTGGAAATTCAACCGTCATCAAACGGCTGGTTTATCTCAGTCGGGTCAGAAATCTTGGCCCGCTCATTGAAAACACTTTCCGACAATGGCTCACCCCCGAGCGGCCAGGAACGGTTTTTGCCTTTGGCAGCTACCTGGCCGCGTGCGGCCAAACTGACGCCCAGAAAAAGCTTTATGCAGAAACCTTCCGGCAGTTTCGGGAAAAGGCTGTCCTGGAACGCTTTTATCGGTTCTTTGAAGAACAGGGTGAGCGCCAGTTGATGGCTGAAGTCTTAAAACACATGGTTACTGCCGGCGGTGAGGACCGGGCCAGTCTCTCCCGGCTGGCGGCATTCTACGAAAATCAGGGCGATCAAGTATCCGCTGAGGCTGTTTACCAGAAGATGCTGGCGCATTTTAAAAACGAGGAGGAATACCTGTCAGTTCTTCTGGAGGTGAAAAATTATTACTGGAGAAGAAAGGATGTGGATAAAGCCCTGTCTTACCTGAAGGAGGCTGTGAGCAGAAGCAGCGGTCCTGAGAGGGAAAGATTGAGTCTGGAACTGGCCAATCAGTTGATGGATGCCAGGCGATTGTCTGAAGCCGGACAGGTGGTCAGGGATTTACTGAAGGAAAGACCGCTGGAGACATCCCTGATTGATGCCCTGGCCAGGATTTACGAAAGAGAAAACGATTGGGCGCAACTGCGGCAGTTGGTGGCGGAAAGCATCAGGCAGATTCAGTACAGCCAGCTATCCTCCGGGGAAAAACAGAATCGGATTATCGCTTTAAGACGGGCCGTAATCAACATCTACAGTCGGCACCATCTGGTCAGGGAGGCGCTGGACCAGTATATAGAGATTCTTAACCGCAAACCCCTGGAAAAGGAAATTATTAACGAAATTTACACTTTTGCCCGGGAGCACGGACTGATACCTCTACTAAAGAGTTACTATCAGAAGACAGCGGAAACAGCCTTCAGGGACTACCGCTGGTCAGCGGTCCTGGCAGAACTGGCCATCCGGGAAGGAAATCCGGAAGAGGCGAAGAAGTGGTGGCAGGCCGCTCTGAAACAGGAACCCCACCGCAGTCAACTCTGGGAATCCCTGGCTGCCTCCGGCTGGCAATCAGGCGACTGGGAAACAGTGGCGGAAGCTTACCGCCGGATATGGCGCCTGGAGCATTCCACCAGGGCCTTGCTGCAACTACTCAAGTTAAACTTACGTCTCAACCGCCAGGAAGAAAGAGACGCTATTATCCAGCAACTGCTTGTGGAGAAAAATGTTCCACTGGAGCGTTATCTGAAGATAGCCGCTCTCCTGTCCGAGGAGGGTCTTGACCGTCAGGCCTGGGAAATGGTTGACCGGGCGCTGGACCTGGTTCTTAAGGCGCCGTATCAGCATGTTCTTTCCAGTGAGGACGCTGAAGTTTTAGGCCGGGTCGCAGCTTTTTCTGACCGGGAAACACTTTTTCTGGACAGAGTCCAGGCTCTGCTGGCTGTCTTTGAGAAAGAGAAAGTCAGAGAGCAAAACTTTGAACGCTGGAAAATTGAAAGGTCAGAGGAAGTGCTTCGTCAGGCCCTGGGAAGTCTGGCCGCGGCTCTGGACGAATTCGGGCAACCTGCCCGGAAGGCAAGGGTTGCTTCCTGGGTGAGAAAGCAGGCTCAGCAGTCCAGTTTTTTCTTTGACGGCCTGCTTTCTTTATCCCGGGCAGCACACCTTCCTGATGTGGAAAGAGATCTGCTGCTGTTAAGGCTTAACCAGGCTGCTGGTCACAGACGAGAGCAATGGTTGCAGGAACTTCTCCAGTTTTATCTCCAGAGGCAGAACTTTGCCGCGGCCTGTCTTCTTCTGAAGGAAGAAAGGGACAAACCCTGGATGTCTCCTGAACAGCGCAGCTACTATCAGCAAAAGCTGGCAAGACTATGTCTGTATCTCTCCTCTGACCAGCAGCGGCTCCAGCCAGCCCGGCAGGAGGAGCTCAATGAACTGGCGGTCTGCTACCGCCAGCGACAGGGTGTACTTACTGAAAAACACTTTAGTGGCGCTATCTCTCCTGAAGAAATTCAGCGATTTCTAAATCTGACCTGGCGCTACCAGGAAAGATGCCAGCCGTTAGTGGACCAGGTGAACGGTTATGTGCCGGTGCTTCTGCAGTTCCTTCTGGAGAAAGGCGAGAGAACCCGGGTTCTTCAAACAATTGATGGTGCCTGCCGGCCGTTACGGCCAGTCTGGCGAGACACCAAGAAAATTCTGGTTAGCCAGTTTTTCCGCAGACCACTGGAAGAGTTTGTGCCACTGGCAGAAAGGGTATTGAGGCTGGTCCCGGTCAGGCGGCAACTTCACCAACCGGTAGACCGCGAGACCGAACTGATCGGCGGCGACTGGTTTGTCTTTGCCCGACGTTATGGTCAGGAGATGATGCTGGCCTGTTCGGCAAAGGCTGGAGACTATCTGGTGGCTGAGCTTGAAGGCTGGCCTCTTTCCGGGGCAAAACAGGTCGCTCTGGCTGACTGGTACCGAAACCAGAAGAAATACCAGTTAGCCCTGAGTCATTACCATCTGGCCGGACAGTTGAATTATGACCCGGTGGAACTGCAGGCTAACCTTGGTCTGACCTATCTGGCGATAGGTAAAAAAGAAACAGCCCTGGCCGAGTGGAAGAAAATTGTGGACCAGGGCTCACCGAAGGCTGAAGATTACATCCGCTGTTTCACCCTGCTTTATGAGCATGGCCTGGCCGGGGAAGCCTGGAGGATTCTTGACCGGGCCTTCTGGGGCCAGCCGGCACTGGTCAGGGATAATGTGACTGCCAGGCGGCTGCTTTCAGCGGTGGCTTCCCGGGTAAGGATTGATGACCCTGACTGGGTCAAACTGCTTAAAAGGATTGTGCAGGAAAATCCTGAAAAACTCTATCTGTGCGATTTGATTTTGAAATCCGGCTGGGTGAAACCTGACCAGCAGGAAAATTTTTACCGGCAGGCCCTGGCGGTTCTTTCAACAAGGGCTGATTTACCCGCTTTTCAGTATCAACTGACAGAGTGGCAGCAGCGGCTGGTTACCTTTTATCTGGAGAACAGACTTTATGAACCGGCCTTCTCTTTCCTCCAGGGGTGTCTTAAGAGCCAGACTGCTGGCCAGCCAGAATGGATACAGCCGAAACTTCTTCAGGTTTTGATTATGTCTGGCCGGTGGGACCAGGCCAGAAACCTGGAAACCACCTATCTGAAGGACCATCCTGAAGAGGCGGTGGTGGTGGCTGACTGGTGGGCAAAGGTGAATCAGCCAGACCAGCGGCGCCGGGTACTGAAGACAATGTACCAGTCTTATGTAAACGATCCGGAGTTACGGCAGGATGCCTACCTGGTGGGACTGGCCGGCATTTTGTTTGAGGAAGACCAGCAGGAGCAGGCCGAAAAAATTCTAAAGATGCTGGTGTACAGCCCTGCGGCCGGGAAAAATCAGTACGAACTGGCCGCGGAGACGGCCCAGCGTTATGGTCGTCTCAACCTGGCCCTTGCCTTCCGGGAAAAACTGGCCCTCTTGTACCCCGGAGAAGCCGCCAATCATCTGGAACGAGCGCGTCTGCTGCTGGCTTTAAAGAGACAGGAAGACGCTGTTTCACTGCTGGCCAGGCTGGTGCTGGAAGAGAACCGACCTGATAAAATAAGACTGGCCGCGGCTGATCTGCTGGCCCGGGTGGTGGTAACCTTGCCCCGGGAGAAGCAGGAGGGCATCCTGAGAAAACTGAATGCTGGTGAAGAAAAACTTTATCCTTCCCTGGCTTACGGATGCTATCTTTTCCGTTCCGGAGCCGTGGACAACTGCTTTCGGTATCTGGAGAAAAAAGGGTCTCTTTTCCCTGATAATTCTGATCTGTTTACTGTGAAGGGGCGATTGGCGGAGGAAAGTGGCCAGACCGACCTGGCCATAGAGAGCTGGCGGAGAGTGCTTTACCGGGAACCAGAAAACACTCTGGCCAGATTGAGGCTTTTTTATCTCCTGGTCAACCGGGCCGGAAAAACGAGTTCACCGGAACATCAGTACTATCAGGCGCTCCATGTCGCGGCGCCGTTTCTCCCGCCTGGTTTTCCTTTCTATCCGCCAGGTGATGACAGTTCCGGAGAAAATTCTGTTTCCGAAGACTATCTGGCCCGGCTGGAGAAGTTGCCGATACCGACCGGAGAGAAACTTGATTTTCTGCAAACCCTGGGCGAGGTTATGGTTGAAGTGGGCTGTTTTGCCAGGGCTGCCGAAGCCGAGGCCTATCTGCAGCGGATGGCTCCGGCTAATCTTATGGAAGCATCGCGCAAGCGCCAACAGCAGTATCGGCTCATGGCTAAACTGGAAAAAGAGAGAAAGGGAAGAGTATTGAAACTGACCGGTGACCTGACTAACGGCGGCACCTGGTAGGAGAAAATGAGAGGGAAAGGATTTCTCTTCGCAGTGGCCACGGGTTTGCTTCTGACGGGTCTGGTGGTTCTCCTGGCCCAGCAGCCGCCAGAAGAGCCAGCCCGACTTCTGGAGAAACTTTTTCCGACCAGGCCCATGCTTTATCTCCAGGTAAAAGACGCCGCTGGTCTGATTCAGAGGTACCGCCAGTCTGTGTCCAGGTCGCGCTACGAACAGGGACAGAGTTTTGCCACCTTTCAGAAATCCCGTCTCTACGTTAAACTGGAGGAGAGAATCAAGCGTTTGGCCGAAACAGCCGGATTTGAAATAAATCTGGAGCATGTCGCCTCCTTCTCAGGCCGGCCATCAGCTTTCTGGCTTTTTGACCTGGCGGAACTGAAGTTTGTGGCCGCAACAGTGCTGGACAAAGACCAGTTTGCCGCCAGCATTCTGAGCAAAGTCCAGCCAGACTTTGAAGAACGCCAGGAGGACCAGGAGGAGAAAATAAGGTACTGGGTACGGGAGAACCCTGAAGCCGGAGTGGTTCTGGCCTGGACCAGGGTGAATAACTGCTTAGTTTTCTGCCACAACGCCGTGCCTGAGTTTCTCGCCATTGCCCGACACCTGAGCCAGAACAACGACTTCTGCAGCCAGAGCGAGGAGATTTTCCGGAAGGTTTTCCACGCTAATTTTTCCAGTCATCAGGCCACGCTTTTTCTCACCGGTTCAGCCCTTCAGAATACCTACTTCCGCAGTTACTGGCTCTTCCGGAACGAACCTGAGTGGCGCTGGATGGAGCTGGGGCTGGTGGACTTTGAAGAACGGCCAGACGAATGGGTGGAAAGAAGATATTTCCTCTCCGGAAATTCTGTAATCAAGGGGGAAAGAACTGACTTAGACCAGCTGGCTTGTTTCGTTCCGGAAACAGCCTATGTCAATCTATGCGCCGAGAAGGACGCAGAGAAACTCGCAGAAAAACTTGAGCGCTACCTCTTCCCGGAAGAAATGGGAAAGGAAATAAAAGGAAAGATGGTTTCGCTGCTGGCCGCGGGGCAGCCCGACAGTTACGGCGTGGTCCTGGAGCCATTTTTTGAAGCAGACTTTTTCCTGCGCTGGAAGCGGGCGCTCTTGCTGCATCTGACCCGGCCGGAAAAATTCAATCGGGCAGAATTTTTGAAGGTAACCCGGGAGATTTATGGGCAATCCTTCTTTCCTGGAGGTTCTTCCCCTGCAAGTTTTGACTGGAAAAAATCAGCCCTTTCGGGAAAGGAGGTCTATCTTTTAGAGCCGCCTCTATTTCCTGGTTCCAGTCTGGCTATGGCAGCAGTTGGACCGGTGCTTTTCCTGGCAAACTCAGGTGACTTTCTTCAGAAAATGGTGAACTCATCCGGTCAGAAATGGGAAATTGACCCGGGCAGTTTCCACCTTATTCGGGCTGACGGGCAAAAACTTTGGAACAGTTATCAGAAGACCATCAGTTTCCTGGCATCGTCCCCGGACTGGAGCACCCAGGAAGCAGCCACCTTTTTCCAGGAAAATATTCCCTCGCTGGCGGTCTGGTTTGAGCCGGTGAAGGGTTTCTTCTTTGAAGAAAGGGTGAGAGAAAACTGTCTGGAACAGGTGGTCCGTTACCGTCTCCGGTGAGAATGGGTGTTTCTCTTTCCATGAGATATTTTCGTCGGTCGGCAATGCTGACGGTTTCAGCCGGACTTTGTTTTACTTGCTTTTCTGGAGAAAAGGTCATTCCGGAAGTGACGGGGCGTCTGGTGGTAGCCACCGGGTCCGGCGAAGTACTCTACCTTGAGGGTGAAGAGTGGCTGAAGAAATCATTACCCATCGGTTCTCTGGTGAAGCCGTTTACTGCCCTGGCCGCCATAGAGACAGACCCATCCCTGGCCTGCCTGGTGGTTAACTGTCAGTCTACCAGTCCCTCTGTGCCTGTCGGAGAGGGTTGCTGGTATCGGCCCGGTCATGGAAGTCTGGGTCTTTCTCAGGCACTGGCACTTTCCTGTGACCGGTATTTTCACCTTCTGGCCAGCCGTACTTCCCCGTCCATCTGGAAAAAGGTGCTGACCCGTTACGGTTTGTCACCCCCGGAGGAAACTTCAGAAATCATTTCCGAAATGGTGGGTACGGGGGAAAAACTTCAAGCCACACCATTGGAAATTCTGGGCGCCTACCTCACTTTAGTGACCGGGCTATTTTACCGATGCCAGTCGGCTCCTTCCGGACACTGGAAGTTCCTGGCAGGGGGGCCGGTTCCCGGTAATGAGCAAGCCCGGCACCTCGTAGACCAGGGTCTGGCAGGCTGCCTCTCCTGGGGAACCGGCAGCAATCTTTTTGCTCTGGGAGATGTCAGACCAGCTGGAAAGACCGGCACCGTTTCTTTTTCTCTCACGAACCGGCCTGGTTTAGCGGGGACCCACGGCTGGTTTGTCGGTTTCTGGCCGGGGGAGAATCCGGAGGTGGCTCTGGTTGTTTTTCTTCTGGAAGGACGCGGTTCAGACGCAGCCAGGGCTGGCTGCAACCTTTTTCAACAACTGAGAGCAAGGGGCATTATTTCTAAAACCGGTCAGTCTTCAGGAAAGAGACAATGAGACGGCTGTCAGCGTTAATACCCTTGCTTTTGCTGGCTGGTTTCTGCCGGGCTGAAACTGTCAGGGTTGGTCTTTTCACTCTTTTCAGACCGAAAACGGTCACCTTTGAAGTTAGAGAATCAGGGGGCTACGACCTTCTTCATGAAGGTGCTTTTCTGGCGCGGTGGCTGGCGCCATCCGGGGAGAAACTCCAGGTGACTTTTTCTCCAGAACAACAGCGCCTGAGGTTTCTCAGCCGGGGAGGCGAAATAGTTTCTCTTCAGGTTAAACCAGCAATGGAAGTCGCCATTTTTCCCCGGGAAAAAGAGACGGTATTGGCCGTGGCTGTCCCGGGCGGCGTTAAACATACCTATCGTGGAAATTTCTCTGTCCTTGTTTCTGCTGAGAATTATCTAACACCGGTGGTCAGTCTGGACCTTGAAGAATATGTGACCTCGGTGGTGGCGGCTGAATTGCCGGAAAAATCTCCCCCGGAGCTATTAAAGGCGCAGGCAGTAGTCACCCGTTCCTACGCCCTGGCCACTGCGGGCCGGCACAGATACTTTGATTTCTGTGACTTAACTCACTGCCAGGTTTTTCAAGGTTTTTTCTCAGAGAGAATCTTACCGAACGTTAGGAAAGCAGTTCAGGAGACTGCGTCCCTGGTCTTGAGTGATGGCTCTCGCATCATTCCTGGTTACTACACTGGCTGCTGTTCAGGCTGGACCGCAACGCCACAGCTTATCTGGGACAGGGCGGAAACGGATGGCTTCCGGCAGGTGGAGTGCCGGCACGAAGAGAATTGTCGCTGGAAGCATTGGAAAAGAACCCTATCGCTGGAAACATTAGGCCGTATTTTCCCTGAAGCCAGGCCGGAAGAACTGGCTTCTCTAACCATAGCGGAACGTTCCTCTGTAGGTGATTATGTCCGCACCATCAACTGCGGTACTCAGTATCTTTCCGGAGAGGAGTTTCGGCGGAGATTGTGCCAGCAGCATAACTGGAACAGTCTGCCGGGTCTGTCTTTTTCTCTCTGTTTGACCCAGGCCGGCTGGGAGCTGGAGGGGGCCGGACTCGGTCACGGAATAGGTTTGTGTCAGGCAGGGGCAGCCTGGCTGGCCAGGCAGGGTCAGAGTTTTCCCTCAATTCTCAAATACTATTTTCCAGACCTAACCTGCCGGAGTGCTGGTTCATTCCCACTCAATGGTAGCCGGCGGTTTGGAGGTAATATCATAGACAACCCGGTTAATCCCTTTAACTTCACTTACCAGACGCCGGGACAATCTGTCCAGAAGTGAGTCTGGAAGTCTGGCCCAATCTGCGGTCATCCCGTCGCTGCTGCGGACAAAACGCAGAGCCACCACGTGTTCGTAACTCCGACAATCACCCATAATGCCAACCGTTTTTACCGGTAGGAGAATGGCGAAGGACTGCCACAGTTTTTTCTTCCAGGGTGACCGGTCAATTTCCTCCTGAACTATGGCGTCCGCTTTTCTGAGAAGAGTTAGTCTCTCTCCGGTAACACTGCCGATGATGCGCACCGCCAGCCCTGGTCCGGGAAAGGGCTGTCGGTTGATAATGGCTTCGGGTATTTTCAGGGCTCTGGCCAGTTTTCGGACCTCATCCTTGAAGAGAAAACGAAAGGGTTCCACCAGTTTCAACCGCAATTTTTCCGGCAAGCCGCCGACATTGTGATGGGTTTTAATCCTGGCTGAAGGTCCGCCCGACGGAGAAGTACTTTCAATGACATCCGGATAAAGAGTTCCCTGGGCCAGAAAGGTGGCGCCGAAATTTTTTGCCTCCTGCTGGAAAACCCGGATAAAGGTATGGCCGATAATTTTTCTTTTCCTTTCCGGGTCAGCCACACCGGACAGTTTCTTCAGAAAAAGAGTGGAGGCATCCACATATTTTAGATTTACCCGGCCAGAAAAAAAGTCTCTGATTTGCTCTGCTTCGCCCTGGCGGAGAAGGCCGTTGTTGACAAAGATAGAAAGGGCTCTCTGACCGCAGACCTTATGGAGAAAAACTGCCAGGCAGGAAGAGTCAACCCCGCCACTCAAGCCACAGATGACTTTTCCCTGCCCCACGTTGGTGGCAATCATTTTCTCTGCCCGGGCCAGCATGGAAGAAGAGGCCCACTCAGGGGAAAGACCGGCAATCTTGAAAAGAAAGTTGGCCAGGATTTTTCGGCCTTCAAGAGTGTGGGTTACTTCCGGATGGAACTGGAGACCATAAACGGTGCCTTTTGTATTTTTCATGGCTGCCAGCGGGCAGTTTTCCGTGCGTCCGAGAGGCACAAATCCCGGCGGCATGCTGGCCACGTAGTCCTGATGGCTCATCCAGACGGTGGTCGGCCTGCTGACACCTTCAAAGAGAAGTTCCCCGCTCTCCGGGAAAAACGTCGTTTTACCATATTCCCTTTTTCCGCTGGCCACCTTTCCGCCGTGCATTGAGGCGATCAACTGCAGGCCGTAGCAGAGACCAAGGACAGGGAATTTTTCCAGGATTTCGCGGTCAACTGGCAGGTGTCCTTCCCGGGAGATGTGGCCTGGTCCTCCGGAAAGGATTACCGCTCTGACGCCTCGCCGCTGAAGGCTGGCGGCTCTGACTGTCGGCGGGAAGATTTCGCTGTAAACTTTCAACTCCCGCACCCGGCGCACAATCAACTGGAGATACTGAGAACCGCAATCAAGGACCGCTACCACTAATTGTTCCTTTCTGGCAAGGAGCCATAAATGTCCGGAAGGTTTGCGCCACTATAGTTTCTTAATTTCCTCGGTAAGAATAATCGCCTCGGCTACCTCGCGCATACTTCTGCGGGTATCCATACTGTATTTTCGGATCCTGTTGTAAGCCTCTTCCTCACTCAATTTTTCCAGCCGCATGAGAACGCCTTTGGCTTTCTCCACTTTTTTTCTGGTTTCCAGTTCTTCCTGGATAACCCTTGTTTTGACCAGCAGCTCTGTATTTTCAATGGCAATGGCGGCCTGATTGGCGATAGAACAGAGGACCTCAATTTCTTCTTCAGTGTACCGGTGCGGTTTGGAGGTGTAAGTATTGAGCACGCCGATGACCCGGCCTTTTACTTCCATCGGCACAGAAAGCATGGAAACGATACCCTCTTGCCGGGCGATGTCGCGATACTTATAATTTTCTTCTTTGCGGACATCCTGGACCACGATGGGACGTCGTTCCGCCACCACCCGGCCAGCAATACCTTCTCCCACCTTCAGGGGCGGTTTGTTAATATACTCTGGGCTCATGGCCTGGGTGGCTTTGATGGAAAGCGTCTGCGTCTTTTCGTCCAGAAGCATAATGGAACAAATTTTTGAGCCAAGGACCTGGGCGGTCACAGCAACAATTAACTTCAGGACATCCTCAAGGTACATTTCCGAGGTTATGGCTTTGCTGATTTCGTAAAGCGCTTTAATCTGTTCCTGATGTTCTTCGCCCCGCATACTAACCCCCGGGAAGATGAAAAAAGACTCACTTTAGGTTTCAGATAAGAGTAAACCACTTCCTGGCAAAAATCAAAAGGGCGGCTCTTCAGAAATTCCGACGTAAGAGCCAGGGTGTCAACGAGGGAAGATTTCAAGGCACGCTATCCCAGGGCGCAGCTACAAGACAGGCAGGCAAAGCGGCAGCGTTCGGTAAGCGTCCCGGACAATTCCACCCGGGACGCAATACCTTTCCCGGCGGTGTCTCCAGCTCGCCACCAAAGCGAATGAGTTCGCACCAGC
>JAKPFT010000047.1 GCA_029551285.1 bacterium | reverse complement strand
AAAGAAAGGGAACAAACTGGCTCACTCAAGGTGCTCCGGCACAGACAAGGACTACGCCGAAATCGGTAGCTCGGCGAACTCATTCGCCAGGTGGCGAATTCAGACACCGCCGAGTAAGGTATTGCGTCCCGGATGGAATTGCCCGGTCCGCTTACCGAGCGCGTGCGCTTTTCGTCTTGTCTTGTAACTGTGCCTTCGCAAATCGTTCGCCAGCTGTCCCCTTCCTTTTTTAAGAGTGGGGGAAGCGCAGGGAAAGAAGGAGTTGCAAAACCGTTGACAGACACAGGAAAAGAATGAAAAACAACCTGAAGTCTTTGAGAGAACCAATGAGTTCACGGGGAGGAGCGATGAGAAAGGCAGTGCTGATTTTAGGAATGGTCTTATGGGGGGCGTGTGGCTGGAGCCAGAACTGGTGGAACGAAAACTGGTCTTACCGGCTGAAGATTACCCTGAAGAATTCCACCGCTTACAAGTGGAAAAACCTGCCCGTGGTAATTACCGGTGAGACCCTGCGGAAAAAGACCGGTTTGCTGAAGGAGGCGATTGCTACCAGCTCCATCCGGGTGGTGGAACCGACCGGCCAGGAGATACCGGTTCAGGTGGATGAAAAGGATGGCACCGGTATCTACCAGGCCACCGGTAATGGTCAGCTGGACCGGGACGATGAGATTGTTTTTCCCGTAAGTTTAAAGTCCGGGGAAAGCCAGAGTTTCTTTCTGTACTACCGGGAAAAGTTAGCACCGCTGGCTGAGTATCCATCAGAGGTGAAGTTTGAAAAAATTGTCTATGGAGAAAAAAACTGTTTCTACAACGGCCGTCTCTCCAACAAGATTATCTCCATTGGCCTGCGCGGTTCCGGAACCGAGACAGGACCAGACGGCAAGTTAATGCTGGGCGGCCTGGGCAAAGCCTCCATTACCAGTTTTGTCCTGGAAGGCAAGGAACTTGTCTACCAGGGACATTCCTGGGGCTGGAATCTGCTGGGCGGCGGCTACACTGTGGTGGCCAATCTTCTTCCCTGGAGCCAGCCGGAATTAGTTGTTGACGGTCCGGTGCGCAAGATTGTGGTCTGTCGGGCGCTCGGGGTGGATAAAGACTTCACCAGGGAAATCAATCCTAACTGGGCGCTTTCGGGGAAGGTCCAGGGAGATTACTACCGGTTTTTCACCCTCTATGCTGGAATTCCCTATGTCACGGTTAGCGAAACCGTGGTTATCAAGCAGGCAGAACCAAAGTATTCTGCCCTTTACGAGGTTGCCTGGTGTCCGACCTACCCCCGGGACTGGGAGCACGACGTAATGTTTCTGCCGCTGGGCGGCAAGGCTGTGACCATTACTTTTCCTGAGGAACGAAACTATCAGACGAAAAAGGTGGAAGAAGGCTGGTTCGGCATAGCCAACACGAAAGAAAAACGTGGCCTGGCTGTGTTTTTTGAACCGGAAAAGGCCGCTGACATCACGGTTGATTTTCACGCTTTTCATTTGAAGAGAGAACAGGTCCTGGCCAGTGACTGGAGCAAGAAATACGCCCATGCCCAGGCGCGGCTGTGGTACCGTTATGACAACTTTAATCTGAAGCCGGTTCAGGAAAACCGTTTTGGTTTCTGGGGGCTAACCGGTGAAGATGCCACGGGGCTGGCCGCCATTTACCAGGCTGTCTGGGGCAACGCTCTGGTGAAGGAGGCTGTCTTCGGTTTTCCTGAGGAAAAACAAGGCAAGTAAATGGTCCGAACACACTCAATTCTGACGGTTCTGGTCTGCCTTCTAACCAGCCTGCCTTTGTTTTCGCCGGTTGCCGGAGCGGAAGTGGGCCTGGCGGTTTACCGGGCAGGCTCGCTGGACGGCATGAGCCAGGCAGGACTGGAACAAGTGATTAACACTCCCGAAGTCGTTTATGTGCTCACCCAGGAAAGACCGCCAGCGAGATTGATTTCCGAAAAGACCAGACAGCGCTACCGCCAGCTGAAGAAGGCCGGTAAGAAAGTAATTCTGGATATTTTCTGGGGACCTGATGGCGATTACGACTGGGACCGGTTCAATTTTCCTGATATCTGTCAGGACGAAAAGGTGCGCGCAGAGTTTTTTCGACAGGTGGTGGATGAGGTCCTGGAGGCGGTCGGGGTGGAAAACCTCTACGGGGTTCATCTCCTGGAAGAAACAGGGTTGTGGTACGGCTATGAGAAGACCGTTCATCCTTACTACCGGGTACCTGACTGGCACACGCCCAGTATCCGGAGGTATGCTGGTTTGCTCCAGCAGGAGACCGGACTGGAGCTGGCCCTGGCGCCAATCTGGAAGCAGGAGGAACGCTTCGCCTTCTGGCGCTGGGCCTGCCGGTCAATTTCTTCGGCGGCCGGCCACCGGATTTTCGGCCAGTATCTGCGGCGGCGCTATCCTGGCTTGAAGGTCTTCCAGTTTGAAGGTCTGCCTGATGTCGCCAGTGGGCAGTACTGCGAGTACCAGACCATGATTGGTTCTTTTGACGGGATTGTCACGGATAACTACTCTTCTCCGGAGGCTACCTACTGGCTGGTCGCCTACCGGACAATGGCACCGGCTGCGGAGATAGTAGCGCTGGTGGCTGGCCATTTCGGGACAGAAGGCCCGGAGGAAAAGGTGGCAAAAATCAAAGAAGCCCGGCTGGCCGCCGCGGTGAAGGCCGGTATGAACGGTGTTGGTTTTTTTGAACCTGACGAGCAGCGGGTGAAAGTGATGGACTATGACCAGCCTGACATCTGGGCGTTTAACGTGGCTGCCTTCAACCGGGTGAAACGTTCCGTCAGGGCAGTGGAAAAAAAGCCGCTGCTTCTGGTGCCGACCAACATCAGTGTTGGCGGCTGCGGCATTCATGAATATCTGCCGGCGGCCGGTCTGCAGAACTTTGCCCTGCTGCCAGCCGCCGAGTTTCGCCTGGCCAACCCCTTTGATTACGAGATGGTCGTTATTTTCGGGCCGAACTATTTCGGAAAAAAGGCTACCTGGGACGCTGATTATATGAAAGCCAGATACCACGTGGACAGCCTTTTCCCGTCAAGAACGCTTAACCAGTTTGTGGAAAAAGGCGGTTTGCTGGTAATCACCGGACTTCCTCTGGAAAAAGGTAGCGGGCTTTTCTTCACCGAAGAAAACCTGCTGGTCGGCGGGGAAGTGGTACCTGGCAGCGAGGTACTGCCTGATGACTGGGCGCGGCAAAATCTTCGTTTGAAAAAATCTTACGGCCCAATTTTCCCGGTTTCCTCCTATCGGTATCAGCCCGGGCAGGAGGTGAGAGTCTTAGGAGAAAACGTCGGTTTTCTTCTAACCCGGGGCCAGGGATACTGTCTGGTGTTGCCGCAACGACCCGGCGGACGAACTTCCGTTACGGAACAGGAGCGGGTTAACTACGGACAGTTCCTGCGCGATATTCTGGCCGGGCTGGCCAGTTATAGCCGGAAAACAAAGCTTCTCAACTGCTTTCTACCGGAGAAAAAGTAACTCGTTTAGTTTTCCTGACGATATCTCTTTTTTCTAACGAAACTCTGACAGGCCGGCCGCCAGATACGTTCCGGAGGAATTTTCAATTTCTCAGCGGCCTGCCAGGAAGCCTCAATGGTTTTTAATTTGTCCAGGCTGTGCGCGTCAGAGGAAAGGGAGAAACAGACTTTTTCTTCATTCAGGATGGCGAGAAACTCCAGGTATTCTTCCACGTAAGAGGAACTGTACCGCGGGTTGCAAAGATTGGCGCTGGCATTGATTTCAATGGCTGTCTGTGTTTCCCGGGCGACCTGGCCTAATTCCCGAATGTAGGAGACCGGAACGGCTTTCATGGAATCAAACCAGGGCCAGTGGTTGCGGTCAAACTCACCCTGGCCGAACCAGTAAGGATGAACCAGCACACTTACTGCCGGGTCGGCACAGGTCTTCAGGTGGTGGCGGTGCTGGATATCCA
This sequence comes from bacterium, assembly GCA_029551285.1. Classification (GTDB taxonomy): domain Bacteria; phylum Ratteibacteria; class UBA8468; order B48-G9; family DSTR01; genus JAMWDF01. The sequence continues at coordinate 30,356 of JAKPFT010000047.1, read as the reverse complement.
CCAGTTTTTCGAGGTCGTACTCCTGCAGATAAGTGGTGTGGATGCCACCGATGGCAAACTGAAACCCCGCCTGCTGACGGAGCTCCTCGCTGTAAACAAACTTACCGTCGCACCCGGTGAAGTTCAGTTCCACGCCAAAGAAAACTTCTACTTCGGCCTCCATCTTTTCCAGTTCCTGGCGAATCTTCAGATGCAGCGGCAACTGTTCCAGGGAGTTGAGATGGTCGGTGATGGCTAAAGAGTTTACCCCTGCGTTCTGGCACTCCCTGATAATCTCAGGTAGCGTCATGGTGCTGTTGGCACACCCTAAGTAATGCGTGTGGATATGATAATCAGTTCTGGGTACTGTCATTTTCACCCTCCAGCGGTTTTCGGTCTTTGAGAAAAGGCCAGCGTTTTCTGGTCTGAGCCACCACTTCCTTTGCCACTACAGCGGTAAAAATCCCTTCTGCCTGACCGGCGTCAAGCAGTACCTGACCTTCAGGTGTCACCACCAGAGAATGGCCGCCACCTTTGCCGTCAGGAGAATCTCCGGTGTGGTTCACGCCGATGACATAAGACAGGTTTTCCACGGCCCTGGCTTTCAGGAGGATTTCCCAGTGGTCAATCCGGGAAAGCGGCCAGTGGGCAAGGATGACGAAAAGATCAGTGGTCCTGGCCTGCTGGTAGAAAAGCAGGGGAAAACGAAGGTCGTAACAGATAGCCGGCGTTACCTTCATTCCTCTCAGGGAAAAGCTGACCGGTTGCTTGCCAGGAAGGTGATGGCGCTCTTCCCCGGAAAGAGAGAAAAGGTGAATTTTACGGTAGGTAGCCACGCGTGTAGCCTGCCGGTCAAGGGTGATGGCGACATTTTGCCTTTCTTCCGTCGTCCCAAAGGTGACCCAGCAGTTTCTCTCTCTGGCCAGCCGACCAAAAAAGGCTTCGTCTTCCGCCGCCGGCTCAGGCTGGTCTTGCCGGAGAAAAAAACCGGTCAGGGTCATCTCCGGAAAAATAAGCCAGTCTGGCCGGTCAGAAAAGGCTCGCACCAGTTCTTGAATCCGTCGTTTATTCTCAGCCCGGTCGCCCGGCACCAACCTGAATTGAACCAGACCAATTTTAAGCAAGACTAAACTCCACGCAGCAGTCGCAGATACTCCCGGGCCACCACAAGGTCCTGCAGGGCTTCTTCTGCGGGGCAGACGATCTCACCTTCCCCGCGTACAGCCTTCAGGAAATTTTCCGCCTGCCGCCGCATGGCGTGCACCGGAGGAAGTTGCGGTTTGACGGTCAGACCTTTTTGGCCAGGAATGTCCAGGAAAATCTCCAGATTTCCCGGCCGATTCATGGCCAGCGGCGGCGGAAGATCAATCTTCAGGTAACCGTGCTGGAAACACACCAGGGCTGTTTCCTGCCAGGTGCTGCTGGCCGTATAGGGAGCCATCTCAATGATGCCAGGTACGCCGCTTTCACTTTCCACCACCATGAGTTTCCCTGAAGGATGCGCATAAGTTACCCGGTACGGTTCTGCCAAGAGAAACCGCATCAGGTTAATCTGATGGATGTAGTAGTTCACCAGTGTCAGGTATTCCTGCCAGGCAGGCTCATTCAGATCCGGTGGTGGCCCGTCCAGCGGTAAGGGTGGAACAGGTTCCTCTGTTTTGATGAGGTCGTCAAAACCGCCGGCAATCCAGTCTCCCGGCGGCATGGTTAACCGGACATACTGGAGCCGTCCTGCCTCGCCGGTCTTTTTCAGCCGCTGGATTTCCTGCTGGGCCGCCTCCACGGCCGGGTCGCACCTTTTGTGATATCCCACCATCAGCCAGGTTTTGCTCTGGCCCAGAGCCGCAACAATGGCTTCCCCGGTCGGAACCGAGGCCGCCAGGGGTTTTTCAATGAAGATAGGGATACCTGCTGGCAGGAGTTCTGGAAGCAACTGCCCGTGCCGGCGAAACGGCTGGGAAACTATCAGAGCGTCAAGTTTTTCCCTGGCCAGCAACTGGTGATGGTCCCGATAAACATGCCTGATGCCGTAACGACTGGCCACTGCCTGGCCTAATTTTTCCCGCAGTTCAGCCACGGCTACCACTTCGCAGTCAGGAAGCACCGCGTAGTTTTTCAGGTGAGCGGTCTGACCCATACTGCCAGCACCAACAAAACCAAGCCTGAGTTTTTCCATCATGCCCGTGTTTATTATAAGAGCAGGCCGCCCGGCTGTAAACATTTGTGAAAACCAGGTCTTCTCAGGTACAATTCATCCTGCCGGAAAGCCGATACGATGACTGAAAAAAGGCTAAAGAAACTGGTGGAAAGTCTCTCCCGGGTAAAATTCCTGGTAGCCGGAGATTTCTGCCTGGATAGATACCTGCGGGGCGTGATGGTGGATATCTCGGAAGAAGCCGCCATTCCGGTCATCAGCTGTGTGGAAAACATCTACAGTCCCGGAGGCGCCGGCAATACTGCCTGGAACCTCACGGCTTTAGGCGGCCAGGTGGAAGCGCTCACGGTCCTGGGTAAAGACTTCTATGGCCATATTCTTCAGAAAGAACTGGCCGCGCGGAGGATTGGAACCAGGGCTGTTTTCTTTTCTGAACGCTGGAAGACGCCGGCTTATGAAAAGTTCTATGCCCGCAGTCGCTACGCCACCACAGCCAGTTATCAGCAGAGTTTAAGGGTGGATACCCAGAATGAGGCTGGTCTGCCCGTGGCTTTAAAAGACGCGCTGCAACGAAAACTGCAGGAGATGCTGCCCCGGGTAGATGCTATTGTGGTGGTTGACCAGGCCAGGGAGTGCGGGGTCATCAGTCCTGATTTTTCCAGAGAAGTTAGCCGGCTGGGAAAAAAGTACCGTAAGTTAACCGTGCTTGATTCCCGGCGGCGGCTGATAATGGGGGCTAACTTTTCCCTGCTGGTGCCAAACGACTATGAGGTAATGGCCGCGGCCGGTTTGTTTCCAGAAAAGAGGGTTCTGCCAGCCGAACAACAAACCCGGGCAATTCACCAGGCAGCCAGGGTAGTTCTGAAAAAGACTGGCGCAGCCACGGTGGCGGTCACCCGGGGCCCTTCCGGAATTACTCTGTGCCAGCGTTCAGGCTACCAGCACGTGCCCACCATTGCCCTTTCCGAAAACATTGATATCACCGGAGCCGGAGATACAGTCACCGCGGTGATGAGCGCGGCTTTAGCCAGTGGCGCAACACTCCTGGAAGCCGCTCAGTTAGCCAACATGGCTGCTTCTGTTACCATTAGAAAAATCGGAACCACCGGAACCGCCTGCCCGGAAGAAATTCTTTCTCTCTGGCCTGATTTCCAGGCCCTTTACGGAAGATAATGAACCGTCTTATTTTTCTTGTCTGCTGTCTGCTAAACAGTCTGCTAATGGCGGAAACCATCTCTGCCTCCGAGGTTGCCACCGGGGAAAGGGTTAAAATCGGTTTGGTCTTGAGCGGCGGTGGCGCCAGGGGTCTGGCCCATGTGGGCGTGCTGAAGGTTCTGGAACAACTGCGGGTGCCAGTGGATTTTGTGGCCGGTACCAGCATGGGTGCCATTGTTGGGGGGCTGTGGGCTTCCGGAATGTCCGCGACAGAGATTGAAGAGGCTGTTCTAAGGACTGACTGGGCTAACCTGTTCAAGGACCGGCCGCCCCGGAAACTTCTTTCTCTTCATCAGAAGCAACTCAGCCAGACCTACATGGCTGACTTTGAACTGGGCTACAAGAAGGGGCGGTTTCATTTTCCGCAGGGGTTGATTGCCGGCCAGCAACTAATTTTTCTTCTGCGGCAACTGACCCTGCCTGTCAGTCAGATTGAAGACTTTGACCGGTTGCCGGTGCCTTTCCGGGCAGTCGCCACCGACATTGTCACCGGAAAACCGGTCATCCTAAACAGGGGGAGTTTGCCGGAAGCCATGCGCGCCAGTATGTCCATTCCCGGGATTTTCGCGCCGGTGGAAAAGGAAGGCCAGCTTTTAGTGGACGGTGGTCTGGTCTGTAACCTGCCGGTGGAAATTGTCAGGAAGATGGGCGCGGAAGTTATTATCGCGGTGGATGTCACCATGCCGCTTTTAAGCCGGGAGAAGCTTAACTCTTTGATGGCTATCTCCGCACAGGTTATGGACCTGATGACGACCCGGAATGTTCAGGAGCAGACGGCCAGCCTTAACCGGGAGAAAGACATCCTTATCTGTCCGGAACTGGGCAACATTTCTTCCATGGCCTTTGCCCGGGGCCAGGAGTTAATCAGCCTTGGAGAAAAGGCAGCGCAGGCGCTTACCGAAAGTCTCCGCCGCTACAGTCTTTCGGAAGAAGCATACCAGGACTACTTTGTCCGACACCGTCTGGCCCCGAAACCGGAAATAGTACCAGCTTTTGTAAAGGTAGAAGGAACCGGACGGCTTTCCCAGGAGATGATTAAAAGGAAACTTTCGGTCAGGCCTGGCCAGGTGCTCCAGATGGGAAAACTGCAGCAGGATATCGACCGCATCTACGACTTAGGGGAGTTTGAACTGGTGGATTTCCACCTGGTCCGGCAGGAGAACCAGGAAGGGCTGCTCTTACGCCTGAAGAGCAAGTCCTGGGGGCCAAATTACCTGAGGCTGGGTTTCAACCTGTACGATGATTTTGGCGAGAACAACTATTATGGCGTGCATGTCAACTACACCTGGTCCCAGTTGAGTTCTCTCGGGGCCTACTGGGAAAACCAGTTTGAGCTGGGCAAAACCATGCGCTACGCCACGGAACTTTTCTTGCCCACCAGTGCCGGCCGGTCAACTTTTCTGGCGCCAAGAATAGAACTGAAACAAACAGTTTTTGATTTCTATGACGGCCAGGAGGCTATTTCTGAACAGAGGATGACTCTGGTGAAAGGTGGACTTGATTTTGGCTGGCAGCTGGGTCAGTATGGAGAGGTGAGACTTGGGCTGGAGAAAGGACTGGTGGAAGGAGGGCCTATTTCCGGTCAGTTGCTTCCTCCTGGTTATAAGGCTGATTACGCCGGTTTTGCCGGTTCCATAAACCTGGACCAGCTTGACCGCGCCAGTTTCCCCCATTACGGCTACAATCTGAAACTGGACTTTTTTGATTCCTGGCCGGCACTGGGAGCCGACGATAGTTACCGGAAACTTTCCTTTTCTGTGCAGGCAGCCCATTCCCTGGGTCGGCACACCTTGCGGGGGATAGTCCAGGCAGGCACCAGCCTTGGTAGCCATCTGCCTCTGTACGAGAAGTTTGTCCTGGGTGGCTTCTTTTCCCTTTCCGGTTATGAGGAGGGTCAGTTGCGGGGAGATTCCTTTGGCCTGGGGAAATTGTTGTACTACTACCGGAGCGGCCGTTTTCCCTCTCTTTTCGGCCATAGTTTGTATGTGGGCTGTTCTGCGGAACTGGGTAACACCTGGGAAAAGTGGCCACCTGACCGGTGGCGCTGGAGCGGCTCACTTTTTGTGGGCGCGGATACCTTTCTCGGTCCGGTTTACCTCGGTCACGGCCAGCGTTCCCGGAGTCAGGGGAACACCTTCTTCTATCTGGGCCGGACTTTCTGAAAGAATGTGGCCAGTGGTATAATCAGGCAGAGGTAGTGTCAAAATAGTGTCAAAAAATGGAAGAAAGAGGAATGAAAAGAAAGGGAACAAACTGGCTCACTCAAAGTGCTCCGGCACAGACAAGGACTACGCCGAAATCGGTTGCTCGGCGAACTCGCTCGCCATCTGGCGAGCTCAAACACCGCCGAGTAAGGTATTGCGTCCCGGATGGAATTATCCGGTCCGCCTACCGAGCGCGTGCGCTTTTCGTCTTGTCTTGTAACTGTGCCTTCGCAAATCGTTCGCCAGCTGTCCCCTTCCTTTTTTGACACAGTGGGAAGGATAGGGGGAGAGACAAGGAAAGGCAGAACCAAAAAAGGAATAAAAGAGGAATGAAAAGAAAGGGAACGAACTGGCTCACTCAGAGTGCTCCGGCACAGACAAGGACTACGCCGAAATCGGTTGCTCGGCGAACTCGCTCGCCATCTGGCGAGCTCAGACACCGCCGAGTAAGGTATTGCGTCCCGGATGGAATTGCCCGGTCCGCTTACCGAACGCGTGCGCTTTTCGTCTTGTCTTGTATCTGTGCCTTCGCAATTCGTTCGCCAGTTATTCCCTTCCTTTTTTGACAATGTGGGGAGAAAAGGGAGATAAAGAATTGCAGAACCAAAAAAGGAATGAAAGAGGAATGAAAAGAAAGGGAACAAACTGGCTCACTCAAAGTGCTCCGGCACAGACAAGGACTACGCCGAAATCGGTTGCTCGGCGAACTCGCTCGCCATCTGGCGAGCTCATACACCGCCGAGTAAGGTATTGCGTCCCGGATGGACTTTTCCGGGCCGCTTACCGAGCGCGTGCGCTTTTCGTCTTGTCTTGTAACTGTGCCTTCGCAAATCGTTCGCCAGCTGTCCCCTTCCTTTTTTGACACAGTGGAAAGGATAGGGAGAGAGATAAGGACAGGCAGAACCAAAAAAGGAATAAAAGAGGAATGAAAAGAAAGGGAACAAACTGGCTCACTCAGAATGCTCCGGCACAGACAAGGACTACGCCGAAATCGGTCGCTCGGCGAACTCATTCGCCAGGTGGCGAGCTCAGACACCGCCGAGTAAGGTATTGCGTCCCGGATGGAATTGCCCGGTCCGCTTACCGACCGCTGCCGCTTTTCGTCTTGTCTTGTATCTGTGCCTTCGCAATTCGTTCGCCAGCTGTCCCCTTCCTTTTCTGACACAGTGGGGGAGGAAGGGAAATAAGGACTTGCAACACCACTGACAGAAACAAGAAAAGACTAAAAAATTTGAAGTCTTTGACCGAACCCGGGAGAAACCCTGGAGGAAAAGATGAACCGGAAAACGACCCTGGAATTCAAGGTAGGCTTATTTATTTCCCTTGGGATTCTGGCGCTGCTCATCTTTGTCCTGGCCACGGGAAAAGCCAGTATCCGCGGCCGGGGCTATGAACTCAAGGTTGCCTTCGGTTATGTCGGCGGCCTGGAAGAAGGCGCGCCGGTAAGGGTCAGCGGGGTCAGGGTAGGCGAGGTCAAACGCATTGAGATGGAATATGACGTCACCCCCAGAATTATTCTGGTGATGAAGATGAAACCGGATGTGCGCATTGGCCGTCACAGCCGCGTTACCATCAGAACCCTGGGCATCATCGGAGAAAAGTATGTGGAAATCTCGCCCTGCCAGGAAAAGGAGTTCGCCCTGCCCGGAGAAACCCTGACAGGCATTGACCCGGTTGATTTAGACCGCTTTATTAACATGGGGGAGGACCTGGTCCGCAACCTGAATGAGGTGGTCGTCGGAGTACAGCGGGTCATCGGCGACCGGGATGTTCAGAACCGGGTGAAGAGTATCCTGGACAACACTGACGGTGTGGTCAGCGGGCTGCGCCGCATCACTCAGGATGAAGAAATGGTGCAACGTTTCAAAAATATTCTAGCCGGGGCTGAGACGGTTCTTTCCAGAACCGATAACTTTCTGGAGGACGCCACAAAGTTAGTGGCTTCTCTGGAAACAACCAGCGGCGAGGTGAAAAATTTTCTCTCCCGCAACCAGCCCAGAGTGGAAGGAGTTCTTGCCCGGGTAGAGGAACTGGCCGCCACCAGCAACAGTGCGGTAAAACTTTTTTCGGAGAAAGTTCCGAAACTGGAGGCGGTCGCTACTTCCTTCCAGCAGACGGCTGAGGAAAGCACCAAACTGGTGCGACAACTGTCCACCAGAGGGCTGGTGGCCAGACTGCTGAAAGAAGAGACACTGGTGGATGAGATTAAGACTGAGGTCCAACTGCTCCAGGAAACAACCGCAGAAATAAAGAAGGCTGCCGAGAAGTTCACGGAAATTACCGCTGATTTTAAGAAAACAGCCGGGGCCATTACCGAGGTGTCTCAAAAGACCGCTGATATCCTTACAGAAATCAAGGCCGGCCAGGGAACCCTGTCCAAACTTCTCTCTGATAAGGAAACCTCGGAAACGGTAAAGGCTATTCTGGAAAATATGGAGGAAATCTCCCGGGGTATTAAGGAACACGGGATTTTCTGGCGCGGCCTCCGAACAGGTAGAAGCAGGTGAAACAGAAAGAAAAAATTTTTTACTGCTGCAGCGAATGCGGCTACCAGTCAATCCGCTGGCTGGGGAAATGCCCGAATTGCGGTTCCTGGAATACCCTGACCGAGGAAATCAGAAAAAGACGGGAAACACAGGAACAGGAGAAGGCCAGACCCTGTCCTCTGGACGAGGTGGTCATGGAGGAACATCCCCGTCTGAGTACAGGCGTGGCTGAATGCGACCGGGTTCTGGGAGGAGGACTGGTCTCCGGCAGTCTCATCCTGCTGGCCGGCGAACCGGGCATCGGAAAATCAACCCTTTTAATCTCCCTGGTTGGCCATCTGGCCAGCGAAACCGGAAAGGTTCTCTATGTCAGTGCCGAGGAATCTCTTACCCAGGTGAAACTTCGGGCCAGCCGGCTCGGTGTCTCTGGCCCTCACCTTTATCTGCTGGCTACCACAGAGCTACCCCTGGTGAAAGAGGCGCTCTTACAGCTGAAGCCCAGGGTGGTAGTAATTGATTCCATTCAGACAATCTTTGACCCGGACATTCCCACCACCCCCGGTTCAGTCACCCAGGTCAGAGAGAATACCAGCTACTTCATGAGTCTCGCGAAACAGACCGGCATTTCTATCTTTCTGGTGGGTCACATCACCAAAGAGGGGGCGATCGCGGGGCCGAAACTTCTGGAGCATATGGTTGACGTCGTCCTTTCCTTTGAAGGGGAAGCCCGTTCTCAGTTGCGCATTCTGCGTTCGCTAAAAAACCGTTTCGGCGCCACCCAGGAAATAGGGGTTTTCTCCATGGAGGAACACGGACTCCGGGAAATCCCTGAAGCCAGCGGCATATTCCTGCCTGATTTTCACCAGATGTTACCCGGAGCGATTATCTTTCCCGCACAGGAGGGGACCCGCACCCTGCTGGTGGAAGTTCAATCCCTGACTACCCCTACTTATTACGGGGTGCCAAAAAGGTCTGTCTCCGGCCTTGATTACAATCGGGTCTCCATGGTTCTGGCTGTCTTAGAGAAGAAACTGCATTATAACTTCGGGACCCATGATGTGTATATCAATGTAGGCGGCGGTCTGAAGGTGGAAGAAACCGGTGCTGATCTGCCGTTAGCCTTATCCTGCGTCTCCTCCCTTAAGGACCTGGCTCCGCGGACAGCCTGCGTGGCGATGGGCGAACTGGCGTTGACCGGCGAGGTCAGACCGATCGGCCAGATCAGCCAGCGGCTGAAAGAGGCAGCGAGGTTTGGTTTTCAGAGTGCCATCGTTCCCCAGGGCAATAGCCGGGATGTACCTGCCACCGGTCTCCAGGTATATCCGGTGCGCTGGTTGAAGGAAGCGGTGGAGTTTTGCCTCAAAGGGACTTGAAGAATTGTAACTGATGGGATATAATATCTACAGGATATTACCCTGCTAACAAAGGGGCTGAAAAGTCCTGGATGTCGGAAATTTTGAGAAGGGGGAGAGATGGCGGTTCATGTCATCAGAGGTTTTTTTGTGCTGCTGAGCACCCTTACCGGATATTATCTATCCCCGGAGGTACGTCTGGCCGGTGTGCTGGTGGGTCTTTTTGGCTCGCTGGCCGTGATTGGACTGGAAATCCTGGTCAGCCGGGTGCCGGTGAAAAAAATGGTGCTGGCTATTGGCGGACTGATTGTAGGTCTGGTCACCGCCATTCTTCTGGCCAACTTTCTTCTGCTCATTCCCATTGAAGACCCGGTCAAGGGAAATGTCCTGCGTTTCTCACTTTATTTTGCCTTCTCCTATCTGGGAATTATGTATGCCATCAAGGGGGTGGAGGAACTTGGTTTTGTGCTACCCTTTCTCCACGGAAGCAAGGGCCCGGAACAAAAACTTCTCATTGTGGATACCAGCGTATTGATTGATGGCCGCGTCTACGAACTGGCCCTGAGCGGTTTCCTTGACTACACCATCGTCATCCCCAAATTCATTATTCGGGAACTTCACGGACTTTCTGATTGTTCCAGCGAACTGAAAAGACAACGGGGCCGGCGGGGGCTGGATGTGCTCAATCGTCTGCGCAAGGATGACCGGCTGGATGTGAAAATCTATGACATGGAATTTCCGGATATTGAAGCGGTGGATTCCAAATTAGTCAAGATGGCCTCCCAGCTAAAAGCGGCCATTCTGACCAATGATTTCAACCTGATGAAAGTGGCTGAGGTCCAGAATATCCGGGTCTTAAACCTGAACAGCCTGGCGACCCTGATGCGGCCGCGGTTGATGAGCGGAGAGGAAATCAATCTGAAAATCGTCAAGGAAGGAAAGGAAGCCGGCCAGGGCGTGGGCTACCTGGAAGATGGTACCATGGTGGTGGTAGAAAACGCGGCCGTTCATGTCGGCAAGATAATGGACATTGTCATTGACAGCGCCATTCAGACCACCACCGGCCGCATTATCTTTGCCAAATTGAAGTCTCAAAACTGAGGGAACAACTTTTTCAGGGGCTAACAACCAGCTTTCATCTTCCCTTCCCCCGGAAAAAAATGGTTGGGGCCATACTGGTTGGGGCTGGCCAGGGACGCCGGCTCGGTCAAGACAGGCCAAAGGCTCTGATTTCCGTCGGCGGTTACCCTCTTTTTTTTTATTCCCTGAAGACCTTTAGTAGTGTGCCGGCAATTGAGGAGATTGTCCTGGTACTGCCTGCTTCCTGTCTGAGGGAAAAGGAGAAGTGGCTGGTGAACTGGTCTGGTCTGAAAAAGGTTGTGGCCGGCGGTCAGGAAAGACATGAATCTGTCTGGAAGGGGTTGCAACACCTTTCCAGGAAATGTGAGATTGTCCTCATTCACGATGTCGCCCGACCGTTGACTGACAGAGGGTTGATTGAACGGGTAATTCAGAGAACGCAGCAGCGTGGAGCCTGTGTGCCTGTCGTGGCGGTGACCGATACCGTTAAACGGGTGGATGGCGGCTATGTCAGGGTGAGCATACCCAGGGAAAACTTAGTGGCGGTGCAGACGCCTCAGGGGTTCCGTCGGGACTTGCTGGAAAAAGCCTTTCGCCTGGCCAGGCGCACCGGTTGCTACGGAAGCGATGATGCTTTTCTGGTGGAGCAACTTGGCTTTCCGGTAAGCGTGGTCCCGGGAGAAAACCAGAACATCAAGGTCACCCGACCATGGGACCTGGCGTTGCTTAACATCATCCTGAAGGAAAAGGAGATTTGATGGGTGCCGGTGTAACCTATCCTGAAGGTTTTCTGGCCGCCGGGGTAAGCTGCGGGATAAAGCCGGACGGGCAGAAGGACCTGGCCCTGGTGTTTTCCGTAAAGGACTGCGTGGCCTCCGGATGTTTTACCACAAACCAGTTTAAAGCGCACAGTCTTGTCTGGAGCCAGAAGCATCTACCCTCCGCTTCCGTCAGAATCATTCTGGCCAACAGCGGCAATGCCAACGCCTGCAACGGTCCTTCCAGCAGGGAACTCACCGTTCACCTGGCGGAGAAAACCGGCCAGTTGTTTGACCTGCCGGCTTCCTCAGTCCTGCTGGCCTCCACCGGAATTATTGGCCGGCCATTACCGCTGGAAAAACTCCTGGCGGCTTTGCCGGAGCTGAAACAAAATCTCTCCCGGGACGGCCATCTCTCGGCGGCCCGGGCGATTATGACCACCGATACCCATCCCAAAGAGGCCCAGAGAGAAACAGGGCTGACCGGCCGGAGAAAAAGCGTGGTCATCGGCGGTATGGCCAAGGGTGCCGGCATGATTAAGCCGCATCTGGCGACGATGCTGTGTTTTCTCACCACTGACGCGGTTATTGAGGAAAAAGCGCTCTCCCTGGCTCTCCAGGAGGCCGTGGATGATTCTTTCAACATGATTACTGTGGACAACGACCAGAGCACCAACGACACTGTGCTTTTGCTGGCCAATGGACTGGCCGGTAATCAGACGATTCATCCGGAGACGGAAGCCTACCAGGCCTTTGCCCGGTCTCTTAAGGAACTCTGCCAGGAACTGGCCAGGGCGATTGCCTTTGATGGTGAGGGTGCCAGCAAGTCTGTGGAAGTCAGAATTACCGGTGCTTTTTCCCGCCAGGACGCAAGAAAGGCGGCCAGACAGATTGCCGGCTCTAATCTGGTCAAGACAGCCCTGGCTGGTGGCTGGCCCAACTGGGGTAGAATTCTGGCGGCGGTGGGTTCCACCAATGTCCGGCTTGATCCCCTGAAAATCAGGGTGAAACTCTGCGGGATAGAGGTGTATCACGGTCAACCGGTCCCCTTCTCTGACCAGGAGATTAAACGGCGTCTGGCCGGGAAAGAAATTCAGATTGACCTTGACCTGGGCCGGGGTCAGCATCAGGCTACAGCCTGGGGTTGTGACCTCACGGAAGAATATGTGAAAATAAACCGGGAAGAATAAATGGTTGCCGCGATGCTGCGTTTTTATCTGTTTCTGGTAGGTAGTCCTGAACCGCTGCTGGAGCAACTCCAGAAGGCGGCCCTGGCGGAACTTGATGGTTTACCTTCAGAGTTCGGTTTCAAAACAGGCTCCCCGGTTTCTTCCCGGGCCGAGACAGGCCTTCAGAAAATTGAACTGGTGAAAAAGATTCTGGGTCAGCAGGCTACCGGCAAGGTTTTGCTCAGTCGCCAGGAAGAAGAAAAGGTGCTCCGGGAGACCCCTCTGGAATTCATTGCTTCCCTGGCCGGTCAGTGGCAGGAAAATATTGAGCGAGTGACACTCCGGGAGAAACGGCTGAAAGAAATGGAGGCCGAACTGGAGTTGATAGAGCATCTTGACCTGGCTCCCGCGGAATTAAAGACGCTCAAAGGCTTTTCTGGCCGTTTCTACAGTCTGCCTGCGGCCAGAGGCAAAACGTTGGAAGAAAAGAAGGAGTTTCCTTTCTATGTTTTGCATCAGGGCCACACCAGGAGTCTGATCCTGGTCCTTCTTCCTGAAGAAAAAAGCCAGCGGTGGGAGAAGGAATTAATGGAACAAGGAGCCAGTCCGGTACCGATTACTCCCTACGGTCGCCGGCCAGCCTTGATTCTCAAGCAGGTGCGTCTGCGGCTCCAGCAACTGAAGAGAGAAAAAGAAAAAGTAATGGCAGAACGGGAAAAGCTTCTTCAGTGGCGGGAAAAAGTCCTGGTCCTTTCTGACTGGTACCGAAGCCGGCTTCTGGTGGAGGAAAGTTTCAGACTGGTCGGTACCTCCAGGCTGGTCCACGGCTTCTCCGGCTGGGTACCCCGGACTTCGTTGAGGCAGTTTCAACAATTACTGGACAAATACGCGCCGGACCACTGCCTGGTAACCAGACCGGCTCTGCCGGAAGAAAATCCGCCGGTGAAACTGGAAAATCCGCCGCTGGTAAGGCCTTTTGAGGTAGTCACCGACCTTTACGGCCGACCGGTTTATGGCACGCTTGACCCCAGCGGCCCCCTTTCCTTCTTCTTTGCGCTTTCCTTTGCTTACTGCCTGACCGATGCGGCCTACGGAATAATCCTGGCCGGCTTGTCTCTCTGGTTAACCCACCGTTTTCGCTATCAACTTCAGTTGCGTAAATTTTTTCAGTTGATGATTATTTCCGGGCTGGCCACGGTCATCCTGGGGACGCTGACCGGTGGCTGGTGCGGCGATTTGCTCTCCCGTCTTCCTCCAGGCTGGTCTGTGAGGGAGTCTTTGCAGCGGCTGGTGTTACTTAATCCCCTGGGTGGCAACAGGGAGGCCTTTTTGTTTCTCGGCCTGGCGATTGTCCTGGGTTATCTCCAGATTCTCTGGGGTCTTTTCCTTAACCTCTGGGGACAGCGTCGGAACCTGCCAGGGATGCTGGAACCAGGGCTGCTTTTTCTGATTCAACTGCTTTTGCCTATCATCGGCCTGTCAGGTTTAACCGGTCCGGGTAACAGAACGGTCTTCATCACCTCTCTGGCCTCATTCGGTTTCTGTTTGTTAATGCTGACCATTATAAAAGCTGCTGAACAGAAAGAAGTGATGCTGAAACTTTTCTGGGCTTTTTACGCACCCTACAATGTGCTGGCCGGAAATCTCTTAGGAGACCCGTTAAGTTACTGCCGCCTTTTCGGCCTGGGCCTGACCACTTCGGTGCTGGGTCTGGCCATCAACGAAATGGTTTCCCTGGCCAGGGAAGTCCCGGTCATCGGATTTGTCCTGGCCGGATTATTGTTCCTGTTCGGTCACCTGGGGAACCTGGCCATCAATCTTCTGGGCGCATATGTTCATTCCAGCCGCTTACAGTATCTGGAGTTTTTCGGTAAGTTTTTCCAGGCTGGCGGAAGGAGTTTTCAGCCCCTTTCTGAAGTGAGAGAACACACCATTTTGAGGGAAGCCAGTTCGTAATCGCTATCAGGGAAAGGAGGTCTTTATGGTGAGAGACAGGATTCTGGAGCCGTTACAGAACTTGATGGAAAGATTCTGGACCGGGCTATCCCGGATAGTGGGAGCCCTGTTTATTTTTCTTATTGGCTGGGTGATTGCCCGTCTGCTGCGGATGTTGCTCATCCGTCTTTTCCGGCTGCTAAAGATTGACAACCTGGTAGAGGACTCAGGCCTGAAGACTGTTCTGGATAAAGGCAGTGTCAGAAGTTCTGCCTCAGAACTGCTGGCCACCGGAGTTTACTGGCTGCTGATGCTGGTAGTGGCGTTTATCGCCATCAATTTTGCCGGCATTGAAATCCCCGCAACAGTCATAGATTCCCTGCTGGGGTTTATCCCGAAATTTGTCCTCGGGTTGCTCATCTTCATCTTCGGGATGTTCCTGGGCAACCTTTTAGGAGAAATTGTCCGGACCTCGGCGGCCAATGCCGGTCTGGAAAAAGCCATTTTCTTAGGAAGACTGACCCGGGCCGTCATCACCATTTTTGGTGTTGTGGTGGCACTTCAGGAAATCGGCATTGCCGCGGAATTCATCGGCAATGTCTTCATTGTGGTGCTGGCCTCTTTCTGCTTTGGCGCCTCGTTAGCTTTTGCCCTGGGCGCCAAGGACCTCGTCAGAAAATTCCTGGAAGACTGGACCCAGAAGAAGAGTTAAGCCGGCGGGAAAAACTTGCCTTCTCGCCATTGACTATGGCCCGGATGGTGAAATCCACGGGATTGAGATACTTTGCGCCAGTAAACATCTTATAATCTTAAGGAGAAGCCGGAAGTAATTATTGAAAACCTTAACCCCGTTTCTCCGGCCACTCAGCCTTCCGGTAGAGAGACCTGTTAAATCGTTAGCGCCAATCTAACAGCAACAATCGCGCCTGCCTGAGCCTCCCGAGAAATCTTCAGGTCTTCCTGAAAGGTTACTTTTTTCCTGGCAGGCGATGGCTTTTGAGTTATCAGGTCAGATTTAGCCGCCGAGCAAAACTATGTTATAATCAGTGTAAGCAACTGAAAACGGTTAAAAGGGATAGTCAGGCCAGAGTAAAGAAACATTTGGAGACTTATAGAAAATTGCCTGCTTCTTAAATTCTGTTATAATAATCCCGGTGAACATTTAGGTGAAAATTAGAGGAACGGCACACCTTTAAGCTGGCCGGACAGATATGGTGTGGACGCCCGGCCGCAGGTGTCCCCGAGACACTTTAAGAATTATTTAAAAACAATGAACTGCGGGCGCATAGCTCAAGGGCAGAGCACTGTGCTGATAACGCAGGGGTTCGTGGTTCGAATCCACGTGCGCCCACTGAAAGTTGCCGATAAAGACTTTCCACACTGGCCGGGTCTTTGACCACAACCACCGGACAGGGACACCGGTAGAAAATCAGACTGCCCTCATCAAAAAATCTTTCTTTCAGGGATAGCGCCTCTTTCAGTTCTCCCATCACCAGCAACTGAGCCCCGAATTCCTTGATGGCTTTGGTCACTTCCTGATGCGGGATGCCCCGGCGCAGTACTGCCTGGAAAATGACACCCCTGGCTTCCGCTGCCTGACGGAAACGTTCCAGAAAGGATTTCGCCTGGCTTTCCATTTCCCTCTCGTATTCCAGGGCTTCCACGCGGACCAGGATGTGGCTGCGCAACAGTTCCTGCAGGGCTTTCTCATCAATCACATGGATGGCGGTGAGCCTGGCTCCGAGACACTTCGCGAGATAAATGCCAAATTTGGCCGTGGGCAGAGAACCGGCCGGGTCGCCGGCCACACAGACGGCAATGTTTTCTATCGGCACCTTACCTCCCGGTTATCTCCTGCGTTCTCGCTCTTTCAGCAACTTCAGAATGGAAAAGGCCTCCCGTGATTCTTCGTCCAGCCGCTCGCCGATAAATTTCAGAGTTTTTTCCAGTTCCGGCAGTTGAATTTTCTCCATGGCCCGGACCTTCCTGATGGTGCGGGAAGCCTCATGCGCCAGTCGCAGAAGCGCAATCTTTTTCTCGGCCAGGGCCGACAGCATCTTCAGTATTTCCTTGAAGCGCACAATGGCCTCGTCCACATAAAGACTTACCTGGTGGGGACTGAAATAAGGGGGATGGTCCACCATCTCCATCCGGACCACCGGCGTACTAACTCCCATCAGCCGGCGCTGAGACAGGGAAAGGTCGGTTTTCAGGTCCACGGCAAAACTCAGTTGTTCCAGTGCCGGCTGGCCCATGGCTACCGTGGCCCGGTCAACGGCCGCGTAAGCCTGTTCCAGAGCCTGGTCCAGTGCCTCTTCTGCGCGGGCCACAATACTGGCCAGACCGCTCAGTTCATTGAGAAGAATCCGCCGTTTCTCGTCCAGTAACTCGTGGCCCTCCCGGGTCACCAGCAGATTTTTCTTTACCTTTAGAAAATTGGTCCTGGTCGCTGCTAACTTACCGTTCATCTTTTCCCCGATAGTATTTACCCAGCATTTCTTCGCTGATACGGACCAGTTCTTCCCGGGGTAGCAGGGAGAGAATCTCCCAGCCAAGGTCCAGACTTTCCTCCAGGCTGCGGCGCTGGTCTACCCCCTGGCAGAGGAAGTCCCGCTCAAAAGACTCGCCAAACTGCAGATAAAGATGGTCCAGTGGGGCAAGTTCTTCCTCGCCCACGATGGCGGCCAGGGCCCGGATATCCTTGACGTGGGCATAGCAGGAGAAGAGTTGGGCGGCCAGAGCCGGATGGTCTTCCCGGGTAAGCCCTTTCCCGATATTATCCTTCATCAGACGGGAAAGAGAGGGCAACCCGGCAATGGGCGGATAGATACCCCGGACTGACAATTCTCTTTCTAAGACGATCTGGCCTTCAGTAATAAAGCCGGTCAGGTCAGGTATGGGATGGGTGATATCATCATTGGGCATGGTCAGAATTGGCAACTGGGTGATGGAACCGGCCAGGTCTTTCACCATTCCGGCCCGTTCATAAAGACTGGCCAGATCGCTGTAGAGATATCCAGGGTAGCCTTTACGGGCCGGGATTTCTCCCCGGATGGTGGAAAGTTCCCGCAACGCTTCGCAATAATTGGCCATATCCGTCATGATGACCAGCACATGCATATTCTTGCGGAAAGCCAAAAATTCAGCACAGGTAAGAGCCACCCGGGGCGTCATCAGCCTTTCAATGGAGGGACTGTCTGCCAGGCTGAGGAAAACGGCCACCCGCTCTAAGACCCCTGACTCTTCAAAACCCCGGAGGAAGAAACGGGCGGTATCATACTTAACGCCCATCGCCGCAAAAACGATGCAGAAACTCTCGCCTCTAACCCTTGCCTGCCTGGCAATCTGAGCCGCAATGGTGTTATGCGGCAAGCCACTACCTGAAAAAATCGGCAGTTTCTGCCCCCGCACCAGGGTGTTCATGACATCAATCGCACTCAACCCGGTTTCAATGATATTGCGGGGATAATCCCTGGCGGTTGGATTTATGGTCAGCCCGTTGACATCAGCCATCTCTTCAGCCAGAGGTGCCGGCAGATTATCCAGAGGCTCGCCCAGGCCGTTGAACACACGTCCTAACATTTCCTCGCTGACCCCAATGGTCAGAGGACGGCCCCGGAAACGGACCCGGCAATTCCCCAGGGATAAACCAGCAGTCCCGCCCAGCACCTGCACAACGGCGTATCCCTGGCCAACCTCCAGGGTCAACCCGATCCGGTAACGACCCTCACTGTCAGTAATTTCCACCAGCTGGTTATAACCAACACTGTGAATACCCCTGATGATGAAGATGGGACCAACAACTTCTTCCAGTCCTTGATATTCTCTCAGGTCGTACTCAGACATTAAAACTCCTCCTGCTGGAAGGCTGTCTCAAACTCTTTCAGGAACTCTTCCAGTCTGTCCAGGGCATCTTCCGGGTAATTCGTTTTCATCCGCAACAACTTCTGGTAAATCGGTAACTGCCTGATCCGGGAAACCGCCAGACCATTCTTCACCGCCATTTCTGCTTTCTCGTGGAAGCGCATGATGGCCTTCAACATGAGGAGCTGCTTCTTCGGCGAAGTAAAGGCATCCACCGGCTCAAAGGCGTTCTGCTGCAGAAAGGCATTCTTGAACAGTTCGGCTGTTTCCAGGATGAGCCGCTGGCTTGGCGGCAGAACATCCGGTCCTATCAGTTTGACCACCTGCATCAGCTTTTGCTCCTTCTGCAGGATTTCCATGATAGCGTAGCGCAGGGAAAGCCATTCCGGGCTGATTTTTTCGTGCCACCAGTTCTGGACATCTTCAAGATATTCCGAGTAACTTTCCGTCCAGGAGATAGCCGGATAGTGCCGGGCATTGGCCAGTTCCCGGTCAAGCGCCCAGAAGGCGCGGATAAACCGTTTGGTATGGGCGGTCACCGGCTCGGAAAAATCTCCGCCTGGCGGTGAAACAGAAGCGATGATAGAAATGGAACCAGACCGGCCATTCAGGTTCCGGACAGCGCCGGCTCTCTCATAGAATTCAGCCAGTCTTGAGGGCAAATAGGCGGGAAAACCTTCCTCCAGCGGCATCTCTTCCAGGCGACCAGAAAGTTCCCGGAGCGCTTCGGCCCAGCGGCTGGTGGAATCAGCCATCAGCGCCACGTGGTAGCCCATGTCCCGGTAATACTCTGCCAGGGTAATCCCGGTGTAGATACTTGCCTCCCGGGCCGCCACCGGCATATTGGAAGTATTGGCAACCAGGATGGTTCGTTCCATCAACGGCCGGCCCTGCCTGGGGTCCACCAGACTGGGGAAGCTCAACAGGACATCCGTCATTTCATTTCCCCGTTCCCCGCAACCAACAAAAACGACAATATCGGCATCACTCCACCTGGCCATCTGGTGCTGAACCACCGTCTTTCCGGTCCCGAAACCGCCCGGGACAGCGACACTGCCACCTTTAGCCAGAGGGAAGAGGGTATCAATGACCCGTTGACCGGTAAGGAGCGGCTCGTTAGGTTCAATTTTGCGCTGGTAAGGCCGGCTGCGACGTACCGGCCAGCGCTGGAAAAGTCTTAAGGGAACTT
Organism: bacterium; assembly: GCA_029551285.1. Taxonomy (GTDB): domain Bacteria; phylum Ratteibacteria; class UBA8468; order B48-G9; family DSTR01; genus JAMWDF01. The sequence goes on along the minus strand of JAKPFT010000047.1, from coordinate 10,970 downwards.
GCCCCTGGCCGGTATCAAGGACGGCAATTTTATCTTCAACAGTGTAGTCACCTGGCGGAGCTACCCAGACCAGCCGGCCAGAAAGACCTGGTGGCACCATAATCAGATGCCTGACCAGGCCGGTTTCCTGAACCTCGCCAATGATCGCGCCGGGACCTGCCTGCTGGCCGGCGCTGGCCACCGGCGCAAACTCCCAGCGACGGGTCCTTTCCAGGGGTGGCAGGTGGATGCCCCGGGCAATGGCCATCCCCTGCTTTTCCCGGATCAGTTGCAATGGCCTCTGGACGCCATCAAAGATGCTGCCTAAAAGCCCGGGGCCCAGTTCCACCGAGAGGGGCTCGTGGTTGGAGTAAACAGGGTCGCCGGGCTTAAGAGAAGTGGTGTCTTCGTAAACCTGAACAAAAGCATGTCCTGTTTTCAGGTGAACGACTTCGCCTACCAGGTGAAGATTGCCCACCTCAACCACTTCCAGCATGGAAAGGCTCCAGGCTTCTTCCACCTCCACCACCGGACCGCTCACCCGATAGACGCGACCAACCACCTCAGCCATTTACAAGTTCTCCTTCAGCAGTTGTCTCCTGATTTGCTCCTCTTTTCTCTTAAGGCGGGCAGAAAATCTGTTATCAAAAATCATCCGGCCGTCCCCGGACTGAAGGACCAGGCCGATCTCCTGAAAGTCTCCGGGACGCAGAATAATTTCTGTGGGCCGGTTTCTTACCTGAGCGCACTGTTTTTTCATCTCCTCTACCGCGGCTGGCTGGAAAAATGGTTCATCGGCCGGAGAATAAAAGACGACCAGCCGGTCCTGGTCCAGCACCCTGGCGCCTTCGGCGAGGCACCGCACCAGAAAGTTAGGATAATCCGGGCTGGTCCGGAACTGCTCCGCCAGGCTGGTAACCTCTTTCAAGACCGCCTCGGAAAAGGCGTTTTTCTCTTCCAGCAAAATCTTCCTCTTTTCTAACTGAAGATTGGCAAAAAGGAAGTCTTTCAGTTTGAGGCGCTGCAGCTGGTATTCAGCCAGCAATTCCTGACGCAACTTTTCTGCCTGCTGCTGACCGGCCTGTCTTACCTTTTCTGCCTCCTGGTGCGCCCGTTTTAGAATCTCCCTGGCCTGTTCTTCAGCCTCCTGAAGAATTGTCTGGCAGATAACTTCCGCGTTAGCCGCACTCTCCTCCGGCATCAACTCTTTCCTTTTCATCGTTGCCCTGACCTTTCTTGACCTTACACGCTGACCCCTAATATTTCCTTCAGGAACTCATTCACCGGCCGGCGCCGCATTCTTTTACCCCGGGAAGGTATTTCTAAGATCAGCGGAAATTCCTGCTGGTAAAGCAGGGTTTCCGCTTCCTGTTGCACCAGGTTAAGAATCTCACTGGTGACCAGGATGATGCCCACCTCGTGATGGCTTAAGGCTTCTCGCAGCGCTTCCAGCGCCTGGGGCCGGGTCAGTACCATCCGGGTCTGCACCCCGGCCAGCATAAACCCCAGGCCACTTTCCGGGTCAGCAATGCAGAAGAAGGTCATTGTACCTTGCCCAGAATCATTATGGCGATGATGAGCCCGTAAATGGCAATACCCTCAGCCAGGCCAACATAAATCAAAGCCCGGCCTGCCAGTTCCGGTTTCTCACTCATCGCCCCAACAGCCGCGGCCCCCACGTAGGCTACCGCAATCCCGGCGGCCAGAGCACTCAACCCGGTCGCCAGGGCCGCTGATAGATAAGCCCAGCGAACCACGCCCGCATCCGTGGCGGTCTGGGCCCAGACCGTCTGAAGGCAACCCACCGTTAGCCACAGTACCAGATTGACCAGCAACCTTTTCTGCGCACTCTTTTCCATATCTTCTCCTTTCTTGGACGGCTTAACTGTTAACCCGATTAACCATCACGGCAAAGTCAGAGGACGGTACTCCTGGGTGCCGGGCACAAAAAAACGGGAAAAAAATTCGTAGTAGTTCAGCCGCAAACTCTGGATGGTCACCACCAGTCCTTCCAGAAGGACAATGAGGATGTTGCCGGCAACCAGAATGATGCCGGCCACCACACCGTGGCCGCCGGTCAGACGGGTCAGCTGGAAAATAGCCAGAAAAAGCCCGGCGTGCGCCAGTGCGAAAGCCGCCACCCGGATAAAGGAAACGGTGTTGGCCAGATAGCCCATGACCACTTCCACCAGACCAATCAAACTTTCCATAAAAGTCTCAAAAAGGCTGTGCTGGCCCGGATGCCGCCACACCTGCAGAAAGGGCCCTACAAAGAGAAGGAGAAAACCGCTGGCCAGCAGAAAAACTTCCACCGGCGAAACAGGAATTTTACCGGATACCCATTTCAGAATCAACGCAATCCCTATCCAGTAGACCAGACCACTGATCAGGCCGGCCTTGTCAAAGATAGCCCGGAGATAATCATGGTCCCGGACAGCATTGACGACATTGAGCAATACCCCCAGGGTAATCAGGCCCACCCCGAAGGCCAGGCTTACCTGAAAAAGGCCGGTTATGTTTTCCATGGGTCTGTTCCAGACCGCCGGCAAATATTCAAACCCGAACAGACTCCCGTAAAGAAAGCCAAAGACCGTGGCGCTTGCCCCGCAGTAAAGAAGGAGTGCTCCCGCCTGGCGCAAGGCTATCCGTTGGCTCCGGTGAAGAAACATGCCGGTGAGAGCCAGCGCCAGACCGTGGCCGATATCTCCAAACATGGCACCAAACATCAGTAGAAACGAGATGGCCACAAAAAGTGTGGGGTCAACCGTGCCGTAACAGGGCAGCCCGTACGATTTCACCAGCAGTTGGAAGGGTTTCAGTAGCGCCGGCTGCTTCAGCAACACCGGAATCTGCTCCCTGGGCAGGCCGGTGGCTTCAGCAGTGGTCCTTTCCCAGTGGCAGACCGGCGAAAGAGACCTGACTTCCTGGATAACCTGCTCCACCCGGTCCGCCGGAACCCAGCCGGCCAGCAAACCGGTTCTCTCGGTGGTAAGCATGTAGCGGTGGGCTGTCAGCAGTCCTTTCTTCAGGGCGATGGAAAAAGCTATCCGGCTCAGTTTTTCCTTCAGCCTCTCCCGCAATTGCTCTTTCTGTTCTTTCAAAGCCGCCAGCTGCTGGCTAAGCCGGCTCAACTCCTGCCTCAATTTTTCTTCCACGGCCCGGGAAAGACCTTCTTGTTCCGGAGGAAATTCCACTTTCTCCCAGCCCACATCCTTCCGGATGGCTTCCAGGAGAGCCCGGTCCCGCTTCAGTCCCACCAGCAAATAAATACCCCTCTGTCTTTCCTGACTGACCGGAAAGAAAACATGGGGAATACCACTTAAACTTCGTTCCAGAACCGGCAAGTTTTTCTCCGGCATTGTTCCCAGATGCACTTCCAGGAAGGAATACCTTTTCTCCGGCGGAAGTGGCACTGGCAAACTTCTAATTACCTGAGCCAGCATTGCTTCTCTGGTTCTTATCTCCTCGGTCAATTCCCTTTCTCTGTTCTGGATTGGCTGGAAACTTTTTTCCATGGTGGAGAGTTGTTCTTCAACCTCACCGGCGGTAAGGGCCCTTTTTTCTTCGGAAGGAAGCGCTTCGCAACCTAACTGACGCACCAGATCCCGGAAGCGAGTTTCCAGAGCCTGCCACTGAGATATTTCTCGTTCCAGTTGCACCGGTGAAAGATTCTGGAGCGGTCCGGCTAAATTTTGCCAGTCAGCCGGTTGAAACAAACCTAACTCTAACAGCCTGGTGGCCACGGCCTCAGCCTTCTCTTTGAAGACCACCAGAGTAACGAGCTCCATCGGTTCAGGTGTCAGCATCCTTCCTCCGGGTACGGCTCAGGGGACGATTAACCTTTCTATGTCTGGCTGGCTGAGTCCGGCGGCTTTCCCGTAACAGAGAGAAAGCAGAAGTTTTGTCTCCCTTTTCTTCAGAATGAGGTAACCTAACAGAGTGCCGATGGTGAAAGGAAAACCGGCCAGTGTTTTCTTTACCTGGTGTAAAAGGACTTCGTGAAGAAACCGTTCCATGAGGTGAAAATCTTCTCCGGAAAATTTTTTTAAGGCCTGATACGGACCCCGGGCCAGCGCTTCCATAATGTGCTGGTGGCCATCAGCAACATAAGAAGCCCGAATACTCTCCTGGCTAATGTGGCACCCGCCAGGAATTACCCATTCCAGGAACTGCTCCAGGCCGAGTGAATAATAAAGCCGCTGTCTTACCAACCAGTTGATATTCTCCTGGTCAATCTCCAGGCCAATCAGTACCCGGGCAATCTGCCGGTCCATGGAAGAAAGATGTCTGGTAGCTTCTACCAGACGCCGATAGTAGTCTAAATCAAGCGAGGCTTCCAGGAAGAAGAGAGAACCTGTTTCCTGAAAACGAAGTCTGGCTTTAATTAACGGCAACTTATAGTCAGTCTCGTCCAGAAGGACAATAATTTCTTCCAGAGAACGAGCCGTTACTACCTGGGAAAAGTCAATCGGCGCCAGAATGGTCTCTCCCAGGAGGTACCGTTCAGGCTCAACGGCTGGCTTTCCATGCCACAACCTCAAGGCGGTCTTCAGTTCTTCCACTTCGTACCGCTGGCAGAGCAGAAGAATCAGACTTTTCTCTTTTTCCCCGGAAACTGACCGGGCCAGTTTTCGGTGGAGAGCGATATCCTGCCGTTTCAGGGTTCGCTCCAGGCCAACCAGTTCTTCTTTCACGCCGGTGAAAGAAGCCAGTATCCGACCGTAAGGGGTGCTCTGAAGTAACGAAAGAACCTCCTGGAGGTCTCTGGCTTCCAGCAGACGGCGCCAGGCAGCCTCATCAAGCAACTGAGACAGAAGGGCCCTTACCCGGGCATTGGCAAAAGCATATCTGGCTAACTGTCGCATTTATCTCTCCGGAGAGATTAATTCCTGAAAAAATCTAATGGCCAGAGCGGTCAGGACCTGCTTATTCTTGTTCCTTCGGTTCTGGACTTCTGACCGGAGTTGCTCAAGCATTTGCTCCTTCTCCATCTGCCACTGCTGCTTTTCCCTTCGTCTGGTCTCTTCAATTTCTCTGAGGGTCTGCTGCCTGGTCTTTTCCACCAGCTGCCGTGCCTGGGCTTCAACCAGGAGAAGTTCTTTTTCCGCCTGTTTTTTAGCCTCTTCTATCTTTTTCCTGGCCTCTTCTTCCGCCTGAAGAATTCTGGCTACGGTTTCCTGAATCATTTTTTCACGCTGAGGGGTTAACAGCACGATTTTACCGGAAAAGTTATTAAAAGACAAATGCTGAAGAATTATTTACTTCGCCTCTTCCGGAGAAACCGGCGCCAGCCGGCCGGGCCGAGCTCTGGCTGGCTCAGAATATACAGAAGGTGGGGCAGAATAACTGCTGGCAGGAGAAAACCGGCGCCCTTCTTTGAGCGCGGAAAACCAGCCAGGGAAAAGGCCAGAAAGCCAGAAACAAAATCAAGAGCGAGCGGTTCTGGTTTTCCCGGGTAACAACCCAGAAGCCGCAGCCAGCCGCCAGCCAAGAAACTAACTCCCGCCATCCTTAGCAAAAACCGGCTGGACCCGGGATAGCGCAGCACCATAACTTCTCCAGGCAGAACCATCAACAACCACTGGAGAAGATGCTCCTTCTGCTGCCTGGTAAGTGAAGCCATAGCCTCCTCCAGCTAACCGGCTGGTTTGATGACCGGCGGACTTTCCCCGGCTTCAACCATCCTTTCTCTCAACCGGCTGGCCAGTTGCCTGCGGATAACCGCGGTGCCTGGCTCAGCCACCAGGTTATTTTGCTCCAGCGGGTCCTGGCTCAGGTCATAAAGAAACTCTTCCCTGTAAAAATTACTTCCAGGGTCAGAGACACCGTTTTTGCCCGGCGCCATGACCGAATATTTCCAGTGCCTGGTGCGCAAGGCTCGTCCGACCTGGGACTCGCTGATTTGAATGAAAATCTCATCCCTCCAGTCTTTTTCCGGAGACAGCGTCTCCTGCAGAGCCCGGCCACGCATACTTAGAGGGACAGAAACACCGGCGCTCTTTAAGATGGTGGGAGGCAAATCTATCAGACTGACCAGCCGGCTAACTACCTTACCGGTACGGAAACCCGGTCCGGAAATAATCAGGGGAATCCGGATGGAACTTTCGTGGCAGGAACGTTTATACTCGCTGTTGCGGGTACGAAAATGGCAGCCGTGGTCAGAGGTATAAATTACCAGGGTCTGATCCAGTAGCCCCAGCCGCTCCAGACACCTCCTGAGCCGGCCCACCGCCTCATCCAGACTGGCGCAGCAGCCTAAGTAATCCGGATACTCCCTTTCCCAGTCTCCTTCCAAATTCTTCAGGTCAGCCGGCACCGGACAGGCCGAAAACTTTTCTCTGGAGCCATACGGCCCTTCAAAATGGCCGTGGTCATTCTGGTGATGAGGTTCAAGGTAAGAGAGAAAGAGAAAGAAAGGTTTTTCCCATGAGCAGTTTTCCAGATACTCTATCGCCCAGTCGGTCAGCACCTGGACACGGTATCGGCCTGGCGGAAAATCGCGGCGGCGGCCCTGGCCATCAAAGACATAACCGTCATAGGCATGGGAAGTAAACTCCAGCACATCTGAAGCCAGCCAGAAGTCATCATAGCCACCGCGTCTCTCAGGCGGAACTGGCCGCTGGCGAAAATCATCCACACCGCCCGGTGGTCCGCAGGAGGCTAAGTGCCACTTTCCGATATAACCGACCTGGTATCCGGCTGACTTTAACAGATGGGCTATGGTGGTTTCCCCAGCAGGTAGCCGCCGGTGGTTGGTGAAGCAGCCTGTTTCGGTAGCGTACTTTCCGGTCTGAAGGCAGGCCCGGGCTGGTCCGCAAACTGGCTGGCAGGTGAAGGCAAATTCAAACCTTGTCCCTTCTGACGCCATCAGGTCAAGGTTTGGCGAAAGATTGGCCGGAACTCCGTAACAACTCAGGGTATCCCAGCGCTGCTGGTCACTGAAAATGAAAACGATATTGGGTTCTATTGGTCCTGGTCTTGGCATTGTCTGAGACAAGGCTTTATAATATAGTAAACGCGCTTGTAGCTCAACTGGATAGAGCGTTGGCCTCCGGAGCCAAAGGTTGCGAGTTCAACCCTCGCCAAGCGCACCCTCTTATAGCTGCGGACCAAAAACGTCTTCCTGCTTTTCCCTCTCCAGGTAGCGCTGATGTATCTCTTCAATCTTATCCCTTTCCCGGAGAAAGGCCTCTACCATGACCGGGTCAACCAAATGGCCGGCCTCCTTCTTGATGACCTGGAAGCTTTCCTGCAGAGAGATGGCTTCCTTGTAAATTCTTTTTGAGGAAAGGGCATCAAAAATATCAGCGATGGCGGCAATCCGTCCATAAAGAGGAATAGCCTGGCCAGCCAGCCCGGCCGGGTACCCGGAACCATCATAACGCTCCTGGTGGTTTAAGGCAATAACTTCAGCCGCTTTTAAAACCAGGGAGGAGGAACCTTTTAACATCCGGGCACCAATCACCGGATGCTGATGCACCACCTTTCTTTCCTCCTCGGTAAGAATACCCGCTTTTAGAAGGATATGGTCTGGGATAGCAATCTTGCCGATGTCATGCATGGGCATAGCGGTTTTAACCAGTTCCACTTCCAGGGCCGGTAACTTCAGCGCCTCAGCCATCACCCCGGCATACTCGCTCACCCGGTGGATATGCAAACCGGTTTCCCGGTCCCGGTATTCCACAGCCACAGCCAGACGAAAGATTGTCTCCAACTGCGCATCTTTTAAGGCTAAGGTCAACCGGGCGTTCTGAACGGCAATCAGGGTCTGCAGTAACAACATTTCCGCCAATCTGGCGTCTTCCGGGGTGAACCGGCCGGAGCCGGAAAAAATGGTCGGGGCCTTATTAACCAGCACGCCCACAATCCTGTAGGCCGGATGTCTAACGGCGGTAATAATCATCACCTGCTTCACTTTAGCCGAGCCGCACCACTCCCGCAGGGAAGCGCCGGAAAGGAAAATTGGACCTGGCCGGGAGGAAAAAGTTCCCGGGAACCTTTCCAGACGAAGGGTGGACCAAATCTCTCCGTAAGAAACCAGTACCGAAGGCTGGCCGCTGGACGGAAAAACAATGATGGCACCTGATTCTACCCCCAAAGAAGTCAGCAGCGTCCTGAGGGCAATCTCCGAGGTTTCCTGAATGGCCTGGTTGGTCTGGAAGGAAGGAAATTCAGCCGCATCAGAAACCACAGCCAGTTCTTCCGGACGCAACAGGGCAGCAATCTCCCGCTCAGTTTCTTCCAGAACACTTAAAGCAGCTTCCTTTTTGAAAAGGGTGCGCAGGCTGGACTGAAGCGAAATCGCCAGAGAAAAAACATAGCAGGCGCCGGTAAGTACGAAAAATGGGACCACCTCCAGGAAAAGTCCGTGCCGGTCCAGAAGGAAGCGGCTGAGCCAGGTAAGGCCAACGATCAAGGTTATCAGAACTAAAGTGCTGGCCGCTGGCTGGCGTCCAAAAAAAACCACGCCGGAGATGAAGCCGGCTATCAGAAGCAGGAAAAGAATCGCTGTCTGGTTCAGGCGCCAGATATAAGCATCTGACAGAGCAGTCCAGAGAGCACTGGCTTGAACCATTACCCCAAACTGGATACCGAAAGGTGTGGGCACTAAATCAGCGTTCTTGGCGCCAACAATTGTCTGTCCGACCAGGACGATTTTCCCGTGAAAAAGGGTTTTGGGATAGTTCCCGAGAAGGATATCCTCAAAAGAGTGAAAATACTTAGCCAGTTCGGTCGGCTTCAGAAAGCGAAGGTAAAAACTTCCGTCTGGTCCCAACGGAACCACCCCTGCTGGCCGGGCGAAACCCGCTATCTGGGCTCTGATTTCTGGCTGGCCTGAGCGGAGTCTGACCATTTCCAGGGATAACTGCGGAATACGGCGCTGGCCATACTGCAGCAGAAAGGGAAGCCTCCGGATGGTACGGTCACTATCAGGTAAAACGTTGATATGGCCGCTGGAAGTTGCGGCCTGAGCAAAAAGCGTGTGGCTGCCCCGGAGGGAACTAACCCGGAGAGTTCCTCCAGTGGTTTCCTTAAGGGCCTCAGGAGAAAAAACAGGTAAGACTGTCTGGCCGGCCGAGCGCAAACTTTTTGCCAGTTCGTCGTCCACCCCTGGTTCTTTCAGGTCCGGAAAGAAGATATCAAAACCGATTACTGAGGCACCCTCTTGCTGACAGATGCGGAGAAAATGGGAGAAGTATTTCCTTGAAAAGTCCTGACCGACTTTCCTCTGAAAATTCTCGGTGATGCCAACAACGACGAAGGGTAGAAGTCTGGGTGTGGTAGGGGAAGTTATTCTTAACCGCCAGTCATAGGTAACCAGTTCCAGCCGTTCCAGACTGCCCTGACGGTAAACGGCGAAAACTAAAACGGCTAATAACCCTCCGGCAAAGACTTTGCCCCACCATCTCTTCATCTAAGGCTGAAACAATCTCAATAAAAGTGCTTCGGTTTGGGCGGCTTCCTGGGCACCCTCCTGCGTCTATCTCTATCGGGCGTGGTAGAAGTACCCTCATCCTCCCAGCGGGCCGTTTCTTCCACCAGCGATTTTCCCTGTTCCAGAGTAAACAGTTTCCCGGTGGCGCGCAGCACTCCTTTAACCTTCTTTTCAAAAACCTGCACCACTGTTTTCGTCAGTTCTTCAGTCCAGGAGGTGGCTACTGAGAACCTGGTGCCAGCCACACCGGCGATCACCGAAGGAGTGATAACCTCAAACTGGGAGTTACCTTCATGGGTAACCTCCACCTTAGTCTTTTCACCAGCCTGGCCTTCCGGGATGAAAATAATGCTGTAAATCCGTCCATGATTATCCGTAAAGGAAGCAAGGATTCCAGCCTTGCCGCTACTGACACTGGCTACGGTGCCGTCGGCAAACTTCAACTCGCCGCTGTAAGTCTCCTGGCCAAACTTAGCCGGGGAAACCGGTAGCCCGCTGGCAGTAACCTTCTGGTTGCTGCCGACATCCACCGCGTAGGAAAGGTAAGCCGCCACGGTTCTGGTGTAACCAAAGTGTCTCGGGCAGGCTAAGAGAATCTTCTGGCTTTCCTCCTCGTAAAGCGGCCGGTTGACATAGAAATTCTCGTAACTGTTGCCACCGGAGCGGTCCAGAGGGCACTGGAAGGTCTTCTGGTTGGGAATATAGGTCGGAGAAAGTGCTGTCAGCGAAAAGGGTGTGTCCTTCCAGTCAGACTGGTAGTTCTCAATGGCCTGAGCAATCTGTTTCATATTGTTGACGCAGCTCATCGTTCGGCCCATCTCCCGGGAACGGCTGAGCAGCCCGGCAAAGAGAAGGACAAAGGCCGCCGCAATGAAGACTACAATCACCACTTCAATCAGACTGAATCCGCGCTTCATGATTTTTGCCCCTCCTCAGGCGGTTGGCCCCGGCCTAAACATGTTTCCAGTTCTTTCAGTGAAAGGTTGAAACTGATATCCTTGATTTCGGTATTACGCCAGTTGGCAATTACCCGTAACGCGGCTTTGGTAATCGCGTCCTGCTGCTGGGCGAATGTCTTCAGCTCTTCCAGAACAGGATAGAGAGCATCACCCTTGCGTAACTTAAAGTCAGGCTGCCGGCCTTCCTGAAGTTCTTTCAGAATGTTCGCAATCCGGTAGGCTGGTCCGGCTACCTTATGGGAAAGGATAATCATCCCCAGGCAGGCCAGCGCTGCCATTACTAGGGTCAGGCTTATACTCACCGGAATAAACCTCTTCCAGGAAAGGTGGTAGATCTGGGTTACCAGTTCATTGCTGGAAACAACTTCCTGAAGAATACTCTCCCAGACATTATAGAAGGTAGCCACGCTCACCACGCCGGTGCCCAGGGCCATAAAGACCACAATGTAGATAACTGTTGACTAACGATAGGTTAAGTTGTAAAATACCCGACATGGAAATAAGATTACACAGAAATGCAACCACGACAATAGCGATAAGGCAAGCGATAAAGGAGAGTAATCTTTCGGCGTATGCGCTGGCAAAGAAGTATGGGA
>JAKPFT010000044.1 GCA_029551285.1 bacterium | reverse complement strand
ATCTCTTCCATTTCCTTATGCCTTATATCATACATCATATAGGATTTAAACACAAAAAAAATCCCCTGTCAATTTCTCCCCCCGGATTGTGCCAAAATCTAATCGCGTACTATCTAATTGGCTTAATCAGAAATTATTGAGAGAAACCAGGGCTGTGGTAAACTTAACGCCACAGCAAAAAAAACCAGGGAGGTGACATGTCTGGTGAGGTCTTATCTGTGCTGAGGGAGAACCTATCCGAAAAAGATTTTAAGATTCTGGCCGCGATTGAGAACGAAAAGGTTCACCTTTTTGTGGCTGATGCCATCCAGTTGTGTGAACCGGAGAAGGTCTGGGTAAGTACTGACTCACCCCGGGACATTGAACATAGCCGCCAGGAAGCCATCCGCCTGGGTGAGGAAATTCCCCTGAACATTCCCGGACACACTGTCCATTTTGACGGCATGGAAGACCAGGGACGGGACCGGGAAGTAACCAGATATCTGGTGCCCGCAGGGGATAAACTGAGTCCGGCCCTCAACCAGATAGAGAGGGAAACCGGCCTGAAAGAAGTTCGGAATCTTCTGAAGGGCGCCATGAAAGGACGCACCATGATTGTGCGCTTCCTGACCCTGGGGCCGGCCAATTCCATTTTCAGTATTCCCTGCCTGGAATGCACTGACTCATACTATGTCTCTCATTCTCTGAACCTTCTTTACCGACCGGGCTACGAGGAATTCAAACGACTGGGCAGCAGGGCTCGCTTTCTGGCGACGCTGCATTCAGCCGGTGAGCTTGACCAGCGCATGGTCAGTGCCCAACCTGATAAGAAACGCATTTACATTGACTACTCCACCGATACTGTTTACAGCGTTAATACCCAGTATGCCGGCAACACTGTCGGCCTGAAAAAATTAGCCCTGCGGCTGACTATCCGGCGGGCAGATGAGGAAGGCTGGCTGGCCGAACATATGTTCCTGATGGGAGTTACCGGGCCGAACAAACGAAAAACCTACCTGGCAGGAGCCTTCCCCAGTGCCTGCGGCAAGACCTCCACCGCGATGCTGCCAGGCGAAACCATCTTAGGAGATGATATCGCTTACTTTAGAGCCATTGAGGGAAAGTGCCGGGCCGCCAACGCCGAGGCTGGAATTTTCGGTATCATTCAGAATGTTAACGCCAAGGATGACCCGACCATCTGGAAGGTTTTGACCAGCCCGGGCGAGGTGATTTTTTCCAATGTCCTGGTGAAAGATGGCCGGCCGTACTGGCTGGGCATGGGTGTGGAAGTACCGGAAGAGGGAGAGAACTTCTCCGGTAAATGGTTTCGCGGGAAAAAGGACGCCCAGGGCAAGGAAATTCCTCTGGCTCACAAGAATGCCCGCTATACCGTTTCCCTGAAAAAGCTGGAAAACTGTGACCCGGCCCTGGATGACCCGCAGGGGGTGGAACTGGCTGGCATCATCTACGGTGGTAGGGATGCCCGCGCCTGGTTTCCCTGTCAGCAAAGTTTTAACTGGGACCACGGCATCGTGGCTTACGGCGCCTGTCTGGAAACAGAAACGACTTACGCCATTATCGGCCAGGAAGGCGTTCAGGAAATCAACCTGATGTCCATCCAGGATTTTGTTTCCATACCGCTGGGCAAATATGTGCGCAACAACCTGGAGTTTGGAAAGAAACTCACGCAGCCGCCGGTGGTTTTTGCCGTGAATTATTTTCTCCGGGACGGAAGCGGGAAATTTGTTAACGCCGTCCAGGATAAGCACGTCTGGATCAAGTGGATGGAACGCCGCCTCCACGGAGAACTTAGAGCCAGGCGCACGCCCACCGGTTATATCCCCTGTCTGGAGGACCTGCAGTTTCTTTTCCGGGAGGTTCTCAACAAGGAGTACACCCCGCAGGATTACCGGAACCAGTTCACCCTGCGCGTTCCGGAAAATCTGGCTAAACTGGAGCGGGCGGAAAAATTTCATCGTCAGCATGTGGAGGATGCACCGCCGGAGGTTTTTCAGATACTTGAGGAACAACGCTATCGTCTCCAGGAGGCTGCCAGAAAGTTCGGAGAAAGGGCAGCGCCGGAGTGCTTTCCCCTGGATACAGAGTAAACAGAACAACTGATATTCTGGAGGGAAAATGGTTGATTATGTCTCGGAAAAAGCGAAAGAAATTCAACCTTCAGCAACGCTGGCCGTCAACCGAAGGGCCCGCCAGCTGCAACAGGAAGGTAAGGAGATTATCAACCTTTCTGTGGGCGAACCAGACTTTGACACGCCGGGGGTCATCAAGGAAGCCTGCCAGGCAGCCCTGAAGGCCGGGTTCACCAAGTATACCGACTCCAGCGGTATCTTAGAATTACGGCAGGCCATCTGTGAAAAACTGGAACGAGAAAACGGGCTTGATTACTCACCGGAACAGATTGTGGTCTCCAACGGCGCCAAACATTCCCTTTTCAACATCATGATGGCCATTCTGAACCCGGGTGAGGAAGTTATTATCCCGGCGCCCTACTGGGTCAGTTATCCGGAAATGGTCAAACTGGCTGGAGGCAAACCTGTCATCTGCTCCCGAAACGAACGGTTTACAGCAAACTTAGACCATCTCCGGGAGTTGATTACTCCACGAACCAAAGCCTTTATTCTGAATTCGCCAGCCAATCCCACCGGCGTTGTTTACACTCAGAAAGAACTGGAAGACCTGACGGAAATCTTGCTATCTCATAAAATTCTCTGCATCTCTGATGAAATCTACGAACACATTGTCTTTGACGGGATAAAGGCCGTCAGTATTGCCTCACTGAACAAAGAGATTAAAGAGAGATGCGTGGTGGTCAACGGTTTTTCCAAAACTTTCTCCATGACAGGCTGGCGGCTGGGATATCTGGCGGCGCCAAAGGCGATCGCTGCGGCCGTGGCTAATATCCAGAGCCAGACCGCTTCCAACCCTGTTTCTTTCGTCCAGAAAGCAGCCCTGGTGGCTTTGAAATACCAGAAGAATTTGTACCGACCGATGGTGGAAGAATTCAGTCGCCGGCGTGAATTTCTTCTGAAAAATTTGCCGGAGGTGATCTTCTACCCAAGGCCTGATGGTGCTTTTTATTTCTTCCTTTCTTTAGGAAAGGTAGCCTCCCCTGAAATGGCTGACTATCTGCTTCAGAAGTATTATCTGGCCGTGGTTCCTGGCCGCGACTTTGGCGCTGACCATTTCATCAGGATTTCCTTTGCCACCAGCCTGGAAAATCTGAGGAAGGCTGTGGAAAGACTTAGCGAAGCAGTGAACAATCTCCCATGAAGAAAGTGTTTCTCTGGCTTTTCTCCCCGGCTCTGCTTATTGCCCAGCCGGTCCCGGGTTACAGATTTAAGACAGGCCAGATTCTCCAGTACCAGATAGAACTGAAAGGTACGACTGCTTATGCCTTTGAAGGCCAGCCAGAAGAAAAACTTGATGTTTTCGTCAAGGCCAGTCTCTTTTTAATAACGGAAAAAACTGAGCCGGAGACCAGTACCGTGCGGGTGGAAGTCCGCCGCAGTGTTATCAGAATCGGGGGCAATACACTGGAAGATTTGAGTTCTTCGGAAACTGAACTTTCGCCCACTTTCGGCGTCAGCCGGCTCACCCTCGGGTCGGATGGTGGCGTTCGCAACATAGAAGCAGCAGCCCCAGGACTGATAAGTCTGGCCGGTATTTTTAAGTTACTGCCTCAGTTTCCCCGGGTTCCTTTAACCCCTGGCTACTGCTGGAAACAATCCGTCCCTTCCCTGAACTTTCCAGGATTACCTGTGGCCAACCTTGAGTTCACCTACGCCTGCGCCAGTACCGACCACAACCAGGTTGCCATTGTCCTCTCGGCTAATCAGTTCCTGCGGGAGAAAAAAAGTGACCGGAGTATTTCCGTAACCGTTCAGGGCAGAAATAGCGCCAGTGGCACTTTCCTGTTTGACTGCTCCGCCGGGGAACTGACCAGTTTTTCTGGCAATTTCTCCCTGAATCTGAAATCTCTTTTCGGGATGCCGGCCGGGCCCGAACAGAGAACTCACCGGGAAGCAAAACTACCAGTTGCCACCAGCGTCAATTTCACCATCTCCTTGAAGAAATCTTAGAATACCTGAGGAAAAAGGGCACCCGGAAGCGAACCGGATGGTACCGACGCCAGACCATCCGGGCTGGCGCTTCATAGTGCAGCAGCGATGATTCCTGCAAATCCTCCAGAGAAGAGGGAAAGCAAGCGTCCCTGGCGATGGCCAGAAGAATTCCCAGACTGACAAGGTTAATCAGAAGAGAGGAACCCCCAACGCTGAAAAAGGGCAGGGTAGTACCCTTGGCCGGGATAAGACACAGAACCACTCCGGCATGAAGAAGAAACTGGAAACCGAAGAGACTGCCAATGCCGGCGGCGAGAAACCGCTGGAAGTCATTTCTCGCCCTCAACGCCAGTTCCAGTCCGGAAAAGGTCAGGACCACAAAGAAGAAGAGAACCACCGACGTCCCCAACAGTCCCATCTCTTCTCCCACAATAGCGTAAACATAATCCTTATGGGCTTCTGGCAAGTACAGAAGTTTAGCCAGACCTGCGCCCATGCCCCGGCCTAACCAGCCACCTGACCCCAGAGTAATCTTTGACTGAAATGGTTGATAGCCTTTTCCCATAAGATCCTTTCCCGGGAGAAAGGCGGAGACGATTCGCTCGCGCCGGTACGGGAAGAGAAGAATCAGAATGACTAAAAGAACCAGGCCGCAGCCGGTCATGAAAGCTAAATGCCGCCGGGGCTGGCCAGCCAGAAAAAGCAGCAGGCCCAGGGAAAGAAAGATAATAACAAAGGTTCCCAGGTCCCTCTGGAACTGCAGCAACAGCGTAATTACCAGGAAAGAAACAACTGGCCAGAAAAGATTTCTTATCTGCTTTCTGGTGTATCTGTGCCTTCGCAAGTAGTCAGCCAGAAAAAGAATAAAGGTCAACTTTACCAGCTCCGCTGGCTGAAAGCTGAACGGACCGACAATAATCCAGCGCAGCGTGCCCAGAAAGATGGGCACCGGCAAAAGACACAGCGAGCCGATAAAAGAGAAAATAAGAATTTTTTTGTCTTTTTCCAGACGCCGCAGGCCAAAACGGTTAAAGAGCGCCATGGCCAGCCCGCCCAGGGCCAGCCAGAGCAGGTGACGCTGGAAGTAATAGAGGGGGTTACCTGTTTTTTCAATGGCCGGACCTGTGGAAGAACTGAGAACAACTGTTGTCCCTAAAATCAACAGAACAGCGCTAGCCACGCACAGCCGATAATAAAGCCTGGACCGTTTTCTTAAAGACATCGCCTCGCTCCTTGTAGTTGGTAAACATGTCGAAAGAGGAACAACCTGGTGAAAGCAGCACTGTTTTGCCTGGCCTGGCCTGTTGATATCCTTTCTGAACGGCTTCGGAAAGACTGCTGACGAATTCCACCCTGACCCCGCTGGCTTCAAGGTCAGCCGCAATTTTCTTCGCCGTCTCCCCCAGCAGAAGAAGATAACTCACCTTTTCCTTAACCAGGGGACACAATTCCGCAAAAGAAAATCCTTTATCTTTGCCACCCATAATCAGAATGACGCTTCCGGGAGCAAATGTCTCCAGAGCCTTTCTCACTGAATCAACATTGGTTGATTTGGAATCATTGACAAAAGAAACGCCGTTGATATCGGCGACTTTCTCCATCCGGTGGGCCAGCGGGCGGAAATCCTGGAGTGTTTTCTCCAGAACACCCCGGCCTATCCTCAAAATGAGCGAGACACCAGCCACCGCCAGCATGTTCTGAAGATTTCCTGTCCCGAAAAGATTCGCTCCTCTTAAGGAGCAAACTTCTTGCTTTACCGGCTGCTTCAACCAGATACTTTCCCGTTCGTACCAGAGATCAGCCTTCCCCGGTATAAGGCTGAAAAATAGTTTCCGGGAAGAAATGTGCTGGCTCCGGGAGAAACAGAAGACATCATCATGATTAATTACCGCCCAGTCTTCTTCCCCCTGCCGGGAAAAAAGCCGAAGTTTTGTGAGAGCGTATTCTTCAAAGGAAGGGTAGCGGTCAAGATGGTCCGGCGTAATATTGAGGAGAACACCGACTAACGGTTTAAACTGCTCAATGTACTCTAACTGAAAACTGCTCACTTCCAGAACCACCCAGGTATCTGCCGTTAGTTTGTCCAGTTCGCCGATGAAAGGATTGCCGATGTTGCCACAAATCAGGTGAGGCCAGCGGCATTGTTTCAACAGAAAACCGAGAAGGGAAGTCGTGGTGGTTTTGCCGTTGGTACCTGTAACGGCAATGACCTTCCTGGTGGGAGATAAGCGCCAGGCAATTTCCACTTCGCTCCACACTGGTTTCCCGGCCGCCAGCGCCAGCTTCAGGGGCAAACTCTCCGGCGGAACACCGGGACTGGTCACCACCAGGTCACTATCCCTGACAAAACCTTCGGTATGCTGGCCAAGTTCAACTTCAATGCCCTGTTCCTTTAACCGCCTTGCCTTTTCCTGTAACTGCGGAGTGTTTGCCTGTTCCGTGACCCTGACACAGGCTCCTGACTTTTTCAGATAACGGGCTGTGGCCCATCCAGTTTCACCCAGGCCTACCACCAGTATCTGTTTGGTCCTTAAATCCATTTTTCACCTGATTTTAAGAGTAACCGCGGTAAAGAGAGCTAAAATCAGGCCAACAATCCAGAACCTGACAACCACCTTTTCTTCCGGCCACCCACCCAGTTCAAAATGGTGATGAATGGGTGTCATCCGGAAAATGCGCCGGCCCCTCGTCCGGAAGGAAATTACCTGCAGCACCACCGAAAGGGCCTCAGCCACAAAAATACCGGCAACAAAGATTAATGAAATTTCCTGCTTGACAATTATGGCCAGCAAACCAATAACACCGCCCAGCGGCAGGGACCCCACATCTCCCATGAAAATCTGCGCCGGATAACAGTTGTACCAGAGAAAGCCTAAACTGGCGCCAATCAAGGCTCCGCAGAAAACAGAAACTTCTCCGGCACCCCGGACATAGAAAATGTTCAGGTAAGAGGCAAAGTTACTGTGACCGGCCAGATAAGCAATTCCTCCATAGGCCAGCACGACCATCAGGACCAGGCCGATCGCCAGTCCATCCATTCCATCTGTTAGATTCACAGCATTGGAGGTCGCCACGATGATAAAAGTGGCAAAAAGAATATAGTAGGCCCCGAAGGGTAGAACCAGCTTCTTCAAAAAGGGCATGGCTACTGAAGTATTAAATTCCAGCCCGGGGTGATAATAGAGAATAAGGCCTGCAATAAAACCAATGGCGGCCTGACCGACGACCTTGACCGCCGGCCGCAACCCTTTCGGATTTTTCAGTTTCAATTTCAGGTAGTCATCCCAGAAGCCAAAGATGGCCAACCAGGCAACGACCAGGACCAGCAAGAGAATGTATATGTTTCTCAGGTTAGCCCACATAAAGACAGAAATCAGGGTTGTGCCAATAATCAGCCAGCCTCCCATGGTGGGGGTTTCGCCCTTCTTTTCCCGGAATTCTAACAGGGTGGGATGGCAGAAATTTCTCAGTTTCCTAATGGCCACAGGTCCGAAGATAATTGAGAGAAAGAGAGAAGTGAATGTGGCCAGAACTGCTCGCACCGTAATGTAACGAAAGACATTAAATCCGAACCACACTCCGGTTAGTTTGTAAAGCCATTCAGCAAACATGGTTTCTCCTGTAATGGTGCTGCAGAAAAGAGACGACCTTTTCCAGCCCCATCGCCCGGGAACCTTTCACCAGAACCAGGTCACCCGGGTGCAGGTACCGGGGAAGTTGTCTTTGCAGACTCTCAACATCGTTAAAGTGGTGGTATGGTCCCTGGCCGGCTGCCACAGCCGCCGCCACAATTTCTTTGCCCACCAGCAACACCAGCCCGGGACTAAATTGCTGAAGTATCCGTCCCAGTTGAGTGTGAAAGAAGTGTGAACGTTTACCCAGTTCTGCCATATCGCCGATAATGGCCACTGTTCTTTTCGCCTTTTTTCTGGCCAGCGCCACCAGAGCCTGCTTGAGAGAGTCAGGATTGCAGTTGTAACTCTCATCAATGAGGGTGATACCATTAAGTTTCCAAATCTTGCCGCGGCCGGGCAGCGGCTCCAGACTGCTGATAGCCCCGGCTATGTCCTGTCCGGAGATACCAAATTCCTGGCCGACCGCGATGGCTGCCAGGGCTGTGTAAATCCAGGCCGGATTCCAGAACTTCATCCTGAAAGGAACTGCATAGCCTGCAACCCGGAAACGGAAAGAAAACAACGATTCCTCAAGGAGAAAACCTCTTACCCCGGCACAACGTTTTGTCCCGAAAGAAGTGACCGGGCCAGGAGCCATCGTTTTCAGGAGGCGGTAGTAGGCAGCATCAGCATTAAGAAAAGCGTGGTGCCTTCCCTGAAGGTTCACCAAAAGCTCACCCTTGGCCAGAGCAATTTCTCTCAGGTTTTTGAAGAATCCGGCATGCGCCCGGCCAATCGTGGTGATTACCCCGCAGGAAGGCAAAGCGATTTTGCTTAACCGGTCAATTTCGCCCGGATGGTTCATACCCATCTCTATGACACAGAAACGATGCTCTGGCCTCAATTTTAGCAAGGAGAGGGGCAATCCGATCTGGTTATTGAAATTGCCCGGACTGGCCAGAACCTGATAACCTGAGGAGAGAACCCGTTTAATTAGTTCCTTTGCTGTAGTCTTGCCGGCGCTGCCGGTAACAGCAATCATTTCTACCTGAAACTGCTTTCGGTAACCACAGGCAATCTTCCCGAGAGCTGAAAGAGTATCCGGCACTTTGATGAGGCAGCCGGTCCCCGCAGGGAAGTCACTCCTGACGACCGCGGCCACCGCCCTTTTCTTCCTGAGGACATCTCTGACAAAATCATGTCCGTCAAACCTGGCTCCCGGAAGAGCCACAAAAAGAGCGCCTGGTTTAATCGTTCGGGAATCGGTGCTAACCCCGGTTACCATTTGTGCCGGGCTGCCCCCTTCCAGTCGACCGCCACACCAGCCTATGATTTGCTCCAGTCTTACCGGAATCACCGTTTCACCCTCTTAACCTGTTCCGGGTGCACCGGAACGTTGAGAAAGAGACTGTAAGGCCCGCCGCGCTTCCAGCCGGTCATCAAAAGGGACTACGGTCTGCTGAAAAATCTGGTAGGTTTCGTGTCCCTTGCCAGCAATCACCACGAAATCTCCGGCGTCTGCCAGACCGATGGCTTCCTGAATCGCCTGCCGCCGGTCAATCACGACCACCGCTTTCCTCCTGAAAAAAAGAGGAATACCCCTTCGTATGTCTTCCGCAATGCGTAAAGGGTTTTCGCTGCGGGGATTGTCCGAGGTAATAATCACCAGGTCAGCCAGCCTGGCGCCAAGAGCGCCCATCAGCGGCCGCTTGCTCCGGTCACGGTCGCCACCACAGCCGAAAACAAGAATGATCCGCCTGGGCCGCAGTGCCCTGACTGAGGTAAGCAAAGAACGAAGCGAATCAGCCGTATGGGCATAATCCACGACAACCGAAAAAGGCTGGCCTTCCTCCACCAGTTCAAACCGGCCCGGGACCACCGCGGTTTGTGATAGAGCCGTCCTGATCACTTTCAGAGGGAACCCTCGCGCCCACCCGTAAGCCACGGTCAGCAAAACATTGAAAACATTTCCCAAACCGCGCAGCGGGGAAAAAAACGGCTCTACCTTATCCTCAACCAGAATCTGCAGGTGATTACCCGTTCGTTCCAGCGTATAGGAAAGTAATTTGATGTCTGCCCTTTTCTTCTGACCCCAGGTGACGACTCTGATGTTCTTCTCAGCCACTGCCTTCAGGAAACGGCTGGCTGAAGGGTCGTCAAGATTCACCAGGGCAAGTTTATCCTCTTTAATGCTGGAAGACAGATATTCCTCAAAAAACTTCAGTTTTGCCTGGAGATAGTTCCGGAAAGTTCCGTGATAATCAAGATGCTCGTGACCAGCAACATTGGTCAGCACCGCGGTATCAAAGTGAATGCCGGTCACCCGACCCTGGGCGCTCCCGTGGGAAGAAACTTCCATCACCACCGCCTGACATCCGGAGTTTTCCATCTCCGCCATCATTTCCTGAAGGTCAAGGCTTTCCGGGGTAGTATTGAAAGAACTGATCGCCCGTTCACCAATCTGATAACTGATGGTACTGATTAAGCCACAGCGCTCACCGGCGGCCTGGTGGAGCGCATGAAGCAGGTAGGCACTGGTTGTTTTTCCCTTCGTACCGGTGATGCCGACCACTTTTAATCGCCGGGATGGGTTTCCAAAAAAGGTGGACGCAAGCCGGGCCAGGGTCAGACGGCTGTTATCCACCAGCAGAGAAACAACGTCGCTCGGAACAACGAGGTCCTTCCGTTCCACCACCACTACCTTGGCACCTCTGGCGACGGCATCATAAAGATAAGCATGGCCATCCTGACGACTCCCGGGAATAGCCACAAAAAGATAATTGGCCCGTACCCGTCGCGAATCATAAGCCAGCCCTTCCACTTCAACATTATTGAAATTAACTGTCCGGCGAACAGGCACGTCTTTGATCAGGTCTTTCAGTTTCACGGTCGTTTCTTCGTTAAAAGTCTATCCCGTCCTCTGTCGCCATTTACCCCGGTGATTGTCTGCAAAGCATCCGTTCCTTCAGGAGCCAGTTTTCGTGACTGGAGAATCCTCCAGAGAATATTACGAAAGATCGGCGCCGCCACCACACCGCCGTACTGAGCCCCTCTGGGTTCGTCAACACTAACCAGAATCACCAGTTTTGCCTCCGGATGGTAAAGATAGCCGATAAAAGAGGCTACCACCCGGGAGGAATACCTTCCGTTGATAACCTTCTGCGCGGTTCCGGTCTTGCCACAGACGCGATAACCAGGAAGAGAGGCTCTGGCGGCTGTTCCTTCCGAGGAAGCCACCTTTTCCAGAATACTGCTGAGCACCTGGGTTGTCTTCTCAGAAATAATCCGAGCCGGTTCCTTTTCCCGGTAAAGCGGGGTACAGTTTCCTCCTGAACGCAACTCCTTCACCACATGAGGTCTCACCAGAAAACCTCCGTTAGCCAGGGCAGCCATCGCCCGGATTCCCTGAATAGCATTGATGCCCACTTCCTGGCCGATTGGAACCGCGGTAATGGAATAACCGGACCAGTCATTCACCGGCCTTAAAACTCCCGGTATCTCTCCAGGAATGTCTATTCCGGTAAGTTCCCCAAACCCAAAACGGCGGCAGTACTGGTAAAGTGTCTCCTCACCCAGCATCAAAGCCAACTTTACCGTACCGATATTGCTGGACTTGATGATGACCTCTTCAAAAGTAAGCGTCCCGTAAGGATGAACATCGTGGAGCCAGTGACCCCGAACGTACCAGCGACCATTCTCACAGAAAATCGGCTGCCCTAAATGGACGCGGCCTTCTTCCAGACAGGCCGCCGCCGTAACAATCTTAAAGATGGAACCAGGTTCAAAGTAGTCAGTAACCGCTTTGTTTCTCCGGTACTCACCCGGGACCCTGAAAAAGCAGTTTGGGTCGTAGGCCGGCCGGTTAGCCAGAGCAAGAATTTCTCCGCTGGAGGCATCCATCACAATACCAGTGATATTCAACGGCTGAAACAGCTGCTGCCCTTTTTCCAGTTCTTCCTCTAAGATGCTCTGAAAAGTAAAGTCAACGGTCAGCACTAAATCCGCCCCTGGCTCTGGACGCGCCAGGACTTTCTCCAGCGAGGGGATGAGTCGTCCCTGCCCGTCTCTGGGCACCATGGATAGTCCATCTTTGCCTTTGAGAACGCTGTCATAGAAAAGCTCAAGACCTTCCAATCCTTCTCCTTCATCCCCGACAAAGCCTATCAGATGAGCGGCCAAAGGTCCGAAAGGATATACCCGCTGATGGGTTTGGGTAAAAACCAGACCAGGCAGCCCAGTTTTTCTTAACTGCTCATATTCGGAAAGGCTGAGCGACCTTCGCACCAGAGGATAGGGCGGCCGGGTAACTTTTTCCAGCTGGTCATCACTCATTCTTAAGACCTGCTTGAGCGTAGCCTTCAACCTAAATAAATATTCCGGCTCTTTCTTCTCCTGCTGTCTGATTTCCCAGTAATCAAGATAAAGGCCGTAGCCGGGAACACTTGTAGCCAGAACGGTGCCTGTCCGGTCAAGAATCCGACCGCGCGCCACCGGAACTTCCACTCTCACAATTTTTCCGGGTGCGGCCGCCGGCCGCAGCACCTGACGATAGACCAGGCCAAGAAAGATGACGGCAAAAAGAAAGGTAAAGACCCGCCGCGTCACTTCCATCCGCTGGAGAAAAATCTGGTCAATACTGGTTGACTGAATATTGTTCACGGTTTCTTCTGTTCCTCAGTTTCCCGGGAAAAATCAAATTTGAGCCAGGACCATTTTTCCGGAATCTGAAGTGGCAAGCCATACTCCTTCATCCGTTGCTGAACTGCGGGCAGGGCACTGGCCTGTAAAATCTCCGCCTGATAAACCTGGTTTTCCGTAAGCAACTCCTGATAGCGCTTCCTGGCTTCTTCAATTTCGTATCCGCAGTCAATCAATTCGGAAAAAAGCAAGACGAAGACCAGCAGCAGAACAGCCACAACCAGAAAAAAGACCGGCGCATCACCAAATCCAGGCAGACTTTTTCGTCTCATTTCTTCTCGGCGGCTCTCAGTTTAGCGCTGCGACTTTCCGGGTGATAACAGACCACAGACCATGGAGCCACCACCGGCTTACGGGTGAGAACAATCAGTTCTTCACTCTGCCGCAGAAATTGCTTGACGATTCTATCTTCAAGCGAATGAAAACTGATCACGACCAGGCGGCCACCTTTTTTCAAAAGAGCCCTCGCCTGTTCCAGGCCGGAGCGAAGACATTCCAGTTCCCGATTAACCGCTATCCGCAGCGCCTGAAAAAAGAGGGTGGCGGGATGCTTTCGGCCTCGCCGCCGTATCAGACCGCTGAGAAAAGTGGCCAGGTCACCTGTCCGCAAAAAGGGCTGACACCTGCGCCGTTGCATCAGAGCCTTAACCACCCGCCGGGGACGCTTTATCTCTCCATACTCACAGAAAATTTTTTCCAGCTCCTCCGGACGCCAGGTATTCAAAATTTCAGCGGCCGTGAGAGTTTCCCTTCTATCAAAGCGCATATCCAGAGGTCCATCCTTTTGAAAACTGAAGCCTCTTTCTCCATCAGATAACTGTTCCGTGGAAACCCCTAAGTCAAACAAGACACCGTCAACCTCACTGATACCCGCCTGGCTCAATAAATCTTTCATGGTTTCAAATCCGCCGTGAATAGCCACAAAACCGTTTACGCCGGCGAATCTGCGGCCAGCGCGCTCCACAGCCTGTTCATCCTTATCCAGCCCAAAAACTTTCACTCCACTTACCTGAAGAATTCGGGCGCTGTGTCCGCCGCTGCCCACCGTGGCATCCACATAAACACCTCCAGGCCGAACTTTCAGGTGAGAAAATGCTTCCTCGCACAGAACCGGCCGGTGGTCTTTATCCGAAATCAAGCTGGTCGGCAATCTCACTGGCCAGCGGCGCTGTTTCAGCGTAGTAACCATTCCAGGTATCCTCATTCCAGACTTCAACCTTGCTGCCGACCCCGGCCACGACCACCCGGTCGGTGATGCCGGCATGATTCAACAGAGGCGCCGGAATCAGAATGCGTCCCTGTTTATCCATTTTTGATTGATAGACTCCAGAGAAAAAGAAACGGCTGAAAGCCCTTGCTTTGCTTCTGGTCAGAGGTAATTGTCCCAATCTGGCACTTTCCTCTGCCCATGATTTCTCTGAAAAAAGAATGAGACATTTCTCAAAACCTCGCACGACGTACACCAGCCGCTCTGGACCATCACACAAAACGGCTCTCAGTTTGGCTGGAACTACCAGCCTGCCCTGTCCATCTATTTTTCCCCTGTATTCACCAAAATATACCATTTTCTACCTTTGATGCCACTATAAACCAACCTCTTTTCTTTGTCAAGTGGGTCAGCCACCCTGTCAGACGCGGCGGGCTTCAATTCTGGTCTGATACCCGCTGGCCTTATAAGCCATCACGGGGTCAAGCGGCAAATCCCTGCTGGAGCGCGCCTGGTAGAGAACAGGCCGCACGTCGGCTTGAAGTAAAGCCTGATTGAAAAACCGGGTGGCCGCGATAATATCATCTTGCCTTTGAAACTGGTGAAGAATTTTCCGATTAACCAGACAGGCCCGGGCCAGAGCCGTCTGCAGGGAATCGATGGAATGCAGAATGGCTTCAATGCGGTTCTCCCGACTGCTGGCCTGGTCCAGCATAAAAGTCCAGTTTTCCGGAAAAATTCCGGACCCCTCCTCCAGAAGAAGTTCATAGAAAATTCTGGCGAGTTCCGGGTTGGGTTCCACGGCCTGGTCATCATCGGCGGCATATCTTGTGTTGAAATGGAAGCCGCCGGGAAGGCCCTCGCTTCTCAGTACCGCCACAATCTGTTCAATATTGGTGCCATGAGGGTGATGGCCAAGGTCTACCAGCACGCCGGCCTGCCGCCCGACGTGCCTGGCCAGAAGAAAGGCTGTGCCCCAGTCAGGGATAACGGTGCTGTAAGTTCCCGGCTCAAAAAGTTTGTATTCCAGCAGCACCGTAACCGTGGGGGGAACATCTCTTAGAGACTCCACCAGGCCATCCCGCATCCGCTCGTAGGCATGTCGCAACTCCACCTGGCCTGGATAAAGCGACCCGTCAGGAAACCAGAGACTTAATACTCCCTGTCCGAGTTCTGCCGCAATACGACCGGCTATCTGCGTTTGCTCTATCGCTCGCTGGCGAGTCTTCTCTTCGGGAGAAGTAAGGCTGCCCCGATGGAAACCGCTCAGAAAATAGGTGGGATTGACAGAACCTAACTTCAAACCCCGCTGCCTGGCTGCCTCAAAGACTTCCCGGGCCAGGGAATAGTCGGCGTGGAGACCGTCCCGGGAAAAATCCCACAGAACATGCGTGGACACACTTCCGGCGGTTCCGGTAAGCCGGTGAACAAAAGCAGCATCGTCCAGTTTTTCCTCAATTGTCCTGGCCGCACCTGGCGGTGTGTACCCGGAGAAACGGCCCCCTCCGAAACTGCCAAAAGCCCAGCTGGGTACTTCCACCTGCCAGGTACTAACTGCGGCCACCGCCCTGGCTACAGATTCTTCCCCGAATTCCTTTTTCAGAAGGTCCAGACCCTTTTCCAGTTGGTACTTTTCCTGGCTCATCTCTTCCTCAATACGGTCGGTCCAGACGGCCGTAAGCCGGATTCTGTCAGGGGCTGCCATCCATCTTGGTCCCGGATTGCTCCGGAACTCAAGCGGTCCACCCGAGCCTGATGGTTCGCTCCTGTTGAGCGAACCGCGGGGCAGGGACCCTTGGCTCTGCTTGACCTTGCTCCAGGTGGGGTTTGCCTGGCTCCGGTGTCACCACCGGACCGGTGAGCTCTTACCTCGCCATTTCACCCTTGCCCGCCAGGGCAGGCGGTATACTTTCTGTGGCACTTTCCAGCCTTCGCAGCCCTGCTCCCGTTAGGAGCCACCTTCCCTGCTGGAGTCCGGACTTTCCTCCCCGAACAGATTTCGGGGCGGCAGCCTCACCGTCTGAACCGACCTTTTCTCACCCGGTATCTTCACTCCTTCAATCTCTTCTGAGGCGGCTTTCTTAAGGCATACATTGGCCAGCCGGTCTGCTTCCTTATTAGCCTGACGGCTGATATGCTTTACCTGGACCCTGGAAAAAAGTTTCAATAGTGTTCTCGCGACAAGATGAAGTCTTTTCAGCCATTCATCCTTTACCTGGTACTCTCCTTCCAGCTGTTTGACCAGCAGCAGACTGTCAGTGTAGACGCAAACGCTGTCATTTTCAAAACGCTTTGCCTCCAGCAGGCCTAAAATTAAGCCACAGTATTCAGCCACATTGTTGGTGGTAAGTCCTAAAGGATAGGCGAATTCACTCTGCTTTTGACCGTGCCGATAAAGGACGCCAGCGCACGCCGAGGCACCCGGGTTACCTTTGGAAACTCCATCAATGTACAGATACACCTGTCCTTTAAGGTGCGGTTCTGTTTTCATCGGCCTTCGGCCTTTCCCATTTCAATAAAGGATACGGCTGCAATTCTCACAGGTGGCTACCTCCACCCTTTTTTTTACCTTCTCGGCCAGATACACCGGGACAAAAACCGAACAACCGCTGCAACTGGCGCGGTCTCCATCGGTAACCAGGCGACAGACCGCTACGCCATCTTTCTTGTTCTCCCTGATTCGTTCGTAAAGACTGAGCAGCCGGAATTCTATCTGTCCGGTCTTCTCTCGCCGCAGAGTCTGCTTCTGTTCCAGGAGAGCCTTAAGTTCACCAGCCCGTTGCTTTTCCTGTTGTTCTTTCACCGAAATTTCCTGCTGATACCGTTCCAGTAAACTTAGGAGTTCCTTTTCCCGCCGGGAAAAGTCGTCATCCTTTTCCATCAGTTCCAGCACCTGGTTCTCCAGTAGAGATTGCTTTTCCCTGGTTCGCTGTATCTCGCTTAAAACTGAGGTGTATTCCTTGTTAGTCTTAACCTGGTCAAGCACCTTCTGGAGCCGGGCAATCTCTTCTTCAATCGCCCGCAGTTCCCCTTCCTGTTCCCGGCGGTCCACCTTCAATCGTTGATGTTCCTTTCGCAGAAGAGCCAGTTGTTCCTCTTCTTTCTTGAACTTTTGACGCCATTCTTCAATCTTTTGCGGAATGGCGGCCAGTTGTTCCTCCAGTTCGGCAATTTCTATATCTAACTCCTGTAAAAGAACCAGTTTCTCAAGCTCCTCGGCGTACATGCTTTTATGGTAACCTTTCCCCTTTTAGCGGTCAATCTTTCCTGACCCACCCTGGTATCCGGCCGTAGGTAGCCTCAACCAGAGAATGTATTCCCCCTCTGGGCGTAAATTTACCTCGCACTCTCGCCCACACTGGTTGACAGGCTCTCACCAGGTCACGGAGGATTCTATTGACCGCGTTCTCGTAAAAAATACCTAAGTTACGATAGCCCTGAATGTAAATTTTCAGCGACTTCAGCTCCAGCACCCGGCCCCGCGGCTGGTACTGGATGGTAATCGTTCCAAAGTCAGGCTGTCCGGTTCGGGGACAAAGAGATGTGTATTCCGGAACAACTATGGTGATGGTATAGTTCTGAAACTGATTGGGAAAAGTCTCCAGCGCCGGTAAAGGGTCATTCAGCCCCTTCCTGGACAAGTTCTGCTCTTTCCTGGCCATTTAGGAAAACCTGATCTCAAATCCCTCCAGCGCCTCACCGGACACTTCTTCCGCTACTTCTAACTTCTCAATGTTTCTTCCAAGATGACCTGACCGCAGCTGGTCCAGAAAACTCTGCCAGGCCCTCTCATCACCTTCCGCCACAACCTCCACCTGGCCATTTCTCAGATTCCGGACCCACCCGCAAAGAGCATTCTGGCGAGCCAGGTCCTTCACATACCAGCGAAAGCCAACTCCCTGCACCCGACCACTGACCAGCAAGCGGTACCTTTTCATTCCCCAAAAAGAAAAAGCCCCGCCGGTGAAGGCGGGGCTTTTCAGCTTTAATACTCAGGGTACGGTGGGGTTTGAGGTCCGGTTTTCTCCTTCTTTTCCGGTATCTCCGTAATCAACGTTTCTGTCGTCAGAAGAAGCGCCGCCATACTGCAGCCGTTCTCCAGCGCGGAACGAACTACCTTTGTCGGGTCAACAATCCCGGCCTTCACCAAATCTTCAAACTTATCCGTTTCCGCGTTGAACCCGAAGGTGGGGCTGTCAGAACCGCGGACCTTTTCCACCGCCACCGCGCCGTCCAGACCTGAATTTTCAGCAATCTGGCGCAGCGGTGCTTCCAGAGCCATCTTAACAATTCTGGCTCCGGTGGCTTCGTCGCCATCAGTTAATTTCAGTTTATCAATCTCTTCCTGACAGCGCAGTAGAGCCACGCCGCCACCTGGCACGACACCTTCCTCTACCGCAGCTCTGGTAGCACTCAGGGCATCTTCAACTCTGGCCTTCCGCTCCTTCATATCAGTTTCGGTGGGCGCCCCAACATTGATCACAGCCACCCCGCCAGCCAGTTTGGCCAGACGCTCCTCCAGTTTCTCCCGGTCATAGTCTGAGGTCGTCTTCTCTTTCTCCGCTCTGATCTGGTTAATTCTGCCCTGAATCTTGGAGGCTGAGCCTGCCCCTTCAACGATGGTGGTGTTTTCCTTATCCACAATCACTCTCTTGGCTCTTCCTAACATACTTAAATCCACATTCTCCAGTTTCAGCCCTAACTCTTCCATAATCGCCTGGCCCCCGGTAAGAATAGCGATGTCTTCCAGCATTGCCTTCCTCCGGTCACCGAAACCAGGCGCTTTCACCGCACAGCAGGAGAGCGTTCCCCGCAGTTTATTGACCACCAGGGTTGCCAGAGCCTCCCCTTCAACCTCTTCGGCAATTACCAGGAAAGGCTTTCCGCTCTGGGCCACTTTTTCCAGAAGCGGCAGAATGTCCTTCACTGCTGAAATTTTCTTATCGTGAATCAGGATGTAGGCATCCTGAAGGACACACTCCATCCTTTCCGGGTCAGTGATAAAGTACGGGGACAGGTACCCGCGGTCAAACTGCATTCCTTCCACGACCTTCAGTTCTGTCTCTGTACCCTTGGCTTCTTCTACGGTAATGACACCTTCCTTACCAACCTTATCCATAGCATCGGCAATGGTCTTACCTATTTCCACATCATTGGCCGCGGCAATGGTCGCCACCTGCTGAATTTCGTTCTTGTCCTTCACCGGTTTGCTCATTAACTTCAACCTGTCCACAACAACTTTCACCGCTTTCTCAATCCCTCTCCTGAGATGAACCGGGTTGGCACCAGCCGCCACATTCTTAAATCCTTCCTTGGCAATGGCCAGAGCCAGAATTGAGGCTGTGGTCGTTCCGTCGCCGGCGACATCATTGGTTTTGGAAGCCACTTCCCGCAGCAACTGGGCTCCCATGTTCCGGTACGGGTCTTCCAGTTCAATCTCTTTGGCAATGGTAACGCCATCATTGATGACGCTTGGCGAACCAAACTTTTTTTCCAGCACGGCACAGCGCCCTTTAGGTCCCAGTGTGGGCTTGAGCGCCTCTGCCATAATCTCCATGCCTTCTAAAATCCTTCTACGGGCATCCTCACCGAGTAGTATCTGCTTGGCCATTTTTCCCCCTTGTTGTTACTTCTCCTCCACAACCGCCAGAATATCCTCTTCTTTCAAAATCATATACTCCTTACCTTCCACGGTGATCTCTGTCCCGGCGTACTTGCCGTAAAGAACCTTGTCGCCGACCTTTACTTCCATCGGCACCGTCTTGCCCTCGTCATCAACCTTGCCTTTGCCTACAGCCACGATCTTGCCTTCCTGAGGTTTCTCTTTCGCGGTGTCCGGCAGAATGATACCTCCCTTTGACTTCTCCTCTGCCTCCAGAGGCTCCACGACCACTCTGTCACCCAGCGGTCTAATCTTAAACTTAGCCATCTTCACACCTCCTCTTGTTGGTTGAAAAGGTTTCCCGGGTTTGACTGCCTGCTTCACTCATCTTTTGATGCCTTCTCCACCCGGAAGGTTTCAAAGGTCTCTTCACCTGGTCAAACCCATCCCCTTATGATAATCAAGATTAACCCCCAAGTCAAAATTTGATATTCTACTAAAATTCCGACATAAGACCCGGGCTGTCAACCGGGAAAGCTGGAACCTGACAACCCGGATATCCCAAGTGTTTCCAGCCCGGAGATATGCTATACTCTCAGGGATGGATTTTCAAGGACCGGGGCCTTTCACGCGGCAGCAAGAAACCGACTTTTGGAACCAGCCGCCACATCTGGCCAAACAACCTGCCCAGGGTAATTTGATGAGAGAAACAGTAGGTATTGTCCGCTGTCCTGACTACCAGGAAAACCATCTGAGGGAGGCGGTAACCCGGCTGCTGGAAATGCTCCGGTTAGACCGCATTTCCAGGCCGGACACTCTGCTCTTCAAACCCAATATGCTCTCAGCCCGCCGGCCAGAAGAAGGGGTTACCACCCACCCCGGCGTCCTGAAGGTCTTAGGAGAGGCCCTCGCTGGCCGCATCCTCATCGGAGACAGTCCAGCGAACACCGCCAGACCCATTGAAGAATACTGGGATACCTGCGGTTTGACCGCTGTGGCTGCTTCTCTCAAAGCCAGCCTGGTTAAGTTTGAGGAACCCGTTTTTCTTTCTCTGAAGGTCAGGAAAAAAAATGTGAAAATCCCGGTAGCGGCCATTTCCCGGAAGATACCCATGGTCAACCTGCCCAAACTGAAGACCCACGGACTGACAGTAATCACTGCTGCGACGAAAAACCTTTACGGGTGCATCCCTGGCTACCAGAAGAGTTTGCTGCACCGCCTCTTCCTTTCCCCGCAGGATTTTTCATATCTTCTCATTGAACTGTACCGGATGTTGCGAGACAACATCTTTTTTCACCTGGTGGACGCAATTACCATCATGGACGGAAACGGACCCTCTGCCGGGAGACTCCGCGGTCCTGGCTACTTGATCGCCGGACGCGATGCTCTCGCCGTTGATATAGTCTGCGGAAAATTGCTGGGATTGAAAGCGGCTGAGATACCCTTTCTGAAACTTTACGATGAAATCTACGGCTTGCCGAAAGTGGACCTGCTGGGGGACCGGCTTCTTCCTTTATCCGACGTTGCCCTGCCGGGCCTTTCTGCCTCCAGCAGTCTGCTGAAGTTACCCTTCGTCTCCAGCGCGGCCCGGCTGATGAGACCATTTTTCACTATCAGACCTGTTCTCAGAGAAAAAAACTGCCGGCACTGTCTGGCCTGTGTCCGCGTCTGCCCGGTTTCCGCTATATCCAGGGAGCCGAAAATTTTAGAGGCGAAGTGTATTCGGTGCCTGTGTTGTTTTGAGGTATGTCCCCATAAGGCTATCCAGCTGGAGAAATCATGGCTGGCCCGCCGGCTGACCTGACTGGCTGCCGGAAGCCTCCATCTTATGGTAAAATAGTCCTAACCAACGGGAGGAAGGATGAACGAACGCCAGAAGATTGGTGTGATTTACTATAATTTTTCTTTTACTTTTTTCCCTGAATTTGTTACCTGGTGCCAGCAGCATCAGGCAAATTTTGTGGAAATTCAGGCTGGTACCATCTACCAGGCTGGAAACAACCCGGAAAAGCAGGCAGAAAAGATGGCTGCGTTGCTGCGCCAGCATCAGATCGTGGTTTCCCAGCTTTCGGCCGGCAATGATTTCCTTCAGAGAACACCCGCGGAATTTAAAGCCCAGATTGAGCGTCTGCTTCAGGTGTGCCGGCTGGCTAAGATTTTAGGTACCAGTCAGTTGAGAATTGATGGCGGCTGGCCCAAGGAAGGCGTGCCGGAAGAGAAATATTTCCAGTTGATCCTTGACGGAGTGAAACAGGCCGTGGAAATCGCTGAGCGTGAAAATCTTCACCTGGCTCTGGATAATCACGGCAGCGTTACCAACAACTACCAGTTGCAGTTAGAAGTTTTTTCCAGGGTTGCCTCCCCTCGTCTGGGAGCCAATCTGGACACCATGAACTACCGCTGGTACGGTTATTCTGTAGAAGAACTTCCGGGCATTTACCAGGCCATGGCACCCTTTGTCAAGCACACCCACCTTAAAGATGGTACCGGTACGAGATCTGCTTATCAGGGCAGGGTTCTGGGTGAGGGAGAAATTCCCCTGAAAGAAGCCGTGGCTGCTCTACGGAAGGCTGGCTATACCGGAGTCTGGTGTGCGGAATATGAAGGTTCTGACAAAGAGGCAGGTTACGCCAGGTGTCTGGAGTGGCTGAGAAACAATCTTTAAGGTGAGAAGAGCAGGCGTCGCCAGGAACGGATGAAACGAGAAAAATGGGGCAGTAAGTTAGGGGCGGTTCTGGCCGTTGCTGGAAGTGCTATCGGGCTGGGAAATTTCTTACGCTTTCCGGTGCAGGCGGTTAGAAATGGCGGTGGCGCCTTCCTGATTCCGTACCTGATTACGCTGGTCCTGATGGGCCTACCTCTGATGTGGATAGAATGGACACTGGGCCGTTTCGGCGGTCACCACGGCCATGGCAGCGCTCCAGGAATATTTCAGACAATCAGGGCTGAAAGTAATCTGGTCAGATTTTTAAGTTTGCTGGGTGTTTTTGGCCCTGTAGTTATCTTCATTTATTACACATATGTGGAATCGTGGTTATTAGGTTACAGTGTCTTCTCACTGCTGGGCAGTTACCAGCATTGCCCGGACCAGCAAACCATGAGTTCTTTCCTTCGGGCCTATCAGGGTCTGGAGAAAAATCAGTTTTTTTCCAGTGTGGGACCAGCCTACTTCTTTTTTTTAATCACCTTTTTCCTCAACATTCTGGTTGTTTATCGGGGAGTTACCAGGGGTATTGAAAAACTCTGCCTGTGGGCGGTACCGCTCCTTTTCCTGCTGGCCGTGGCCATTGTCGCCAGAACTCTTACCCTGAAACCAGTAGTCCACCAGGAATGGACACCCCTGGCTGGTCTGGGCTTTCTGTGGAACCCTGATTTTTCCTCTCTTTCTGATGCCCGGGTCTGGCTGGCAGCGGCCGGCCAGATTTTTTTCACCCTCAGCGTTGGCATTGGCGTTATTCTTACCTATGCCAGTTATCTATCCCGGGACAGTGACATCATTGTTTCCGGAATGACGGCCGCTGCTTCCAATGAGCTGGCGGAGGTCATCCTGGGAGGAAGTATTGCTATCCCGGCCGCTTTTGTTTTTTTCGGTCCGGCTGGCATCCAGGCTATCGCCCGTCAGGGTAGCTTTGACCTTGGATTTGTCACCATGCCGCTGGTGCTGAAAACCATTCCTCTGGGGCAGCTCTTTGGTTTTCTCTGGTTTAGTCTTCTCTTTCTGGCAGGACTGACCTCATCCATTTCTCTGGCTCAGCCAGCCCTCGCTTTTCTACAGGATGAGCTGGGGCTCTCCAGAAGGCAGGCTGTCGTTATTTTTGCTCTCGGCACTTTCGCTCTCTGCCACTTTGCCGTCATCCTTCTGGGCAGGGGGGTGGTGGACGAGCTTGATTTCTGGGGAGGAACCTTCAGCCTGGTCGTCTTTGCCACGACCGAGGCCATTCTTTTTGCCTGGGTCATGGGCATAGACAAAGCCTGGACCGAGATGCACGCCGGTTCATCAATAAAACTACTTGGCGTTTACAGATTTGTGATGCGGTACATCACTCCGCTTTTTCTTCTGGCCATTCTCCTCGCCTGGACCTGGCAGCAGGCCATTCCTGTCTTTCTTCTCCGGGGCACCAGCCCGGAAAATGTGCCGTATCTCATCTGTACCCGGTTCCTGCTGCTTTTATTACTCTTTGGACTTTACCTGATGGCACAACGGGTCTGGTCTAAAAAAGGGAAGGAAACTGCATGAGGCCCAGTGGCTGGATTTTCCTGGTGGTTGTCTGGACGGGGATTCTTTCCTTTTTCCTTTACTGTCTCTCCCTTACCCTGCGGCAGAAAAAAAATTAAGAACACTTCTCAGAAAAGAGTTTCCCTGGAATCTTCCGGCTGGACTTCCTCTGAGGCTGCTTCCGCCTTCACCGGAAAGGATGCGGTGTCAGCCTGCTCTTTCCATTGCTGCGCCCACTGACAGTACTCACACTCTCCAGGCGACGGCGGTTCCTCCCTCTGCAGAATTTCTGCAGCGTGGTCCAGAAGACCGGGGATTGATTCCGGGCAGGTAGTGAGGACCTTCAGCCCGGCCTTGAAGGGGAAGTGAAGCCTTTCCATCTTCTCCAGTTCAAATTCTTCCTGGACTTCCGGAAAAGCCGGAACGAAATAAAGGAGATAAGCCCGGCCGCTCACCGGATAGCGCTGGCTCTTATTTTTCGCCAGTAGGAAGGTGTAGATATCCATCTGCAGTTGATAAGACTGATGAATCTCTTCAGGCAGGGAAGCCCTGGTCTTGTAGTCCAGAGGAGAGTAACCTTCTGCTTCTACAAGGCAGTCATCTAATTTGCCGACCAGGGTTAGTCGGTGATCTTCGTAAACCAACCATTTGGCCTTAACTCCCTTTTTCAAATCAAAGAGTTCCTCCCCGGCCAGGTGGCCACTTAACTTGCCGGAAAGGAGCGGCGGCAGCTGGCCCCTTTTCCGGTAATAGTGAAAATACCTGGTAACAAAAGAGTCAAGCCCGGTAGCAATGGAAGGCATCGGACCCCGTGGCCGCCTCAGATTTTTTTTCACCGCCAGCCAGAAGCAACGCTCGCATTCTCTCAAAAGATTCAGCGTGGACGCCGAGAGGGTCGCCCTGTCCTCAGACATACCAGCCCTCCTCTTTCCAGACTTTGAGCATCAGTCGGTACCGAGCCAGAGGCAAACCGGTATAGATACAGTTGGAAGTGGAAAAGATGTAGCCATATCCTGGCATACCGGCCCTGAGCGCGTACCTGACTGAAGCAATTACGTCCTGTTCACTGCCTGTCTGGAGAAGGCCGCAGTTGACATTGCCAATCAGACAGACGCGATGGCCGACCAACCGTTTGACTTCGGCGATATCTACCCCGGCCTGAGGATCAAGAGAGTGAAGAGCATGGGGGTTGGCTTCCACTAACTGATTTAGAATGGGCATGATGTTGCCGTCAGTATGCTTTATGGTATAAAAGCCTAACTGGCGATAACCGCTGACCAACCTTGCCAGGTAAGGCGTCACGAACTCACTGAACATGGCCGGACTCAGGAAAGGACCAGAATTCAGACAATAGTCAGCGCAGAGAGCGAAACCGTCCAGGCTTGTCCTCCTTTTCAATTCCTCGGCCCGCTGCAGAGCCTGCTCCACCCTGATGGTAGCCTCCTCTTTCACCTTTTCCGGTTCGTCAGAAAGCCTCTGGCAAAACTCCATCATCTGCTGACCGCCAGGAATTCCCATGGTGGCGTCACCGTGAATCATCAGAAAAAATTTATCCCCTGTTTTTTCCCGGATAAGGTCTATCAAACGAACTGTTTCTTCAAGGGTACCCGGATTGGGATGAAGAAAAATGGCACTGTGACCGAACTCTTCCGCGGTCCGGACATAAATTTCAACCTGGTCAAGCCGATGGAGAGAACGTTCCTCCTCACTCATCTGGTCCCATTGAGCGTAGTTCCGATGGCCGGGATGAACCTTACGAAAAGCCTCCATGGTCAGATAAAAAACAAGTTCAAAGTGGGGCACCAGTCCAGTGAGCGGTCGTCTTTCCAGGGCCAGGATAAACCGCTCTCTCGGCGTCCGGGCCGGGCTCTGCTTTTCAAATTTCTTTTCCATGCGCTAATTTTACCCCTTTTTTTGTTTGTTGTATAATCCAGCCCTATGAGCAACCAGGCAACTGCGGGACTGGTGCTTGGAGGGCTGGGGCTTTTTTTTGGGCTTTTCCTCACATACTTCTTCCTGAAATTTCACGTTGAGGAAAATCCTCTGGTAGCCAGCCTGCTTTCTCTTCTGCCCGGGGCCAACTGTGGTGCCTGCGGGGAAGCCGGCTGTGCTGGTTTCGCCCAGAAACTGGCTGAAGGGAAGGCAATACCGGCCAGATGTGTGGCTCTGAGCCAGGAAAACAGAAAGCAGTTGTGTCAACTTCTGGGCCTTTCGGAAACAGAAGTAAAAGCTGTTGTCGCCAGGGTCTTCTGTTCCGGTGGCGTCAGCGCTGTCAGAAGGTTTACTACCAACCTTCAGGATTGCCGCGCTCTCCACGCCCTCTTTGATACTCATCTGGCCTGTCCCTCAGGGTGCCTGGGCCTTGGCAGCTGTGTTCGCTCCTGCCCTTTTGGCGCCATCCGCATGGGCCGGCTTTTGCCGGAAGTGGACGAAAAAAAATGTGTGGGCTGCGGCCGGTGTGTTGAGGTCTGTCCTAAAGAGATTATAAAACTGACGCTGCTGGAAAAAAAAGTTTATGTGGCCTGTTCTTCGCACGACCGCGGCGCCACGGTCATGAAGGTGTGCAAGATAGGCTGTATCGGCTGTGGCCGCTGTGTCAGAATCTGCCCCGAAAAGGCAATCACCCTTGAGAATAACCTGGCGGTCATTGACCCGGAACGCTGCACCAATTGTGGCCGGTGCGTTCCCGAATGTCCCCGCAAGGTCATTTTTGTCGCCCCGGAAGTTTACCAGCCACTGGCTTAAGAAGAGGACTTCCTGACTTCTTCGCGGTGACACGGCTTATGGATTTAAGAAAGTCTGCTCGTCCTCAGAAAAATATTCTGCTTCACCTTTGCTACAAAGGGACAGGCTTTTACGGCTGGCAAAGGCAAAAAGGGATGATCACCATTCAGCAGACCGTGGAAGAAGCCATCGCGGCCAGCGGGCTGGGCCAGGTCTCTCTAATCGGTTGTGGCCGGACCGACGCCGGCGCCCATGCCCTGAATTACCTGGCCAATTTTTACACCGACAGGGCGCTGCCCGTACCGCAGATAAAAAATGCCATAAACGCCCATCTGCCGCAGTCTATCCGTGTTCTTAAGGTTAGCCGTGTCCCGCCTTCTTTCCACAGCCGCTATCTAACAGTTTCCAAGATTTATCGCTATCTGATTGCTGATAGATACTCTCCCTTCCTGGAAAGCACGGCCTGGGTGATTACCCGGCCGCTGGATATCAGCAAGATGAAAGCAGCCGCAGCCTTTCTAACAGGCAAACATGACTTTGCTTCCTTCCAGAGTGCCGGGAGTAAAATAAAAAGTACCGTAAGAGAGATACGCCGGATCCAGCTGCGACGATCTCGTTTCACCCTTGACCCGGCAGTGAAGATTCTGACGATTGAAATTGAGTCCACCGGCTTTCTCTATAAAATGGCCAGAAACATCGTGGGCCTTCTGGTCAGGGTAGGACAGGACAAGCTTCCGGTTGCCGAGGTGCCCGGGATACTTTCCGCCAGAGACAGACGACAGGCCCCTCCACCGGCTCCAGCCGCGGGACTCTATCTTAAGAAGGTTAAATACGAAAGAATGAGGCCAGGTTCATCTTACCTTCAGCGGAGGCCAGACCCGTAATTGAAAACATCCGCTTTTGAAAGAATGGGCTCTTTTTCAGAAAAATTCAGCCAGCAGCTCCGGCAATTGATGGGCCAGCGCTTTCAGGAGAACGTACCCCTGGCGGCTTTTACTACTTATAAAACTGGTGGACCGGCCCGATTTTTTGTTGAGCCGACCTCGGCCGAAGAGGTGCTTAAACTCCTGACCCTGGCCGCCAGCGAAAAAGTCCCCACTTTTATTCTCGGGGGCGGGTCAAACCTGCTGGTCAGCGACGAAGGCCTGGCCGGGCTGGTAATCTGGACCCGCCGGCTGAAAGGGATTACCCGGGAGGAAACAGAGGTGACCGCCCAGGCCGGGGTGCGGCTGGCTTCGCTCTTAAAATTTTGCCTGAAAGAGCAACTGGGTGGACTTGAGTTTCTGACCGGAATTCCCGGTACCGTGGGCGGAGCGGCTGTCACCAACGCCGGACTGAAAACCAGTTGGTTTTCTTCACGGGTGAAGACAGTGACCGTGCTCACTCCGGAGAAGCAAACCACTGTTGGCCGTGAAGAAATCTGCTTCGGCTACCGTTACAGCAGTCTCACTTCCACTTTTGTCTTTTCGGTCCAGTTGCAACTTCTGGCTGAGAAACCTTCTCTCATCCATTCCCGGATGGTGGCCTTTATGAGAAAACGGCGAGAAAAACAGCCGCCCCCTTTTGGGACGGCCGGTTCTGTTTTCAAGAATCCGCCCGGCCATTTTGCCGGGGAACTTATTGAACGGTGTGGATTGAAGGGGTATAGCCTGGGCGGGGCACAGATTTCTCCGAAGCATGCTAATATTATTGTTAACACCGGCCAGGCCAGTTCTTCTGAGATCTGGCGGCTCATTCAACTGGTGCGGGAACGGGTAAAGCAGCAGTATAATATCTGTCTGGAACTGGAAATAAACTGTCTGGGGAGATTTGATGAAAGTTGTGGTTCTGGGCGGCGGTGAAAGTCCGGAGCGGGTAACCTCGTTAAACTCCGCGCGAGCAGTTTCCGCGGCCCTGAGAAGAAAGGGACACCGGGTATTTTTCCTTGACCCGAGTTCAGTTACATTTGTTACCCGATTGCAGAGACTTAAACCTGACTGCGTTTTCATTGCCCTCCACGGAGGTAAGGGGGAAGGTGGCGCCATTCAGGGGTTTCTTGAGATTCTTAATCTGCCTTATACCGGCTCGGGCGTGACCGCTTCGGCCCTCTGTCTGAACAAACTCCGCACCAAAGAAATTCTGCTTTTCCATGGATTGCCAACACCACCCTATGTCTCCCTGCCACGAGGAAGTTTTCCTTCAAAACTGCCTTTTGACTTCCCGGTGGTGGTAAAACCCAACAGCCTGGGTTCCACCATCGGTATCTCCATCGTTAAAGAGAAAAAGCATCTGGCAGCCGCGGTAGAAAAGGCCTTCTCCCACGATTCTGAAGTCTTCATAGAGAAATACATCTCGGGGGTGGAAGTGACTGTGAGCCTCCTGGGCAACGACCCTCCCGCTGTTTTGCCGATGATCCAGATTGAAACCGCCTCCGGATTTTATGATTACAAGGCTAAATATACACCCGGAGCAAGCCGGCACCGCATTCCGCCTGAGCTGCCGGAAAAGGCCCGGAAGAAAGCAGCCCGGGTCTCTCTAAAGGCTTACCTGATTCTTGGCTGCCGTGACCTGGCCCGGATTGACCTGATGGTTGACCGGGATGGTCACCCGTGGATTCTTGATGTCAATACTATTCCTGGCTTTACCAGAACCAGCCTTGTGCCTGATGCCGCCAGAGCAGCCGGTATTGAGTTTGATGAGCTCTGTGACCGCCTGATAGCCTTAGCCATCAGCAGACAATGCCGACAGTAAAGATCTGGAAAGAAGCGAAGTCATGGAAGAACAGACACGAAAGCGACTGGTAAGAACAAGGGGGGAAAGAAAAGTCAGACGCTGGCAGCGGCTCAAACTTTTAGCCGGCAGCCTTTCGCTCATTCTGATAGTGAGTTCCTGTTTTATCGTCAGAAAGTTCTGGGAAAACTATCTGAGGTCTCTTCCCTTTTTTACGCTGGAGCAAATCTCGGTTACTCCTCCTGAATACCTTGGTGAAGTGGAAAGAATAATCCAGGCAGAGCCTACCAGGAATCTTCTCTGGATTGACCTGGAAAGACTTTACCGTGAACTGATGGCGCTGCCTGGCGCTGGTGAGGTCAAAATTCAGAAAAGGCTACCCCACGGCCTTGATGTCTTCGTCTCCCTGCGCCACGCCTGGATAAGAATCCTGCCAGAAGATGTAGTTATCGATAGGAATGGCTGGCAACTTCCTGACCGGGAAAATTCTGTTTCTCTCCTCGCCGTTAAAGGCATCGGACTGGAAAATGGCCGGGTAAGACCAGCAGATTACTCCAAAATCGCTCTTTTGCGAGAGGTAGAAAGATGGTATAATGCTTACAACCTGAAGGTTTTTTTTCACTGGCAGGAAGTTGATCTCACTGACATCAACCGGATTGTTTTAAAAAGTCAAGAAGGTGAGGTTTATTTGTGTGCCGACCAGCCCCGGGTGAAAATGTACCAGTTGAAGCAGGTGCTCCAGGGATGCGCCCGGAAACAGATTAAGTGGCAGTATGTGGACATGCGCTTCAGAGACCCTTACCTGAAACCTCTCCATGAATGAACAGATTATTACGGCTCTGGATATCGGCAGCAGCAAACTCTTCGCTGTGAGCGGGCTGTTAACTTCAGGAGGCCTGGAGATTCTTGGCGGTGAGGTTGCCTATCCTTCCCAGGAGATTGTTCAGTCCGGACGGGTCGTGGACATGGATAGCCTCACCAACGAACTCTCCGAACTCTTTGAAAGGATGAAACAGATCGTTGAAGAAAAGGTGGAATGGGTCGTCATCAGTGTCGGTGGCGGCCATGTCCGCGGCCAGCTCTACCAGAAAGAGATGAAGATTGAACCTGCCGGCCGTGAGATTACCGAAGCCGACATTAAAGAACTTGACCAGGCTATCAGGGCCGATGTGATAGCGGCTGACCAGACAGGCCGTCAGATTCTTCACCTTCTTCCCCAGCAGTACTTTGTGGACTATCAGAGCCCTACCCGGAAGGCTCCGCTGGGACTTCACGCCCATACCCTGGAAGTCAGGGTCAACGCGATTACCGCCGCAGTCAATCCGATTCAGGATATTATGCAATGTTTGAAGAGACTGGACATTGAAGTAGAACTTATCTTTCCCGGGGCCTGGGCCGCGGCTGAGGCTGTACTGAATGAAGAAGAGAAAAAGCTGGGGGCGCTGGTGATAGACCTGGGCCGGGGCACCACCAATATCGCTGTCTACCGGGATAACAATCTGGTGCTCACCAATTCTTTTCGGGTAGGTGGCGGCCACGTTGACAGCGACCTGTGCATGTTGCTCCATCTGCCGGCAAACTACGCGGAAGAGTTGAAGAAAAATCACGGTTACTGTAACTACGACACCCTGGCCGCCGAGAAAAATCCAGTGCTGAATGAAGAACTGGATGTCTTTACGCCGGCCGGCCGTCTCAACCGGAAGGTGACTGTGGCCGACCTTTCTAAGATTGTCACCGAACGCACCCAGGATATTCTGGGGAAAATCGTGCGGGAATCCCTGGTTTCCACCCGTCTCCTTCCCCGGTTAAGCGGCGGGGTCGTTCTTACCGGCGGTTCTGCCAGATTGAAGGGAATTGTCAGGTTAGCGGAACAAATCTTTGGCCTGCCAGCCAGAATTGGCGTTCCCCGAAGCAGACCCGGTCTGGACAGAAGCCTGGCCACCCCAGCCTTCTCGGCAGGCATTGGACTTCTTCTTCTGGCAGAAAAGGACCTCCGGCGTGAGGAACCCGAATCATGGTGGGAACGTTTGTGGAGGAGGCTGAGCAGAAGAAGGTGAGGAATGAAGATGGAAAGGCGCACCAATATAAATTCTTTGCCGGAGGAAAAGGGGCAGCCTGTCCCGGAACAGAGGAGGGACAACACCATGGTAAAAGTTCTGGATGAAAACACAGGCAACAGCGTCAAAATCAGGGTGGTAGGAGTGGGCAATGCCGGCTGCAGCATTATCTCCCGGATTTTTGACCAGATTCAGGGAGTTGACTTCTATGCCATTAACACCGATGGCGGTGGCCTGAAATTCAGCCGTGCCCATGTCAAACTTCACATCGGCAAGAAAACCACCGGCGGCGGAGGTACCGGACGCGACCCCGAGAAAGGCAAATTCGCGGCTAATGAAGACCGGGCCGCCCTGGAGGAAGTGTTGAAAGGTTCGGGCATCGTTTTTTTGACGGCTGGCCTGGGTGGAGGCACCGGAACCGGCAGTTCTCCGGTAATCGCCAGAATTGCCAAGGACCTTCAGGCCATTGTTATTGCTCTGGTCACCACGCCTTTTGCTTTTGAAGGACCAAGAAAAATGGAGCAGGCCAAAACCGGCCTGGAAGTGCTGGAAAAAAATGTGGATACCCTTATTCATATTTCCAACGAACGGCTGGCGGAAATTGTAGAGCAATCCACGGCTATGTCAGCTGCCCTGGGCAAGGTTGACGAAATCATTTCCAGAATAATTTCCTCCATTGCCGACCTCATCAACAAGCCCCATCCTACCCTGCTGGACATTGACTTTGCCGATATCTGCGCCATGGTTCGGGACGCCGGTCGCGGTATCGTCGGTCTGGGTTATGGCCAGGGAGAAAACCGGATTGAAAAGGCTGCCCGTTCCGCCATTGAGGACCCGCTGCTGGAAAAATCTGAGATTATGGAAGCCAAGAAAATCCTTATCAGTTTTACGGGAAGTGATGACCTGACGCTCTATGAAGTCCACGAGGCCATGAATATTATTCAAACTCGCATGTCGGCGGATGCCCGCGAAGTGGGAGTAACCCTGGACCCCAGACTGAAAAATGAAGTGAAGGTAACCCTGCTGGCCACCGGTCTGGGAAAGCCTTATATTGAGCCAAAAAGGACGATTACATCGGAATCGCTGGAGGCACCGCTTTTAACCGATGACGACCAGAATGTTATTGACCTGCCCCCGAGATTGAGAGAACAACTCCAGTCTCAGAAGGGTCAACCACCGAAATGAAACTGGCACTGTGCAATGAAATGTTTCAGGGCTGGCCACTGGCTGAAGTTTTTGCCTGCGCCAGAAGATTAGGCTATCAGGGTGTGGAAATTGCCCCCTTCACCCTGGCTCCGTCGGTTACAGAGATTCCCCCGGCCTGGCGCCGGCAAATCCGGAATGAGGCCCGGCAACATCAACTGGCCATCGTCGGCACGCACTGGCTGCTGGTAAAACCCGAAGGACTATCCCTGTCATCCCCGGAAAAATCCCTCCGGGCCCGAACCGCCGCATATCTGCGGGAACTGGTTATCTTCACCGCAGAAATCGGTGGAGAAGTTATGGTCCTGGGTTCTCCCCGACAACGTTCCCTTGGCAGCGGACAAACGTTCCCGGAGGTGGCTGGCTACGTGGCTGAAGCCCTTCAGCCAGCCCTGGAAGAAGCCGGGAAACAGGCAGTGTCCATCTGTCTGGAACCACTCAGCCGGAAAGAGACCAACTTCATCAATACCGCTGAGCAGGCTATCCAGTTTATCAAGGAACTTAACCACCCTGCCCTGGGCCTCATCCTGGATGTTAAGGCCATGAGCGATGAGGAAAAACCCATTCCGGAAATCATCCGTGATTCAGCCCCCTGGCTTCGTCATGTGCACTTCAACGATACCAATCTTCTTGGCCCAGGATGGGGGCAAACGGATTTCAAACCTATTCTGGCCGCGTTGCAGCAGATAGGCTACCAGCACTGGGCTTCCCTGGAAGTCTTTGATTTTTCTCCAGGACCGGAGACGATTGCGGAACGCAGTTTTCAGTATCTGAGACAGATACTTTCTTCTCTGTGACCGTGAGGCTGTTTCTGTAAACGAAAGGAGATTTATGTTACCGATTAATGTGGGTATCGCGGGACTGGGACGGAGCGGGTGGAACATCCACGCTAATCTTCTCTCACAATTGCCTGAGCTTTTTCAGGTGAAAGCCGTGTGTGACCCGCAGAAGAGCCGGCGACAGGAAGCGGAAAGCAAGTTTGGCTGCCACTGCTATACCAGTCTGGAGGCCATGCTTGAGGATAAAGAAGTTGAACTGGTGGTGGTAGCCACGCCTTCCTGTTTCCACAGTGCCGATACTATCAAGGCTCTTAAGGCAGGCCGGCATGTGGTCTGCGAAAAACCGATGGCTCTTTCAGTCAGAGAGGCCGATGCTATGATTGCGGCCGCAGTTGCGGCCAGAAGGAAGCTGGCTGTCTTTCATAACCGGCGTTACGCACCTGACTTTCTCAAGGTGAAAGAAGTAATCACTTCAGGAAAACTCGGTCGGATTCTTCTCAT
The DNA here is from genome assembly GCA_029551285.1 of bacterium. Classification (GTDB taxonomy): domain Bacteria; phylum Ratteibacteria; class UBA8468; order B48-G9; family DSTR01; genus JAMWDF01. Next base: position 49,388 of record JAKPFT010000044.1, on the reverse strand, counting down.
CAGGATGGCCTGGCATAGTTTCAGCCGGCGCTGGGACTGGCAGACCCTCAGAAAGTTTGGTGGGGGAACCCTTAACAATACCGGGCCCCACGCGCTTGATCAGGCCCTGCAGCTTTTTGGGCCACAAAAGCCATCTCTTTTCTGTGTTATGGACCGGGCCCTTTCCCTGGGTGACGCTGATGACCATGTTAAGATTGTTCTGAAAGCCAGGAACGCTCCGGTGATTGACCTGGAAATCAGCAGTGCCTGCGCTTACCCTCAGGAGAACTGGCTGGTGATGGGCACCCGGGGTGGCCTGCACGGGACCTTCAGCCACCTTTCCTGGAAGTACTTCCTGCCGGAAGAAGCCCCGGTAAGAAAACTATCAACCGCGGCCACGCCTGACCGCTCCTACAATGCTGATTCCCTGCCCTGGAAGCCCGAGGAGAGCTGGGCTATGGCGGAACAGGAGAAAAATTATGCCCTCAATTTTTACAGGGACCTTTTCGCCACCCTGCGGCAGGGAAAGCCCCTGGCTATTACTCCGCGAAGCGCCCGTCGCGTCGTCTGGCTGACTGAACAATGCCACCGGATGGCGCGGTTGGCCACCACTGGCTGAACAAAAGGAGGCAAAAGATGTACCGGATAAGTTTAAGCAGTGCTCACCGACCATTCTCACTGACACCGGTGGCTATTCCCTGGACGAAAACAGCAGTCACCCTGACTTTCAAGAGAGAGGCAATTCCGACGCAGGTAGATGATACCGGAAAGCAGTGTTTCCTTGTCTTTATCCCACCGGAGATACCTGCGGATGGTTCTCTTTCCCTGCAGGTAAGAGAAGACATTCCTGAAACTGAAGGCGTGACCACCGTTGATGACCAACAGGGTACGGTTAATTTTTTCGTCGGAGAAGAACTTTTCACCAGCTACCACTATGGGCCAGAGGTGGTCAGGCCCTATCTCAACCCGGTCATGGGTCCTGGAAAAATCTCTCTGGTGAGAAAACCTGTGCCGCCGGGCAATCCAGAAAATCTGGACCATCCCCATCACCGGGGCATCTGGGTAGCGCACGGAGACGTTAACGGGACCGATAACTGGTCAGAGGCATCCGGCCACGGATGGACCGTCCATCAAAAATTCTTGAAAATAGTCTCCGGGCCGGTCTTTGGCCGTCTTCAGGCCCTCAACTACTGGGTCACGGCTGATAAAAAAAAGATTCTGGAAGAGGAACGAACCATCACTGTTTATGCCTTACCGGCTGACCACCGCATTATTGACCATACAATTATCTTGCGCGCCAGCGAAGGGGAGGTGGTCTTCAAGGATACCAAGGAATCAGGCCTGCTCAGCGTCCGGATGAATCCCTGCCTGGAGGTACGAAACGGCGGACGTTTTGAGAACGCTCATGGCGGCGTCAACGAAAAAGAATGCTGGGGCCAACGAGCTATGTGGTGTGATTACTATGGCCGGGTTGAGCAAGAGTCGGTAGGCCTAGCTGTCTTTGACCATCCTGGCAATTTCCGCTATCCCACGTGGTGGCACATTCGGAATTACGGACTGATGACCGCCAACTTTCTGGGGCTTGCTGATTTTACCGGTGACAAACGCAATTCCGGAACCTATCTTTTGCCCGCATATCAGGAACTAAAACTGAGTTATCGCCTTCTGATTCACCGCGGTACAACCCGGGAGGCTAATATCCGTGACCGTTACCTCAACTATCTGTTTCCACCGGAGGTAAGTGTGACATGAAACTCTTAATGGGTATTGACCTTGGTACCAGCGGAGTAAAGGTTCTGGTAATCAATCAGACCGGGAAGGTTCTCGTCCGTCAGACAGAAGAGTATCCTCTGCTGACACCCAGGCCCGGCTGGGCGCAGCAGCAGCCACAGGACTGGTGGCAGGCCACCGTCAAGGCCATCCGGGCAGCCTTTCACTCCGGCCGGATCCGGCCTGAGAACATCATGGCCATCGGCCTTACCGGGCAGATGCACGGCGCGGTCTTCCTTGATGGCAGGAACCGGGTTATTTCCCCGGCGATTCTCTGGTGTGATCAGCGTACGGCCCGGCAGTGCCAGACAATCAACAACCTGGTGGGAGACCAGCGAGTTCTGACCATTACCTGTAATCCAGTACTTACAGGTTTTCAGGCGCCGAAGATTTTATGGCTGCGCGAACATTTCCCCGATCGCTACCGGCGGCTCCAGCATGTGCTTTTGCCCAAAGACTATCTGCGCTACCTGCTCACCGGAGAACTGGCTACTGATGTCTCCGATGCCTCCGGTACTTCCCTCTTTGATGTTCGCCAGCGCCGCTGGTCAGAAGAAATACTCCAGAGGCTGGATATCCCCTTATCTTTTCTTCCCAGAGTTTATGAATCCCCGGAAATAACCGGCCAGGTCAGTCGCCTGGCCGCCGCAGCCACCGGATTGAAAGCCGGAACACCGGTGGTGGCCGGTGGCGGAGATCAGGCCGCGGGCGGAGTGGGCAACGGTATTGTGAGAAAAGGCTCAGTTTCCGTAACTATTGGAACCAGCGGAGTTGTTTTTGCCCACTCGGATGAAGTTCTCCAGGACCCCGGCGGCCGGCTCCACACCTTCTGCCATGCTGTTCCAGGGACCTGGCATCTGATGGGAGTAATGCTCTCAGCCGGAGGTGCTTTCCGCTGGTTCCGGGACACCTGCTGCCAGATGGAAAAAAACCTGGCCAGGGAGAAACACCTGGAACCTTATGATCTCCTTACCAGGGCCGCGGCCTCGGTGCCACCAGGGTGTGAAGGTCTTTTCTTTCTGCCTTACCTCACCGGAGAAAGATGCCCCCACGCTGACCCGTCCGCCCGGGGCGTTTTTCTGGGGCTATCCTTAAGTCACACCCACGCCCACCTGACCAGGGCCGTGATGGAGGGGGTTACCTTCGGTCTGAGAGATAGCCTGGAAATCATGAAGGAAATTCACCTGCCTGTGGGAAAAAAGTTGCGTGCCTCCGGGGGTGGTGCCCGAAGTGATTTCTGGTGTCAGCTGCAGGCGGACATCTTTGGTTGTAACATTGTCAGGCTGGCCAATCAGGAAGGACCTTCCCTGGGTGCAGCCATTCTGGCTGGAGTGGGTTGTGGTCTTTTCCGCGATGTGCCGGGTGCCTGCCAGACCCTGCTGAAGGAAACCGACCGATTTACACCGAACAGAAAAAATGTTAGCCTATATGGTAAGGTTTACCGGGTCTATCGGGAAATTTACCCGCAGGTGAAACCACTTTTTGAAAAGTTGAGTTCTCTTTATTGAAGAAGCAAAGGAGAAAATGATGGAAACGCAGACTTCTCTTTTTATGGGTGTCGGACGGAGGAAAACTTCAACCGCGGTGGTAAAGTTGAAATCGGGCAGCGGCAAAATAGTGGTTAACCGACGGCCAATTTCACACCTTTTTCCTCTGAAATATCAACAGGAAGCAGCCATCCAGCCCCTGACGGTTACTGACCTGCAGAGCCGGTTTGATGTGGAGATCAAGACCGAAGGTGGCGGCATCAGTGGCCAGATAGGAGCCATCAGGCTTGGTCTGGCCAGGGCGCTGGTTAAGTATGATAGCTCCCTGACCGGCCGGCTCAGGGAATTTGGTCTGCTGACCCGGGATTCCCGGATGAAAGAACGAAAGAAGTACGGTCAGAAAGGCGCCAGAAAAAGATTCCAGTGGACCAAACGTTAATTCCTTTGTTTCTGGTACTACTCCGGGATAACCCAGCATGATCCGGGCAGGTATCTTCGGTGTTTCTGGTTACGCTGGCCAGAAACTGGTGGAGTTACTGTTGCGTCACCCTGAAGTGGAGATAGTCTGCGGCTATGTCGCTCCAGAAGAAGGACAGCCGGCTCTCACCGAGGTTATCCCCAGAGTAAAAAAACTTATCAGTCTTACCTGCGCCAACCAGCCGGAGTGGGACGATGTGGCTTCCCGGACTGATGTTGTTTTTCTGGCCCTGCCCCACGCGGTCTCCATGCGCTTCGTTCCTCCGTTGCTGCAGCGAGGGAAAAAAATCATTGACTTCTCCGCTGACTTCCGTTTCCAGAAAATCCCCAGATACGAGGCTTTTTACACTAAACACCTTTGTCCGGAACTATGCCGCCAGGCCGTTTATGGCCTGCCTGAACTTCAGCGGGAGCGGATCAGAAAAGCCTGTCTGATAGCCAATCCCGGTTGCTATCCAACTTCGGTGTTACTTGGCCTTTTACCCCTGGCCCGAAGAAAAATGCTGGAGCCACAAATTATTGTGGACGCCAAAAGCGGAGTCACCGGCGCCGGCCGCAGTCCTTCGCTAAGCCTTCTCTTTGCCGAATGCCATGAAAATGTTAAGGCTTACAAAATTGGCGAGCACCGGCACGCTCCGGAAATGGAGGAAATTCTTTCCCTGACAGGTAAACAAAAATACCGGGTAATTTTTGTTCCCCACCTGGTGCCGGTCAACCAGGGAATTCTTTCCACCATTTATGTCACGCTGAAAAAACCGGAAAAAGAAGAGAAACTCCAGAGTCTTTATGAGGACTTTTATGCTCAGGAACCCTTCGTCAGGGTGATGCCCTACGGCCAGTCGGCCCTGACGAAAAATGTTGTGGACACTAATTTCTGTGACCTCGGCCTGAAAATGGTTAATCGCCGAACCCTGGTCGTGGTGGCGGCTCTTGATAATCTGGTCAAAGGCGCCGCCGGCCAGGCGGTTCAAAACATGAATCTCATGTTCGGTTTTCCGGAGACCTTACCCTTCTATACTTCCAGACTCTGATTCAAGAAAATGGAACTGATTATTCTGGACCGTGATGGCGTCATCTGTCGTTTCCGCCCCGGCGACTATGCTAAAACCTGGGAGGAATTTGAGTTCCTGCCTGGTTCCATCCAGGCCCTGCAAAAACTTTCAGCAGCTGGTTTTACTCTGACAATTGCCTCCAACCAGGCCGGGGTCGGCAAGGGCATCTATTCCGGGCAAGCCCTGCAGGATATCACTCAACGAATGCTGAAGGTCCTGGCCAGCCACCAGGTGAAGATAGCCGCCGTTTACTACTGTGTCCACACCGATGAGAACAACTGCGACTGCCGCAAGCCAAAACCAGGGATGCTTCTTCGCGCCCTGCAAGAATTTGAAGTTAAGGACCCGGCCCGGGTTTTTTTCATCGGCGACGCCGCTACGGATGTCCAGGCTGGCAGAAACGCCGGAGTGAGAACCATTCTGGTGCTTTCCGGAAAAACAGGGTCAGCAACAGAGGTAACTACCTGGCCGGTGCAACCGGATTTTATCGCCAGCGATCTCTCGGAAGCAGCGGAAATAATTACTGCTCAAACCAGGCCTGACCATGGAAAAGTTTGATCTCCTCATCATCGGCGGGGGACCGGCCGGCTATCCGGCCGCGATCTCCTGCGCCCGGAAAGGACTGAAGGTTGGTCTCATTGAGGAACAGGAACTGGGCGGCGTCTGTCTCAACCGTGGCTGCATCCCCACCAAGGCCCTCGTTCATGCGGCCCGACAGGTCCAGCCTGTGTCTACCTCCGGGATTAACTCCCGGCCATCTTTTTCCTGGGAGCAGGTCTTGCGCTCAATCAAGAATGAGGTGGTTTTGCGGCTCCGGATGGGTGTTTCCTCCCTGATTAAGGCCAGCGGAGTCCAGCTCATCCCGGCCACCGGAGTTTTCCATGACCAGGAAAGTGTTGAAGTTAATGGCCAGGTTTTGAAAACCAGCAATATCATCCTGGCCACCGGCGCCTCCCCTTACCTGCCAGCTGCCTTCCTGAGTGATAAGCGTGTGCTTACCAGTGATGGCCTCTGGACGATGGAAAGACTTCCAGAAAGCGTGGCTGTTATCGGCGGCGGGGTAATCGGTTGTGAACTGGCCTCTGTTTTTTCGGCTTTCGGCGTCAGGGTCACCATTTATGAAATGCTTCCCCATCTTTTACCCGGCCAGGACAGCGAGATAGTTTCTCTTCTGGAAAAAAGTTTTCAGCAACGCGGTATAAGAATTTGTACTGGCCGGAGAATAGAAAACTCAACAGAACTGGAGGAAGAATGTCTCCTGGTAACCATTGGCCGGAAGCCCAACCTTTCCTCCTTTCAGGAAAAAGGTTTAGCCGTCCAGGAAGGTGGCCTCAAGGTTGACCGCTGCCTGAGAACAAACCTGCCTCATGTCTACGCAGCCGGCGACGTCAACGGTCTTTACCAGTATGCCTATGTGGCCACCCGGGAAGGACTGGTAGCGGCGGCTAACATCTGCGGGAAAAAAACTGAGATAGACTACCAGGCTCTCCCGGTTTCTATCTTTACTGAACCGGAAATAGGCTGCTGCGGTTTGACCGAAGAAGAAGCCACGGCCCGCGGTCTGAAGATAAGGATTGGCCGTTTCCCTTTCCAGGCCCTGGGACGAGCCCATGCTGAGGGGAAGACGACCGGTCTGGCCAAGGTGGTCGCCGAGGCGGAAACGATGAAAATTCTTGGCGTTCATGTCATTGGTGAACGCGCCACGGAACTGGTGGCGGCGGCTACCCTGATGGTTAAATTTGGTCTTAAACTTACTGACATTGAACAGACCTTTTTCTGTCACCCCACCTTCGCCGAGGCCATTATGGAAGCGGTGGCTGATGCCGCCGGACGATGCCTGCACCTGCCCTTAAGAAAAAATGTCTCTTCCTCATCAGATTGATTGCCCGGTTACGGCTTCAGGGAAGATACCTGCCTGGTTAACCAGACGGGCAGTCCTGTCAGATGAATACAGGCAGCTCAAAGACCTGCTGAAGCAAAGCGGTCTCCACAGCGTCTGTGAAAGTGCCTTCTGCCCGAATATCTACGAGTGTTTCAGCCAGCGTCATGTAACCTTTATGATTCTGGGCAACATCTGCACCAGAAATTGCCGTTTCTGCGGTGTTACCCAGGGAAAGCCTGAGCCACCTGAAGATGATGAACCGTGGCGCATCGCCCGGGCAGTAGCCGCACTTAACCTGGCCTATACCGTTATTACCTCGGTCACCCGGGATGACCTGCCGGACGGCGGGGCCTCTCACTTTCGCGCAGTAACCCGGGCTATCAAAAACTCTTCTGTGGCTAAAGTGGAACTGCTCCTGCCTGATTTCCAGGGTAAGGAGGAAAGTCTCCACCTTGTTTTTGACAGTGAGCCTGATGTCATCGGCCATAATCTGGAAACCGTTCCCTCGCTCTACCCCCGGGTTCGTCCCGGCGCCAGTTACGAAATTTCCCTGAATGTCATCAGAAAAATAAAAAAAGCCGGTTTCCTGACAAAGTCCAGCCTGATGTTAGGCCTGGGAGAAACACAGGAAGAAGTCAGCTTTGTGCTTAAAGACTTGTCCCGGGCCGGTTGTGACTTTCTGGTTCTCGGTCAATACCTGCGGCCTCATCCCCGGGCTGTGCCGGTTAAAGAATACCTTCCGCCAGAGGTTTTCCAGCAATACTGGAAACTGGCTGTGGAAATGGGCTTTAAGAAGGTTTTTGCCGGGCCTTTCTGCCGCAGTTCTTACCGCGCCCCGGAATGCCTGGCTGCTTCTGAAAAAAATGAAAAGGTATAAGGTTTTTTTTACCGAAAGCCAGACCAAGTTTCAATCCTCCTGTCAGGGTCAGTTAACACACCGGTTCTGGCGAAGCCTTCTGCTGGTGCTTCTCTTCTGGCTGGCCGCAGACACAGACCCTGTCTTTCCTGAGAACCCGTTTCCTCCGACGCTGCCTTCTCTTACCCTGAAGGCCGAGGACCGCCTCCTTGTTCTGGCTCCGCACCCTGATGACGAAACACTCAACTGCGGCGGCCTCATCCAGGAAGCAGTTTCTTTGAAAATTCCTGTGCGGATTGTTTTTTTTACCTATGGCGAAAGCAACCAATGGGCTTTTCTCGTCTCCAGAAAACATCCGGTGCTTTTTCCTCCTGAGGTGAGATTGATGGGAGAAACCAGACGCCGGGAAGCCCTGAAGGCCGGTAAGGTTTTCAATCTGCCGGAAAATAGCCTTATCTTCCTCGGTTACCCTGATGCGGGAACGCTGAAAATCTGGGAGGAACACTGGGCGGACCAACCACCAGCCGCAGGGCTATTAAGCCGGGCGCGTGCCGTTCCTTATGCCACAGCCTTCCGGCCAGGCGCTGCCTACAAAGGCGAAGAAATCCTCCGTGACCTGGAGGCCATCATCAAAGAATTTCAGCCAACAAAAATTTTCGTCTCCCATCCTCTGGACTGGCATCCAGACCACCGCAGTCTTTACCTTTTCAGTCTGGTTTCCCTCTGGGATTTAAAATCTCCGGCTGAAATCTTCCCCTATTTAACCCATTTTCCGAAGTGGCCAGTCCCACCAGGCTACCGACCGCAACTGGCTCTGCTACCCCCTGGCCGGACAGAGACAGATCTCCAGTGGTGCCAGCTGCCTCTCACCGGGGAGCAAGTTTTCCGAAAGACAGCTGCTTTGAAGCAGCATCGCTCCCAGTATCGTTCCCACCGCGGTTATCTCCTTTCCTTCATGCGCACCAACGAATTATTTGGAAATTTGCCGCCGGTTCTTCTCCGCGAGGGTCAGCCTCCGGTTCTGGTGTTAACACGCACCGCCGCAGAAATGGAAGAGTTAGCCGCAAAAAGCGAGCAAGGAGTGGAACACTCTATCCTGCTGAAAGAAAAACTGATTTCCCTGGAAAAGGAGCATCTGGTGCTGACTATCCGGCTTTCCCGGCCGCTGGCCAGAGAAATTTTTGCGACAATCCATCTCTTTGGTTATCGGGCTGATCGGCCCTTTTCCGAAATGCCCAAAATCCGGTTAAAACTGGGGCCGGTCCACCATCATGTTTTCAGTCTGGGCCGCGCTTTGCCGGATGACTCGGTTCTGGTTAAACGTGAGAATTCTCTTTTCGTCCTGAAAATACCGTTGAAACTGCTGGGTGAGCCAGAAAGAATCTTCACCGACTACGCCACCGAAACAGAAAATTACTTTCTGGAGCGTCTGGCCTGGCGGGTGATAATTGTAACTAAGAGATAACCTTCCCGGTGCTTCGGCTTCTCCCGACTTAATCTTCCGAAGAGAAAAGAACCCGGATGGCCTCTTCTATGCCCTGAGCCGTGTTGACTGGATGGCCAGAAAGAGAAAGCGCAATTCCCAGACTGCTGATAGCCGTCAGGGCATCAAATTCATCCTGCCAGCCCAGATGGGAAATCCGAACGACTTTCCCTTTCAGATGGTCCTGTCCACCGGCCACGGAGATGCCGTATCTGGTCCGCAACAGACGGCACAACTTTTCCCCGTCAACTTTTTCCGGGAGGACAACTGCTGTCACGGCGTCAGAAGGAGCTTCGGAAAACAATCTCAGACCCATGGCCGCCACAGCCCTTCTGGTGGCCTCGGCCCGGCGGTGATGTTCCTGCCAGATTTTTTCCAGAGTCACTTCCTTAATCAACTGGAGGGACCTTCTCAACCCTACCACCAGAGAAACGGCCATGGTGAAGGGAAAATCGCTTTTGGCCAGCACCTGCCGGTATTTTTTCAGGTCAAAATAGTATTTTGGCAACTTCGAATTTTCCGCCAGCTTCCAAGCTTTGGAACTCATACTGATAAAGGATAAGCCAGGCGGCAGCATCAGTGCTTTCTGGGAACCGGTGACCACGACGTCCAGCTGCCAGCGGTCAGTTTGACAGGGAACAGCGCCCAGACTGCTGATGGCATCAACCACCAGAACTGTTTGCGGATGCCGGGCCACAATCTGGCCCATCTTTTCCACATCAAAGTGTGTGCCTGTAGAAGTCTCACACAGGGTGGCTAACACCGCCCTGGTCTCCGGGGCCTTTATCAGGGCTTCTTCTAACAAACTGGTATCAAATCGCCGTCCCCATTCAACCTTCAGAACGGTCACTTCGGCTCCGTAGGTCTTCGCCAGCGAGACCCAGCGTTCGCCAAACTTACCGGCGGAAATGGCGATGACCCTATCGCCTGGAGAAAGAAGATTCACCACCGCTGCCTCCATGGCGCCTGTGCCGGAAGCGGCCAGGATAAAAACATCGTTCTCCGTCTGAAAGACATACTTCAAATCCTGGAAAACTTCGGAAGCGATGGCGATAAACTCATCGGTACGATGGTGCATCATCGGCTGGGCCATTTCCAGCAAGACACTTTCCGGAACAGCCGTTGGTCCTGGTGTAAACAACCTCGGTCGTTTCATCTTTCCCCCTTTTACCTGGGTTACTCTTTCTTTATCAAAGCCACCGCCAGAACATCTTCAATACTCTGCACGAACCGGATATCCAGTTCCTCGCGCACCTTCTTTGGTATCTCCTCCAGTTCTTTATCGTTTTCCCTTGGAATCAGCACCGTTTTAATTCCGGCCCGGTGCGCGGCCAGAATCTTGGCTTTCAACCCTCCTATCTTCAGCACCTTGCCCTGGAGGGTGACCTCACCGGTCATGGCCACCGCAGGATTAACCGGCTGGCCGGTCAGTGAAGAAATCAGAGCCGTGGCAATTGTTACCCCGGCGGAAGGACCGTCTTTGGGAATAGCACCTTCGGGGACATGAATGTGGATATCAAGTTCTCTGTAAAACTGAGGGTCAACACCCAGACGCTGGGCATTGGCCCGCACATAACTTCTGGCGGCCTGAGCTGATTCCCTCATCACCTCGCCCAATTGTCCGGTAAGGATGAGTTCACCGGAGCCGGACATCGTGACCACTTCGGTGAAGATGATGTCCCCGCCATACCAGGTCCAGGCCATACCGGTAGCCACACCCACCTTGCCTTCCTTTTCCACCTGCTGGGAGGTAAACTTCTCCGGACCAAGATACCCGGGGAGACTTTTCACGCTTATTTTGACCTGGTACTCCCTGCTGGCTTCCACCAGTTTTTTGGTTACTTTCCTGCAAACGCCGGCAATTTCTCTCTCCAGATTTCTCACTCCGGCTTCCCGGGTGTAGTTTCTGATGATCGCCTCCAGAGCCTCATCCGAAAGTTTCAGGTTCTTCTCACTTAGCCCATGCTCCTTCATCTGTTTGGGCAGGAGAAACCTCCGGGCGATCTCCATCTTCTCCCAGATGGTGTAGCCCGGAAGAGAAATAATCTCCATCCTGTCCAGAAGCGCCGGCGGTATAGTAAATTCAGTATTGGCGGTGGTAATGAAAAGGACCCTGGAAAGGTCAAACTCCACTTCCAGGTAGTGGTCAGAAAAACTGTTGTTCTGTTCAGGGTCAAGTACTTCCAGCAGGGCGCTGGCCGGGTCCCCCCGGAAATCCTTGCCTAACTTGTCTATTTCGTCCAGAAGAAAAACCGGATTGTTGACCCCTGCCTTCTTGATAGACTGGATGATGCGGCCGGGTAAAGCACCAATATAGGTCCTGCGGTGACCACGAATCTCCGCCTCGTCCCGCACCCCGCCCAGAGAAACCCGCACCAACTTTCTGCCCATGGCCCGGGCGATGGACCGACCCAGTGAGGTCTTACCCACGCCTGGCGGCCCGACAAAACAAAGGATCGGTCCTCGCAGAGAATTGGTTCTCTTCCTCACGGCCAGATATTCCACGATTCTTTCCTTCACCTTTTCCAGCCCGTAATGGTCCTCGTCCAGAATCCGGGCCGCGTGGTTGACATCAAGGTTATCCTCAGTGGAAACATTCCAGGGCAAATTGGTAAGCCACTCTAAGTATGTCCTGGAGACAGTCGCCTCAGGAGAAAGAGGCATCATCTTACTCAGACGGGCCAGTTCTTCCAGGGCTTTGTCCTCAGCTGCTTTTGGCATCTGCGCTTTTTTAATTCTCTCCTTTAACTGGGCAATCTCCGGACCTTCTTCTTCCCGGCCCAGTTCCTTCTGGATAGTCTTCAGTTGCTCCGTCAGCAGATACTGCTTCTGACTTTCTTCAATCCTTTTAATCACTTTGTCCTGGATATCCTTCTGAACCTCCAGCACGCCGATCTCGGCATTGAGAATATCTATCAGGGCCTCCAGGCGGGCCGCCACCGGTAGAGTTTCCAGAATCCGGCCCTTGTCCTTCAATTTTAGCGGGAGATACCCGGCGATGGTGTCACATAGCTTTGAATGGTCATCAATGGTCATTACTGTCCCGTAAAGTTCCCGGGGCATGGATGGATTCAATTTCAGATACTTGTCCAGAAGGTCCGTAGCCAGACGCGCCAGGGCCTCTGTCTCCTTACCGGCCACTCGTTCTTCCTTGAGACGCTCTGTGACACAGGCAAAGTAACGACGATTCCTGACAATCTCCTTCAGTCTCACCCGTTCCAGACATTCCACCAGAATTCTCATCGTGCCGTTAGGCTCGCGAGCACTCTGAAGGATTTTCGCCAGTACCCCCACGGAATAAACATCTTCCAGACCCGGTTCCTCCACCTGGGGGTCCTTCTGAAAGCAAATGACCAGATGGCTTTCCTGGGACAGGGCTTCTTCCACCGCATTGAGCGACCGCGTCCGACCCACCAGCAGCGGGACCACCATATGGGGATAGACAATTAAGTCCCGCAGGGGGACAGCCGGCATCAACTTCTTCAAAACCCGCTCACTCCTGTTCAGCAGCACCATGGGAAGTCATCCCTTTGAGCTTTACCGGAGAGAGTATCTCATCGGCCAGACCGTATTCTACGGCCTGCTGGGCGCTCATAAAGTAATCGCGTTCTGTATCCACCTGAATTTTTTTCAGCGTCTGCCCGGTATGAAGTGCTAACACTTCGTTCACCAGTTGCCGCAGCCTCAACATCTCTTTTGTGTGAATGTTGACATCGGTGGTACTGCCTTCCACTCCGCCCCAGGGTTGATGAATGAGCACACGGCTGTGCGGCAGCACAAACCGTTTACCCCTGGTTCCACCAGCCAGCAACACAGCGCCCATGCTGGCAGCCTGACCCAGACAGTAAGTGGCCACCGGACATGAGATAAACTGCATGGTATCGTAAATCGCCAGGCCGGCCGTGATGGAACCCCCTGGAGTGTTAAGATAAAGATGGACATCCTTCTGGGCATCCTCATTCTGAAGAAAGAGTAACTCGGCAATAATAATGTTAGCGACAGCATCGTTGATCACGGAACCAACAAAGATGATCCGGTCCCGCAGCAGCCGGGAATAGATATCGTACGCTCTTTCGCCTCTTTCGGTCGTTTCAATCACATACGGAATTAACTGGCCACTCATCCTCATGTCCTAACCGCGTTTCCAGACGTTTCCCCGGGCAGGATTACCCTGGAGATAACCTGGGCTTTCTCCAGAATCAATCCAAAGGTTTTATCCAGCCGTATCTCATTCTGCAATTCTTCAAGCCGGCCGGCTTTTTCCAGTTTCTGCCGAACTTCTTCTTCCGGTTCGCCCACCACCCGGGCAATGTGCTGAATACGAGCGTTTAATTCCTCCTGGTTGCAGCCGACACCTTCCAGCTCCGCAACTTTCTCCAGAATAAAGTACTTCCGGACATCCTCTTCGCCCTTGGGCTTAACCTTTTCAAAAATTTCCTCAGCCAGGCGCCTGATTTCTTTCTCTGATTTCCCCTGTAAGTTCTGACGTTTCAACTCCTCTTCGGTATAATGTCTGGCTCTTTCCCGCACCAGTTTCTCCGGCACCGGAAACCGAGCCTCTTGAAGAAGTTGATCCCAGATTTGCTTCTCCTCAGCGGCCCTGGCCCGGTTCCTGGCCATGGTTTCCAACTGTTCTCTAATCCGTTGCCGCCAGGCCCGTCTTTTCTCAGGGTCAATAATGGATACGGCCAGTTCCGGCCTTTTCTCCCATTCCTTTAGAATCTGGTCTACCATCTCATCCGTGACCGGTTCCGGTTCCACCTTTTTCAGGGTGAGACCCAGATACTTTTTTACGGAGACTTCAGGTTTTACTTCAACGTAGACCTTGAACCGGAGACCCTCCCGGTCAAGTTTCACCTCGGAAATTTCCGGGTCAGTAATCACTGCCAGATTGTGTTGCCGGATACCTTCCAGATAGGCCGCGGGAATAAGTTTTTTCAAAAGTTGTTCTTCAATGGCCTGGCCGTAGCGCGTCTCCACCAGGCAGGCAGGCGCTTTCCCCTTCCGGAAACCTTCTATTTCTGCCTGCCGGCGAAATTCCTCAACTATCTTTTCTCTTTCCGCAAACACCGGCTCGGGCTCTATCCTGAAGAAAAGTTCCCGCCCTAATTCAGAAACAGACTCTATTTGTATCTCCATTCTGTCTCCGCCCTTTCCTTAAACTACCCGCTGTCCCGGAAAAGCGGGGTACGGGAATTGAACCCGTGTCCTCAGCTTGGAAGGCTGATGTTTTACCACTAAACCAACCCCGCGTCCTCTTTTGCGTTCCCGGAGACCAGCATTAAATCTGTGGGCAGGGGAGGATTCGAACCTCCGAAGGCATAGAGCCGGCAGATTTACAGTCTGCTGCGATTGGCCACTCCGCAACCTGCCCTCAGTAAATTTGATGATGAAATGGCCGTTCCGCCGCCGGGATATCACCCTTTGAGACCTGAAGTTTCAGGTGGGTGCCGCCCTGGACAGTTTCGGTGTTTGCCGTAGCGAACTCCGGCCCTGCCAGCCTTGGCTCCCTTTGCATGGGTGTTGGCTCAAGGGTTCTTGCTCCCCACGCACGGAACAGCCACATGTATTTTACCCCGGTTTGAGAAAGAAGTAAAATGCATTACAAAAAATCCTGAGGGCTTACTGATGAGGCCTCAAAAAAAGAAGGCTCAAACATTCTTTAGCCGCTCCCCGGGTGAAACCAAAAGATTGGGCGCCTGGCTGGCCAGAAAACTGCGCCAGGGAGACCTGGTCTGTTTCTGCGGTGAGCTGGGAAGTGGGAAAACTACCATGATTCAGGGACTGGTTCGGTCCCTCACCGGTCAGCGGGCTGCCAGCCCTTCTTTTGTCATCCTCCACGAATATGACCGGGGCAAGTTACCCGTTTACCATTTTGATTTTTATCGCCTGGGAAAGCCGGACGACCTGGAAACCATCGGCTGGCAGGAATACCTTTTCCGGGGAATTGTTCTGGTGGAATGGGCTGACCGGTATCCGGAGTTACTCAGGGAAGCCAGGTTCATCGTTACCTTTTCCGGGGAAGACCGGTGTGTCCGAAAGATCTCCCTGGTTGAGTTTGAAAGGTTATCCCGAATAAGGTAGAATTCAGGCAATATCTTCCATTTAACAGGAGGAAAGATGACAAGTAGAGAACGGGTACTGGCCGCGCTGAATCATCAAATTCCGGACCGCGTACCAATTCAGGACAGTCCCTGGGCGGCTACGGTGAAACGCTGGCACCGGGAAGGTCTACCTGAGGATATCTCCCCGGCAGAGTATTTTGGCTATGAGATGGTAGGTTTTGGCGCTGATATCACACCACGTTTCCCGGTAAGAGTACTGGAGAAGACAGAAGAATACATCGTCACCACCACGCCCATGGGCGGCAAACGAAGAAACCACCTTGATTATTCTACCACTCCGGAGATTATTGACTGGCCTATCAAGTCCAAAGAAGACTGGCAGGAAATCAAAAAGCGTCTAAAACCGGATTTCACCCGCGTGGACTGGGCCAGCGGCTTGCCGAGAAACGAACAGGCCAGGCAGGAAGGCAAGTTCACCTTTTTCTCGGCAGCCTGCGGCTACGATGGTTTACAGGCCTATTTAAAAAGCGAACAGTTGCTCATGGCGATGGTTGATGATCCAGGGTGGGTCAAGGAAATGATTATGACGATGGCGGAATTGATCGTGGTCATGGCAGAATTAATGATCACCAACGGGTTTGTCTTTGACGGTGGCTGGATTTATAACGACATGGGCTATCGCAATGGACTGCTTTTCTCCCCGGACACCTATCTCAAAACCCACTACGACGCGGATCGCCTCCTTTACGGTTACTTCCATTCCAAGGGGATGAAGACAATCCTTCACAGTTGCGGCAATGTTACGGAACTGGTACCCATGCTGATTGAAGCCGGTCTTGACTGCCTGCAGCCCCTGGAGGTCAAGGCCGGAATGGACCTGGTTTCCCTGAAAGAAAAATATGGCGACAGGCTGGCCTTTATGGGCGGAATTGATGTTCGTCTCATGGCTGACCCTGACCCGGCTAAGATTGAGGAAGAAATCAAAACCAAGTTTGAGATCGCCAAGAAAAATGGTGGCTACATATACCATTCTGACCATTCCATTCCTAAGAATGTCGGCTTTCAGCAGTACTGCCGGGTGATGGAACTGGTAAAGAAGTATGGCGTTTATCCGGAATACCAGGAAAAACCGGCTGCAGAGGCAGCAGTACCGGCAGCCGCTCCACCACCTGCTGCGCCAGCCGCAAAAACTGCGAGGTTTTCCCTTCTGAAGAAAAAGCCCCAACCAGAGGCGAAGACACCAGAACCGGTGGCCGAAAAACCCCCGGCCAGTCCACCTCCGGCCAGGAAATCTTTTTCCTTTTTCAAAAAAAAGGGTGAACCGAAATGAAAGTGGCCAGACAGAGAAAAAAGAAAGAGCTGGTCGTGGGACTTGACCTGGGTGGCACCTTCATTAAGGCCGGCCTGGTAAATCAACAGGGAAAAATCCTGAAGAAGGGGCAATGGCCTACCCTGGCCGAGCACGGAAAACGGCAGATTGTTATTAACCAGATGAAAACGGCTGTGGACAGCCTTCTGGGTCACAGGCCGGCACCGGCGCTGGCCGGTATTGGCATCGGAACACCGGGCCTGGTGGACAATCAGGGCCGGGTCTTTGAAGCCCCGAACCTGCCCAACTGGCACAATCTTGCCCTGGGCAGGATTTTTGAGCAGACCTACCGCGTCCCGGTGAGGGTGGAAAACGATGTGAACAGCATTACCTGGGGAGAGTTTCTTTTCGGAGCCGGTCGGGGTAGCCAGACGATGGTCTGCATCACCCTGGGAACAGGGCTGGGCGGCGGGGTGGTGGTCAACGGTCGTCTGTTGAGAGGCGCAGTTTTTTCTGCAGCCGAACTGGGACACGTCACCATTGATTACCATGGCCCGGCGTGCAACTGTGGCAATTTAGGATGTATTGAACGGTTTGTCAGCCGTGATGCCATTGTTGAACGGGCCACTAAAGCTATCGCCTCCGGAAGAGAGACCCTCCTGGTTTCACTTTCCGGTGGAGACCCGAAAAAAATAACCCCGAAGATGATCTCAGAAGCCTACCGCCGCGGGGATAGACTGGCGGCTGAAATCTGGGAAGATGTGGGAACCTGTCTTGGTTTCTTCTTCGTTGGTCTGGTGAATATTTTTAATCCGGACAGGGTAGTGATCGGAGGCGGAATTGCCCGGGCCGGAAAGCCTCTCTTTCAACAAATCAGAAAAATTGTCCGCCAGCATGCCATGAAAAAACTTTCCGCCAGCGTTAAATTTGTCCCGGCAGGACTGGGTGAGAACACGGGCATCATCTCTGCCGCCGCGCTGGTTTTAGGGTCAGCCATGACCCTCTAATCTTCTCAGAGCTAATGATAAAAATAGGTTTTTTTGGCAGCGACCAGTTTGGCCTTCCCTGTCTGGAAAGGCTCCACCAGAGTTATCAGTTGGTAGCCGTGGTTACCGCGCCGGACCGGCCCTGCGGCCGCGGCTATCATCCTGGACAGACACCCATCAAGCGCTACGCTCTGAGCCACTCCCTTCCTCTTCTCCAGCCAGAACATTTTGACGAAGTTTTTGTTAGAGCCATGCGGCAGTTTGATCCTGAATTGCTTGTTCTGGTGGCTTACGGAAAAATTCTGCCAGAAAAAGTTATTCGCTGCGGGAAGCTGGGCGCGGTCAATGTGCACCCCTCACTTTTGCCCGCTTACCGGGGCGCCGCGCCAATAGAATGGGCGCTCCTCAACGGAGAGAAGGAAACCGGGGTCACTGTGATCACCCTGGAAAAGGAACTTGATGCTGGTGGTATCCTGGCTCAGAAAAGTCTTTCTGTTGGTGAGGACGAGGACATTTTTTCTCTACGTTCTCGTTTGATGGCTCTGGCTCCGGAGTTGCTTCAGGAGGCCATCCGTAAGTTACTGGCCGGTGAAAAGCCTGAACCCCAGCAGGGCAAGGTTTCTTATGCGCCAAGGCTCTCCAAGAAAGATGGTGAGATCCACTGGGGCCGTTCTGCCCGCGAAATTTACAACCAGGTCAGAGCCCTGGCTGACTGGCCGGTGGCCTATACCTGGCTGGTTCACGGAGAGAAAACCAAACTGCTCAAAATCAGGCAAACAAAAATATTTTCGCTTCAGGAAACCCACGAGAAACCCGGGATGGTTCTGGAAACAGGTCAACGGTTTCTGGTAGCCTGCGGCCAGGGGACACTGGCGCTGTTAACGGTTCAACTTGAAGGTAAACGCGCGCTCTCAGCACCGGAATTCCTCAAGGGCATCTCCCTTTCTCCGGGAACAATTCTTGGCGGAGCCTGCGAAAAGCAAACAGGACCTGACAGTTGAACCGCTTCTGATTTTTCAAGACTGACATCTCTGAAACTGCGCTATAATTTCCGGGTGACAAACAGAAGAGATTCTCAAGCCGACCAGGTGAAGGTCGCGATACACCCCCAGGGGTGGGCAGCCAGAGTTATTCAGGTCACCCGCATTTCTTCACCACCTTTGTTTATCCCGTATTAACCAGCTGGTTACTTGTCAAAAATACCTTTTTCCTGTTATCATAATTCTATGGCACTCATCGTCCAGAAGTTTGGCGGCAGTTCTCTGGCCACGGCTGAGAAAATAAAAAAGGTGGCCGCCCGGGTTGTTGCCGTTAAAAGACAGAACCACCAGGTGGTGGTTGTTGTCTCGGCCATGGGAAAAACCACCGATAATCTCATTGCCCTGGCCCGCCAGGTCCACCACCAGCCGCCAGGACGCGAGCTGGACCTGCTTCTGGCTACCGGAGAAATGGTTTCGGTGGCGCTCATGTCCATGGCCATTGAGGAACTGGGAGAGGAAGCAGAGGGTTTCCCGGGTTATTTCGCCGGGATTAAAACAGACAGCGTTCACACCAAAGCCAGGATTATGAAGATTGACCCGGCCCGAATCCGCAAAGAACTGGAAGCGGGAAAAATTGTCGTGGTAGCCGGTTTTCAGGGATTGGGGCCGGAAAACATCATCACCACCCTGGGACGGGGAGGCTCAGACCTTACGGCGATAGCCCTGGCCGCCAGTTTGAAGGCAGACCTCTGCGAAATTTACACCGATGTTCCTGGTGTGTTCACCGCGGATCCCCATCGTATCCCCGGCGCCAGATTAATCCGCTGTCTGGCTTACGAGGAAATGTTAGAAATGGCTTCCACCGGAGCCAAGGTGATGCAGTCACGGGCGGTGGAGTTTGCCAAGAAATACCAGGTAGTCTTCAGCGTGAAATCCACTTTTGAGGAGGGAGAGGGTACCATGGTCAAAGAGATTGAGGTTCAGGAAGGGGCTGTTGTCTCTTCTGTCTCCGTGGATGAAAATCAGGCCAAAATCTCCGTGTTTCGCGTTCCGGACCGACCGGGAATTGCGGCCAAACTTTTCCAGGCTCTTGGTTCAGAAAATATCAATGTGGATATGATTGTCCAGAATGTGGGACGGGACAATCACGCCGACATTTCCTTTACCGTTAACCTGACTGACCTGGAAAAAGCACTTTCCCTTACCCGGGAAGTGGCCGGCTGCCTGGGCGCAGAACGGGTTAGCGCTGATGATGACATTGCCAAGGTCTCCATTATTGGCATCGGTATGATGAACCATCCAGGTGTGGCCGGCCGAATGTTTCAGGCGCTGGCCAGGGCCGGCGTGAACATAGAGATGATCAGTACCTCTGAAATCAAAATTTCCTGCGTGGTGCGTCGGGCAGATGCCCAGAAGAGTCTTGAGGCCGCCCACCGGGAATTTATTGAGAAGAATTAAAGCCTCACCGATAGGCTGATACCTCGGCGTCATCCCCGATATTGAGGCGGCCCCGGAAGCCAGTCACCCTGGTCCGCTGGCCCACTACTGAGTCCTCTAACCAGACATCCTCTAAGTGGGCTCCCTCATCCACAATAACATTTCTTAAAACGCAGTTTGTGGCCACAACCCCGCGGCTGAGCGCGACATGGGGACCCAGACGGCCCCCGGTAATTTTGACTTCAGGGCCAAAGTAAACAGGCGGAGTAATAACGGCTCCAGAAATTTGCGGTGTCTTCCGACAGTATTTCTGGAGAAAAAATTGGTTGGTCTGAAGAAGTGTCTCTACCCGGCCACAGTCATACCATTTCTCTACAGGTACGGTTCTAATCTTCTCTCCCCGCTGTACCATCATCTGGATGGCATCAGTCAACTGGTATTCACCTCTGGTCCGGATATCTCCAGTGACCAAATCGGAAAGACACTGGAAAAGCAACCGGCTGTTTCTCAGATAATAAACACCAACAATCGCTTTCCGCGAAACAGGTGTGGCCGGCTTTTCCACCAGGTTGCGGATCCAGCCAGCCCGGTCAGTCACCACCACGCCAAAAGGTCTGGGGTCTTCAACTTCTTTCACAGCCAGCCAGCTGTAACCGGCCCCGATATGCCTGGTAAAATCTCCCTCAACCAGCGTATCTCCCAGAAAAATTAGGGCCTCATCCTCCACGGATCCGGCCGCCTGAAAAATTGCGTGCCCCAGTCCCAGGAATTGTTTCTGTTCCACCAGCACCACCCCGGAAGTAAAATTTTCTTTCACATATTGAGCCACCTGGCCGGCCAGATGTCCTACGATCAACACTACTCTACTGGCCCCAAGTTCTCTGACGGCTTCCAGCACATAGCCAATCATGGGTTTGCCGGCCAGGGGCAAGAGTGCTTTCGGCCGGCTATAGGTAAGAGGCCTCAGTCTGGTCCCAAGACCAGCTGCAGGAATGATAGCCGTCAGGCTTTTTCTGGTCATATCTTAGTTTAACACAGGCGCCGTAACAACCCTAACGGGCCAGCCAGCCTCCATCCACTATTAGAATGTGACCGTGCACGTAATCCGAAGCCGCACTGGCCAGAAAAATGGTAGCACCGACTAAATCTTCAGGCCGGCCCCAGCGGCCGGCGGGAATTCTTTCTCTGATGGCTCTTTCTCGGTTGGGGTCATTCTTCAAAGCCGCGCACATCTCGGTATCAAAATAACCGGGGGCAATCGCGTTGACATTGATTCCTTTACTGGCCCATTCGTTAGCCAGCGCCCTGGTCAGTCCGGCCACACCATGCTTGGCCGCCGCATAAGCGGAAACAGTCCAGCCGCCCTGAAAACTTAACAGCGAAGCGATATTGATAATCTTACCCTTCCCCCGGGGCAGCATCACCCTGGCGGCCTGCTGACATAACTCAAAAACAGCGGTGAGCATCACACTCAACAGAAGGTCCCACTGTTTCAGGGAAAAGTCTACGGCTGGCTGACGGTGCTGAAGGCCGGCGCAATTAACCAGGATATCTAACCGACCGTAGCGGCCGAGCACCCGGTCTATCAGTTTCTTTCTCTCAGTCCGCCGGCTTAAATCAACCGGAAAGTAGGCTAACGGCATACCGGTAGACTCAATCCTGATTGCCAGTTCCTGGTAGTCTTTAGACCTGGCAGCCACTGCCAGCCAGGCACCAGCCCGGGCCAGACCGGTGGCAATTGCCAGGCCCAGGCCCCGGCGGCCTCCGGTCACCAGAGCCACCTTTCCCTTGAGCGAAAATAAGGAAAGAATGTCTTCGTCCATCGCCCCCTCCTCCTTTTAGACCTGAATAACCTGCCAGGGTAAGACAGGCTGCTGCTGCCTTCCGGTATATTTTTCCACACTCAGGCCACACTCCCGGAAGGCACTTTCCCAGCAGGCCAGAGAAAAATGTTCTGACCAGTTCTCCAGCCGGGCACCGTGTCTCCAGGCACTGAGCAGCACCTGAGATAATTGCTCGTCCCCGCGTCCGAGGAAGGTTTCTACCAGACTCATTTCGTAAGGATGGAAAGAGAGTTTAATCCGCGGGGAGCTTCCCAGTTGGTTCCTGAGATAGTGTGTCCTGGTAATGATTTCTTCGCGGGAGTTGAAGGTTTCTCTTTCCAGAGGAGTGTGGGCCTTCGGAACAAAGGTGTTCAGGGAAACATGGACCGCCATTATTCTTGACACTTCCCGAATGAGTTTCACGACCTCCTGAAGGTCTCCTTCCGTTTCTCCAGGCAACCCTAACATAAAATAAAGTTTAATCTGTCTCCAGCCAGAATTCCTGGCCCTGTTAGCCAGGTTAATTACCTCGCCATCAGTAATTTTCTTGCCCAGCTGCCATCGCAAGCGCTGGCTGGTTTCCGGAGCAAAGGTGAGCCCGGTCTTCCTGATCTCTTTTAACCTGCTGGCCAGGTCAAAGGAAAAAGTATCCACCCTTAGTGAAGGAAAGGAAATCGCCACCTGCCGACCAGCAAATTCCTTCATCAGACCTTCAACTATCGCCTCAATCTGAGGGTGGTCCCCCGAAGAAAAGGACAGCAATGAAATTTCTTCGTAACCAGACCAGCGGTAAGCCTCCCTGGCAAGTTCCACAATCCGTTCCGGACAGCGATACCTCACCGGCCGCCAGCAGTAACCGGCGGCACAGAAGCGGCAACCCTGAGGACAACCGCGCATAATCTCCAGGCTGATCCGGTCATGAATTATTTCTGTCAAAGGGACTATCCAGCGTACAGGGAAATAACTGTTATTAAAATCAGCCAGAAGCCGTCGGGCTACCGGTCCGGTTGTTTTCCCGGGAACATAAACTCCTTTCAGCCTGGCCAGACTTTCCAGCTTTTGCCACCGTGGCTGCCCTTTCATCTCCTGACAGACAGTGACAATTTCTCTGACAACTTCTTCTCCCTCGCCAATGACAAAAGCGTCAACAAAAGGAGTTAACGGCATCGGGTTTACGGTACAGGAACCTCCGGCTAAAATCAGGGGCACCTCCGGTCCACGCTGGCTGGCCAGAAGAGGAATACCGGCCAGGTCCAGCAGATTCAGGACATTGGTGTAGTTGAGTTCCGAAGAAAGACTGAAAGCCACCAGGTCAAAAACGCGAAGGGGTTCTCCGGATTCCAGAGCGAAAAGTGGCCGGCGCTCCTGCCTGAGGATAGTTTCCAGGTCCTCTCCCGGAGCAAAAAAACGCTCGCAGGAAACACCTTTCAGGTCATTAAGAAGGCCATACAAAATTCTTATCCCCAGAGAGGACATGCCCACTTCGTACAGGTCAGGATATCCCAGAGCAATTCTCAGACAGGGGGAGATACTTTTCGGAGGGCAGACATTGATTTCACAGCCGGTGTAACGGGCCGGCTTTTCCACACGTCTGATGATTTCCCTCACGGCAGTGTTCATCACGGCCAGAAGTCTAAAAAATCACCGGGTTTTCTCTGATGTTGGCCAGCAGTCCCACGGCAAGAAGAGCCATCA
Organism: bacterium; assembly: GCA_029551285.1. Taxonomy (GTDB): domain Bacteria; phylum Ratteibacteria; class UBA8468; order B48-G9; family DSTR01; genus JAMWDF01. Next base: position 26,107 of record JAKPFT010000044.1, on the reverse strand, counting down.
GCATGAAGGAACCACCATAACTGATAAAAGGCAGGGGGATGCCGGCTACCGGGAAAAGTCCCAGAGTCATGCTGATGTTAATCACGGCCTGGAGAAAGAAAATAGCAAAAAGCCCGGTGGTTACCAGCCGGCCAAATTCGTCCCGGGTGAAAGAGACTACAGAGAGAAGTTCCTTCAGGAAAAGATAATACAGGCCCAAAAAAATGGTGACGCCCAGCAACCCGAACTCTTCGGCCAGAAGACAGAAGATGAAATCGGTATGGTATTCGGGAAGAAAGGCTAATTTGGTCTGGGTACCGTGCAGGTACCCCTTCCCGATCAGCCCCCCGGAACCGATGGTGATTTTTGACTGAAGAAGATTGTAGCCGCGGCCGAAGGGGTCTCGCTGGGGCCAGAGAAAGGTCAAAATTCTTTCCTTCTGATACGGTTCCATCGTCAACCAGAGCAAGGGGCTGCTCACTAAAATTAGGATGAAAATAACCAGCAACCGTCGGGGGGCCAACCCGGCTTGAAACATCATCACCAGGCAAACCAGGACAAGAAGAAAGGCCGTCCCTAAATTTGGCTGCTTGAAGATAAGGACGGCCGGTAGCGCCGTGAGCATCAGACTGCCGGCAAAAACTGCCGGTCGGTTGATATCCCTTTCAGTAAGATACGCGGCCAGGGAGAGAACCAGTACCACCTTGGCCAGCTCAGCTGGCTGAAAATTGAACGGTCCGACGCGAATCCACCGGGCGGCGCGACCATGCCCCACCAGGAGCACCACCAGCAGCAGAAGAATCGTTAGCGGATAGAGTAACCACACCAGACGCCGATAATTCCTATAAGGAAAGCGTCTGGTCAGCATGAGACCGGCCGTGCCCAGCACTATCCAGACCAGTTGCTGCCAGAAAAACAGGTCTCCACTGCCCTTGAAGGTACTTACCGTACGGGTAAAGGTCCCCTTGGAAGCACTGAAGAGCAGAACCAGTCCGAAACAGATCAGAACATAGGTGAGAACCAGCAAACGCTGCCCCGGAGATCTTTCAGAAATCTTCATCCGTTCCCCCCGAACTCACTGCCGTCTCTCCCGAACCATCTTCCTCCAGCGACAGCAGTATCTTCCTCAGAATCACACCGGCAATTCTGGCAGCCTGTTTGGAGGCCCCCCGGTCCAGGAAAACGACCAGTGACAGGCTGGGATTATCAGCCGGAGCATAACAGGCAAAAGCTCCATGGGTGCTCATCCCGGTTTCACTGGTCCCCCGCTGGGCTGTGCCTGTCTTCCCCGCTACTTCCACCCCCGGAACAGCCGCGGCACTTCCAGTCCCAAAAGCCACCACATTCTTAAGGCCCCTTTTCAAAACTTCCATGGTCTCCGGAGTCACATACACTGTCCGCAACAACTGGGGGGTAACATCGCGCACCAGTTTTCCGGTGGGAGAAATCACTTTTTTCACCACATAGGGCTTCCAGATGTTGCCCCCGTTAGCCACAGAAGCCACCAGCGACAATAGTTGCAGCGGAGTCGTCAGCAGGGACCCCTGGCCGATAGCAATATTCAGCGGTCCACCTGACTGGTTAACCTCAGGTACCAGACCACTTTTCTCGCCGGGTAAATCAATGCCCGTGGGCTGCCCCAGGTGAAAAAGCCGGGCGTAGTCTAACAGACGGGCAACCCCGGTCTTCATCCCGATGGTACCGAAGAAAATGTTGCAGGAAAAAGGAAGGGCCAGATTAATATCCAGCCAGCCGTGCCCTTCCTCTTTCCAGCAGTGGAAAACCACATCTCCTACAACCATTTCCCCTGTACACTCAATCCGGTCGTGTTCTTCAATACTCATCGTCTCCAGGGCAGCAATCTCGGTAACAATCTTGAAAACCGAGCCTGGCGGATACTGACCCTGAATAACCCTGTTCAAAAAAGGTTTGCCCGAACTGGCAAGAGCTTTTTCCGGATTTTCCGGGTCAAAGGCTGGCCAGCTTACCAGCGCCAGAACCTGTCCGTTTCTGGGGTCCATGGCGACCACACATCCTTCATTCTCTCCCAAGGCTTCAGCCGCCACCTCCTGAAACGTCCGGTCAACCGTAAGATAGAGGTCATGGCCCGGTCGCAGCTCCTTTTCTCCAAGGATTCTCCGGTGATGACCCAGCGCATCCACTTCCACCAGAATTCCGCCTGGAAGACCTCTAAGAAAATCATCATAATACCTTTCCAGCCCGTCCTGTCCGATAACATCCCCGGCTTTCAACCCCCGGTCCTTCCAGCGGTCCAGCTGTTCTTCAGAAATTTCACCCAGATGACCCAGAAGATGGGCTGCGGCTTTCCCTAACAAATAGTGGCGTCTTATTCCTGTCTGGACGAAAATACCCGGCAGACGAAAAGCATTTTCGGAAACAACCGCCACTTCTTCAGGTGAGAGATTCTTCTTGATAACGATGCGGTCAAACGGGTTGCGATAGCGTCGGGTAAAAATTTCCCTCAGTTTATCCCGGTCCATCTGAATGTAGCCCTTTAACAGCTCTGCCTCTTCGGCAGGAGACTTCAAATCATACGGGACAAAGACCAGGTCAAAACAGGGATTATCTTCAGCCAGAACCCGGCCGTTGCGGTCAAGAATCTTACCCCGGGGGATACCACTTTCAATGGTGCGAATGGATTGCTTCCTGGAAAGCGCCGAGTAATAAGGAAAACGGATAATCTGCAGGTAAAAACAGCGCAGGAGAAGGATGGCCAGGCTTACCCTTACCAGATTTACCAGTAATTTTTCCTGTTCCATGAGGCTATTCCTGAGGCTGAAAGGAAAACGGCCAGCAGCCCGCTCAGACCCGCAAAGCAGAGGGAAAACCTGATTACCTGTCCCCCCTGCCACACCAGTCCGTAATTGGTGTCAACGGCAAGAGCCGCGGAATAGAACAGGCCGAAGACAACCGCCGCGGCTACCCTTTCCATGAGTTTTTCATGAGGAAAGTAGCCATTGAAGTAAGCCACCAGAATCATCAACAAACTACTCCAACCGGGAGTTCCCCGGACAAGAAAGTCATACAGCAGCCCGGTGGCAAAACCCATGATGATACTCAGGCTCTCCTGCTGCCACCAGCCCAGCAGTAGTACCCAGACAAAAAAGCTCAACGGACCCAGTTGATACCAGTTCAGAACTCTGGTCAGCAGAAGCTGCAGAATCACTACCACTGCCAACTGTTCCAGGAATCTTCTAACGGGCAAGGAGCACCTCGTCAAGCTGAGAAAAACCAGCTTCTGGCTTTACCCAGGCCACAAGAAAAAACTGATTCTTTTCCGTCACCGCACGATAAATTCTGCCCACCACCAGTCCCTTCGGGTAGTAATCACTCAGACCGGAGGTAATTACCGTGTCACCCGGTTGCACGTGGCTTTCCCGGGGTAGATAGCGTACCAGCAGATAAGGCAGAGAAGCACCTTCCAGCACCCCGATTTCCCGGGTACTCTGAACCATAACACTGATTTTGGTGGAGGGATGAAAGAGGGTGAAAACCGTAGCCGTCGTTTCCCCGGTTTCAATTACCCGCCCGATCAGACTTCCTTCGGGAGAAACCACTACCATGTTCGGCTTGACCCCGTCACGGCTACCCTTATTCACCAGCAGTTGACCAGGCCAGACAGATGGTTGAATCTTAACCACCTCAGCCGTGACCACAGACGAAAAAGGTGAAAGTTTCTTTTCCTGAAGATGGAGCAACCGGCGCAGCCTCCGGTTCTCCCGGAGCAGTTCTTCAGAATTCAGGTGAATCTCGGAGCCGTTCATCCCCCTCAGCGAGAAAAATGAGTTCTGCCACTGACCACGTCTGAGAATCAGTAAGCACACAACTAATAGCAAACACAAGAGGAGTTCGCGCCGGAAACGCCAGATCATGGTCTTTCACAAATTTCCTGATGGCAATTTATCTGGATGATTTTTTTGTGGCTGGTCGCCTTCCACCGGAGAGACTTCAGTTTTCACTCGTGCGGGAAAAGACGCAGGTATTTATCCTCTTCCAGCATCTTCCCGGTACCTCTAACCACCGATGTTAAAGGGTCTTCCGCTACCTTTACCGGCAACTTGGTTTCCTGGGAAATGAGTTTGTCCAGAGACCGAAGGAGCGCTCCCCCCCCGGCCAGAACTACGCCTCGCTCAATGAGGTCGCTGGATAACTCCGGCGGGGTTTCTTCCAGGATGTCTCTGACCGCGTTAACGATAGTATTCAATGTTTCCCGCAAAGCCTCTCTGATTTCCTCGGAGTTAATCCGCACCATTTTGGGCAACCCTTCCACCAGGTCTCGTCCGTTAACCTCCACTGTCAACTCCTCCTCCAGCGGATAGGCAGAACCAATTTCTATCTTAATCTCCTCAGCGGTGCGTTCGCCAATCAGAAGATTGTACTTCTTCTTGAGATAATCAATAATGGCTTCATCCATTTCATTGCCGGCGACACGCAGACTCTTGGTCAGGACAATCCCGCCGAGCGAAATGACCGCCATTTCCATAGTTCCGCCCCCGATATCAATTATAAAACTGCCACAGGGCTCGCCCACTGGCAAACCCACACCGATGGCCGAAGCCATCGGTTCTTCTACCAGCCGGACCGACCTGGCACCGGCCCTTAAAGCCGTTTCCCTGACAGCCCTTCTTTCCACACTGGTAATCCCTGAAGGAATGGCAATAACCATACGGGGCGGCAACAGAAAACGGTGCTTCTGGGTTTTGACCTTATTGATGAAATATCGTAACATCGCTTCGCAGGCTTCAAAATCAGCAATCACCCCATCCTTCATCGGTTTCATAGCGACAATGTTAGCCGGGGTCTTGCCGATCATCCGCTTGGCTTCATGACCCACAGCCACCACTTCTTTGCTACTAACGTTCATCGCCACAATGGAAGGCTCCATCAGCACCACGCCCTTACGCCGGACATACACACAGGTGTTGGCGGTACCCAGGTCGATTCCCAGGTCATTGGAAAAAAAGGATAAGAAGTCCTTCATTCTTCGGTCTCCGTGTTAAATGGATGCTCTGTTATACCCTGGTGTGTTATTATAGACCGGATATCTCTTTCGGCGCAAATTTTGTCGGGGGCGGTTCGTTCCCTTCCATCAGAGAAACAAAAGCATCCACCACCGAGGCATCAAACTGGCTTCCCCGACAGCGTTTCAACTCTGCCAGCGCCTCTTCCCTGGTGCGCACGCGGCTGTAGGGACGATTTGAAGTCATCGCGCTGTAAGCGTCTGCGACAGCAATGATTCTGGCCATCAATGGTATCTGGTCCTCCTTCAAACCGGCGGGATAGCCTCTACCATTGAACCACTCGTGGTGATAAAGACAGGCTTCTAACTCTCCCTCCTCCAGAGTTAACGGTTCCAGAATCCTGGCGGTAAGCCGCGGGTGTTCCCGGATAATTTGATATTCCTCCGGGGTCAACTTACCCTCTTTCAACAGGATGGCATCTTTAATTCCCAGTTTTCCTAAGTCGTGCAGATAACCTATGTTGCGAAGAATTTCTAACTGCCTCTCGGAGAGTTTCATCTGCCGACCGATCAGTACCGCATAGTAGGCTACCTGCTCGGAATGACCCCGGGTATAGGCGTCACGAGCCTCAAGGGAATTAACCAGAGAACGAATTGTTTTCAGATAGGCCTCGTTAAGTGCCTGAAAAAGCATGGCGTTTTCCAGAGCGATACCTGACTGGACCAGCAAACCAGAAAGGAAACTTTGCTCTTTCTCGGTCAGGCCAGGCCGCTCCGCCGGGAAGTCAAAACGCACCACTCCCAGCTCCCGCCCCTGTCCCTGCAACAGCGCCAGAAGTTGCCTTTTCCCGGAAAGTTCCTTCATCCCGACTCTTTCCCCACCCAGCTCTTTTTTAACTTCTTCTTCGCTCAGAAAAAGACTTATCCGTTCAGGTTGAGGCTGGGGTCGGTACTTACGCAGAATAAAATTGGCCGTTTCGCTGCTGCGGATAAAGAAAAAGATGGCTTCCGGTTTGAAAAGATTCCAGAGAAGGTCAGCCAGCCGCTCCAGCAGCGGCTCCACTTCGGTTACGGACAGGACCGCAGTACTTAATTCCAGCACCGAACGCACCATTTGCAGGTCGCTTAGCTCCGCCGTCAGAGCCTCAATGGTTAAGGTTCGCTCAATTGTCTGGAGAAGTTGCTCCACCTTGAAGGGCTTGACGATAAAATCTTTCGCACCCAGCCGCACCGCCTTCACAGCATTTTCCACTGTGGCCAGGCCGGAGGAGACAACCACGGCTGGCGGCTGCTCATATTGCTGTAACCGGTCAAGAAACACAAACCCGTCACTGCCGGGCATCTGCAAATCCAGAAGAACCAGGTCAAACTTTTCCCGGGAAAGGACCGCCAGAGCTTCTTCCGTGCTGCTGGCCAGGGTTACCCGGTAATTTTTCCTCCCAAGAACAGCCTGGTAAAGCCGGCGAATTCCCTCGTCATCATCAATCACCAGAATTCTTGGTTGTTTCCTCATTTTGTTTTTTTCAGTCCGTATTTTTCCGCTTTGTACCGGATAACGCGCCGGGTTGTTTTCAGCAACCGCGCGGCCTGGTTTTGATTCCAGTTACAGCGTTCCAGTGCCTCTAAGATGAGCCTCTTTTCAAAAGATTCCACGGCCTGTTCCAGGCCAACTTCGGGGCAGCTCTGACCGCGGATTTCGCCTGGCAAACACTCACTGCCAATCTCCTCCCGCTGACCGTAAAGAACCAGCATCCTTTCCACAATGTTTTTCAGTTCCCGGACATTCCCTGGCCAGTCATAGGCTACCAGTTGCTGCCGCGCTTCCCTGGTAAAATCTCTGGTGCGGGCACCCAGCCGGCGGCGAAACTTCTCCAGATAGAAATCAAGGAGAACTTCAATGTCCTCCCGGCGCTGGTTCAGCGGCAGAATTTCCAGTGGCACAACGCACAACCGGTAATAAAGGTCTTCCCGGAAATTGCCCTCAGCCACCTGTTTCTTAAGGTCCCGGGCTGAAGCCGCCAGAAGCCTCGCCTGGCTTTTCAAAATTTCGTTACCGCCCAGACGGGAAAATTCTTTTTCCTGAAGAAAGCGCAGCAGTTTTACCTGGACCGCCGGCGGTATTTCGCTGACTTCGTCAAGGAAAAGCGTGCCGGACCCGGCCAGCTCAATCTTCCCGGGTTTACGCTGAAAAGCGTTGGTAAAAGCTCCCTTTTCATAACCGAAGATTTCACTCTCAAACAAACTTTCCGGAATAGCCGCACAGTGTATCGGCACGAATGGTTCTTCACGCCTGCCGCTAAAGGCGTGGATGGCCCGGGCGATTAATTCTTTACCACAGCCACTCGGACCAAGAAGAAGAACCGTGGCTTCAGTGGCCGCCACCTGTTTGGCCACCGCCATGACCTGCGCCATAGCCTGACTTTTGAAGACCACATTTTCTGCCGGATATTCTTCATCCACCTCTTTTTGGAGGAGCCCCACGCGCTCTTTCAACTTTTTTTCCTTGATTACCCGGGCGAGAATCAGTTTCATCTCTTCCACATCAAACGGTTTGGTTAGGTAATCAGTAGCGCCCAGACGCATCGCCTCCACCGCCGAGCGAATACTGCTGTGGGCGGTGAGAATAATTACCGGTAACTCCTCATTGACTTCGCGCAACCTTTTTAAGACTTCCAGTCCCCCGGTATCCGGCAAAACCAGGTCAAGGATGACCGCATCCGGCATCTCCTGGTTCACCTGAGAGATGGCCGCCTGACCGGAAGAGACCATCTGGACACAGTAAGTGTCCTGAAGCGCAAACTTCAACGAGGTTCTCACTCCGGTCTCATCATCCACCACTAAGATTTTTCTCATCCCGTTTTAAGGATAGGGTTATCACAAATTTCCTGCTGTTTCCTTCGGTAACCAGTTCCATTCTTCCTTCATGAGCCTCCACGATTTTCTTCGCGAGAACCAGCCCGATGGACAGGTTGCTTTCCAGAGTGGAAACGAAGGGCAGAAAAATCTCCTCTCCTGACGGAAGAGCCAGGGTGGACCCTTCCTCACGATACTCCACCGTGACGGTCTGATTGTCAGCCTTCACGGAGCAAAGTACCGGTTTTTCCCCTCGGTTATCCCTCCAGCAAAACTGCAGGATATACCCAAAAGCCTCTCTTAGCCGTAAAGCATCCGCGAGCATCAGGTCATCAAACGGTTCGGCGCACTTCACCTCCAGTTTCCCTGCAGGACACTCTGCAATTCCCTGACCAACACTGTTCAGGAGCTCCAGCAGATGCACCGGAGCCACAGTTAAATTCAGCGGCTCCGCCAGCCGGTTGATGCCCTCAATGATCCGGTTAAGTTTGGCTATCTCCTGCTGAACAATCTGCGCAAAGCCTGACCGGAACTCACTGTCCTCATATTTCAGCGGCAACATCTGGGCAAATGTCTTGATGGCCACCAGCGGATTTTTCAATTCATGTGAAAGCCGAGCCGCCACTGTATTCCAGTAGCGATTTCGTTCCACTTCAGCCCGCTCCCGGTCCATCTTCTTGACCTCCGTCAGATCCTGGAAGGCAGCCACGGCTCCCTGAAATTCTTCCCCGTGTTGCAGGGTTCGGGTGCTGATGCCCAAGACAGCTTTTGTGGGCACATAAGTAAGCTCAATTCGGGAAACTTCATCCCCCCGCAAAGCCCGTCTCAAAAAATCAGCGATTTGCGAGCCCAGTGTTTCCACCGACTGTCCCTGAACCTCCTCGGCTCTGACCCCTGTAATCCTTTCTGCGGAACGGTTCATAATGGTGACCCGGCCCCGCATATCAACGGCCACAATGCCTGTGGGGATACTTCCCAGAATTGCCTCCTGGTATCCGGCCTGAAGATTTATTTCCTGAGTGAGCTGGAGATTCTCCTGGATAGCGGTCAGGTAATCGCAGACTAAACTGAGCAGCCCCAATTCCTCCCTCGTGGTTTCCTCGCCGGTCAGTTTCCCCCCGAGGGAGAGAAAGCCGGATAGGCTTCCCCGGGTGGTGAGCAGTGGAAAGAAAAACTGGCCGCCGAGCAATTCCGAGAGAGAATAAATTTCCCCGCTCAGATTCGCTTCCCGCGCGGTCCGAAGCAGACTCCTTTTTTTCAGAAACCAGCTGATTAGACTATGGGATGAAGGCACTTGTAACTGCCTGATTAAATTTTCATCAAGACCACAGGAAGCTACGACTTTAAAAATTCCAGACTGGCTGGTGAAAAAGGCAATCGGGTTGAACCGAAAATGCTGACGCAGGGTAACCACCACCGCCCGGGGCAGCTGTTCCGGCCGGCCGAGGGTTTCACTTATCGTCTGCAGCAGCCGCTTGTAGAAGTCGTGAGTGCGAATCTCATTTTCTCTGGCCAGATGATCCCTTCTGGGCTCTTCTCGCCCCATACTTTTCAGTTGTCGGTTCTCCGCCAGCAACCTTTCTCTTTCCAGAGCCCTTGAAACTACCTGTTTTACTTGCTCTGCCGTAAAAGGTTTTTCCAGAAGGTCAAAAGCTCCGTGCTCCAGAAAAACGCTCGCGCCGCAAGTCAAACTTGGTACCAGGCTGATAATCGTCAATGAAGGCTCCTGCCGGAGCAGGCTTGCTAATACTTCCAGACTGTCTCCCCGGGACCGGTCGTCCAGGAAGATGACGTCCGGACGTCTGGAAGCCACCACTGCCGATGCTTCTCCGAAGGATGACTCTTCCACCAGAAAAGAGTCTTTCAGAATCATGCGCAGGGAGTACCCGACAGCCCTGTCTTCGGTAATAATTAGCAAATAACTCATGTTTTCCTCCGGAAACGCTGCGATCTGGGTATCTGGAGAATCACCAGGGTACCCCTGTTTTCCTGGCTTTCCATCCGAATAGTCCCCCCATGTTCATCAACAATGCTGGCCACTATCGGCAGCCCCAGTCCAGTGCCGCGCGGTTTGGTGGTATAAAAGGGATCAAAGACCCGTTTCAGGACTTCCGGATTCATACCGCAGCCATCATCCCGGATGAGTACCGTGACCATTTCGGAAGACTCCTGAACCTGGACCATCAAATTTCCTTCTTCTCCCATGGCATCACGGCTGTTAAGGAAGATGTTCAACAAGGCCTGGCGCATTTTTCCTTCGTCAACTTCAATCATCACCCTTTCCGAAGGCCAGGAACGGTGGACGGTGATCTTCCGGCCCTCGGTCTGAACTGTTAGCATGGTCAGGGTTGCCTCTATTAATTCTATCAGATTCACTTCCCGCGGGTATAATTGCCGCGGACTGGCAAAACTCAGGATTTCTTCCACCAGGCTGTTAATCCTTTCCACTTCCCGGGAAGCCAAGTTAGCAAATGTATTCCGGAATTCGCTATCCTGATACCGAGAGGGCAAAAGCTGGGCCAGGGTACGAATGGCCACCAGGGGATTTTTGATTTCGTGCGCGATCCGGGCGGCCATCACTCCGAACGAGGCCAGTTTGTCTTTCCGCCGCAGGTCTTCCTGCAAAACCCGTACCTGGGTAACGTCCTGAAGGATTACCTGGACGCCAAGAGGCTGGCCCTTTCTATCGTAAAAAGACGAGGTCTGCAGAATCGCCGAAAAAGCCAGGTCCGAAGGTCTGGGAAGGAAACTTACTTCCTCATTACGAATCTCCTGCTTTTTCTTCAAACTGCTCTCCACCGCTGAAACTAATGGGCCAGGCAAAACCGAATACGGCTGTCCGATTACCTCTTTGCGGACAAGGCCGGTAAGCCTTTCTGCCTCCCGGTTCAGAACAGTCACCCGGCCGTTCGCATCTACTCCGACCACCCCCGCAGGCGAGTTATCCAGAAGACTGTCAAGATACAGGTTCACGCGGAACAGTTCCTGATAAAGACCCGTGGTTTCCAGAGCCAGTCCTAACTGAAGGCCAAGGTGCTCCAGCACCAGACGGTCATTCTCCCCAAACGCCGCTCCAGAAACCTTCTGTCCGACCACCAAAACGCCAGCGACATCTCCCTGGATGGGCACCGGTGCCGCAGCCTCTGCTTCCAGGTCAGTCAGCTCTCTGGCCACTTGCTGGGCCTGCTCATTTTCGGATAGCCGCAGGAGCTCTTCCCGGACCACCGCTTCCCGATGGCGCTCAAACCACGGCCAGAACGGTCCCTCCTCTTTGAAGCGCACCTGCCAGCAAGCCGGAAAAGGAAAAACGATCAGGTCCTGCCGACTCTGACGAAGAACCAGACCAGCCCGGGGAACCAGTCCCAGCGAGGAGTTGAGAAGTTTAACCACCTCTTCCAGAAGTTCCCCGGATTTCACCGGCTGGCTCAAAAGCTGCGTTAGTTTCCTGGAAACCGTACTGACCTCGTACTGATCCTTGAAGATTAATCCCCGCAGAAGTATCTGGAGCCTGGAACGCAACGGCACAAAAACTACGGCGACAATAAAGGCTCCTACCAGCAAAGGAAGATTCTTCCACTGGGAAGAGGTAGTAAAAACTGCCAGAAGCTTATTCGTAGCCAGAACCGCCACCAGATAGATGAAGATGAGAATAATGCTGGAAAGAACGTAGGCGGTGGTCACTTCAAACACGAGCTGGATATCCATAATGCGATACTTGGCGATGGCGTAACTAATTATTGCGGTCATCACCACTGAGGAAAAAGGGGCAAACCGGGTGGGTAAGGTGCTGCCTAAAAGCGGTGGTAGCAGCGAGGTCAGCAAAGTAAAGAGCGTCCCGGCCAGTACCCCGAAAAAAACATACTGGGCCTCCTGCCGCCGGACGCCGGAAAGTTGTCGTAACCTAAACAACAGCAGAAACAGAGAGTAGGCCATCAGCCCTGTCACAGAGCCAACATAGACTATGAAGAGCCCCCGGTTATAAATCACCTCCGGCCCAGGTAAGGGTGCCAGTGGCTGAAAATAAATCTTTTCCACAAAGGCAGGATGAAAACAGCTGGCGGCCAGCAGGGCACAGAACAGATAAACACCAGCTGCCTTAATCCGGCTGGCACGGCTGAGCTGGTTTTCCCTCATGGTAAGAACCAGGGAGAAAAGGTAAAAATGAGACGGTAGAAAGGCGCCTACCCCGAAGGCTGCCCGGACCAGTATTCCGGCCACGCTGAGGTCAGAAGCCAGCATGATGCCAGCCACCACCCAGCACCAGCAGGCCAGAAAAAAGGAAAACAGAGGAAAGATACGGTTGGGTAATCTGCGCCGATTTCTCTTGAAGACAATAATTCCGAAAATCAGGTTGATGACTCCGGCCAGCAGCATGGAGAGGGTGAAGTAACTCATTTTTCAGTCGCACCTTTTCAGAATCAGCGTAGAATTTCCGCCGCCAAAGCCGTGGGCATTGATGAGAATATATTCCACCTGAGCAAGCCTGGAGTGATTGGGCGTATAGTCAAGGTCACATTCAGGGTCAAAGTGCTCGTAATTAATCGTTGGGGGAATGATCTCTCTAATAAAGGTGAGAGCTGCGGCCGCTACCTGGAAACCACCGATGGCTGCAAAGGGGTTACCAATCATAGACTTAATTGAGGTAATCGGAATCCGATAGGCCCGCTTGCCGAAAACCTTCTTTATCGCCGCGGTCTCAATTCTGTCCAGGAACGGGTCAGAGGGCGCATGGGCGGAAATGTGCCCAACGGTCTCAGGGGAAAGTCCGGCCTGCTGCAATGCTTTGCTCATCGCCCTTTCCAGTCCACGGCCTGGTGACATCAGATCAATTTCAGCCGCATCAGCGTAGCCAACCACCTCAGCATAGGGTTTCACTCCCCGGGAAAGGGCGTGACCGTACTCCTCCAGAACAACGGCTGAACCCCCTTCCGCCAGAACTCCTCCGTCTCGTAAGCGGTCAAACGGCCGACTGGCCTTCTCCGGACAATCGTTCCTGACCGACATGATTCGGGTGGCGCACAGACCGGCCATAATCAACGGGGTAATGGGCGCATCGGCACCACCTGCCACCACCACAGTTGCCTCCCCGCGAGAAATCCTGGTAAAGCCAAGACCGATACTGTCCAGCCCAGCCGCACAGCCCGTAGCCAGGGTACACAGCGACCCTTCCAGACCGAGTTCCGCCGTAACTTCTCCCGAGGTGGTATGAGGCGTGGCCGCCACAATACTGAAGGGCAGCACCGCCTTCACTCCCCTGTCCAGAAAGTGACGATGCTGCTTCTCAATCAAATCCATGGCGCTGGTACTTACTCCGAAAATAACAGCCACCCTGTCCCCCCGGAGAGCAGCGGTGTCAAGTCTGGCGTCATTTAGAGCCAGTCTGGCACTGGCTACCGCCATCTGACTGGTTCGGGAAAGTCTCTTAGCCTTTTTACCCTCCATATACCTTTCCGGGACAAAGTCTGAAACCTGCCCGGCAATCCTGGTAGGAAAATTGCAGGTGTCAAAGGTACTAATGGTGCTGATACCGCTCCTGCCTGAAGTCAGCGCCTGCCAGAAGATATCTCTTCCTATCCCGTTTGGCGCCACCACTCCCAGTCCGGTGATTACCACACGACTTTTCTTCATCCACTGCCCCTGTTAATTGTGTCAATCTCCTCGGTCAGACGCCTGGCATCTCCAGCATAGAACCAGCAGCGATTATTCCGGATGAAAGCCTCCAGGCTGCCAGGGCTGGCTGCCTGAAAAAGGAGATAGGCTTCATCGGAAACACCTGTCAGGATACCGGAGCGGTTCAGTTCTTCCTGGAAAAGTTCGGTTTCTCTGGCAAAAACACGAAAAGGCATTCCATTAATGAGGTAGGGTAAGGGCCGCCAGTAACGAGGGGGGAAAAGCGATTTTATTTGATAGCCCATCACCTGCCGGGGATACTTTTCTCTGTCCAGGGAAAAACCGAAACGTTCTGCCTGCTCAAACCAGGGCGTACCAGGATAGATGCCGGGAAACTGAACCAGAACAGAATCTGGCCGCACATCCTTCAGGAATTCCATGGTTTCTCTTCGGCTTTCCCGGGTTTCCATCGGTGCCGGGTGGATGATACTGACCACCGTAAAAATACCGGCGCTCTGGCACTTCTTCAGAATATGGGCCATCGTCTCTTTCTTTATCCGGCGATTCATCGCCAGTCTCAGGATAGTCTCGCTGGCTGATTCCACCCCGAAGAAAATGGACTGACACCCTGAATCTTTCCAGAGGGAAAAATCTTCCTGACCCTGGAATTCTCTGAGGCTACCGAAACTGGAATAGCGAACTCTTAGACCTCGCTCCACCAGCCGCCGGGCTACTTCAGTCATCAGAACCGGGGGAGTGCTGGAACCGGCAAACCGGAAAAGGGAAACCCCATAAGCCTGCCTGGCCTGCTCCATCTCTTTCAGCACCCGGTCCGGACTTTTCTCGCGGCGGCGTCCGCTTTTAACCGGATGAATACAAAAAAAACACCGGTTGGGGCACCCGCGACTTTCATCAATTACTAACATCTTGATTTTCTTGTGAATTTCCTGGTAGACCGCTTCTTCATAAACAGGGATCGGAAGCTGGTTGAGGTCCTGAATTTCTCTGGCAGGATTTTTAACGACCTGCCCGTCTTTCCGGTAGTAGATATTGAACACTTCGGACAAGTTTGTTCTTCCTAGAGCCACGTTGGCCAGCTGGACAATTGTTTCCTCACCTTCGCCGTAACAGAGGCCGTCAAAAAATGGACAGACCGAGAAAAGGTGATGTCCAAAAATGTCCACCTGCGGCCCACCACCAAAAACCCACAACCCGGGGACTTTCTTTTTCAAAAAGCCGGCGATTTCTACAGACCAGTGAAAACCTTCGCCGGCCCAGAGTTTTATCCCCACAAGGTTAATCCCTGCTGTCTCCACCTGCTGGAGCAACTCCTCTTTCACTTCCTGAAGAAACATCCTTTTCCTTAAGGCAAGAACCTGTTCCACTGCTCTGAGCAGAACCAGGTCATTGAAGGCTGGTCGCCGCTGGTAGAGAAAGACTTTCTCGGCGAAGGAATTCAGAAACCTTTTGCAGGCGGCAGGGTAGATACGGTCAAACAAATCAGGATTGTTGTAATCGCGAATTATTACTTCATGGCCCGCCTTAAGAAGACAGGCAGCCAGACTGGCCAGTCCGTTATCAGGCACAAAGTCTGAAAGTATCTTTGGCGTCCCGGCCAGAGAGAGCAAAAGACATCTTGCACCCATACTCTTATGATATTAGTAGCAATAGACTTTGTCAAACCAGCGGACAAAATTGTCCATTTTTTATTAAGGTTTCAAACCAAAGGGGGAAGGTCCTCTAAGCTCAGTTAACGCGAGTTTCCTTTTATGTTTCAATAACTTATGAGGAATTCCGCGGCACCTGGCATGAAATTTGCTTATATCCATGCAGGAGCCCTGATGGCTCCTGGAAAACACGGGGAGGAAAAATGGCCAGATACTTCTGGCGCTGGTTGGTTCTTGTCTTCTGGGCTTCCCTTTCCCTGGCTGGTGCCCAGGGCATGCGCAATCCACCTGAGGGTAACGCCGCCCTGGGACAGGCCGGAGCCTTTATTGCTCAGTGTGATGACCCTTCAGCCATTACCCATAACCCGGCCGGTCTCATTCAGATTACAGGAACAGAGTGGCTGGCTGGCGTTAACACTATCCTGAGTAATACCTGGTACCGGTCAGATTTATTCTCAGATAAAAAAGATTTCTCGCCCATCATGCTGCCCTACGTCTTTCTCTCCTCAGATTTGGGAAAAGAGAAGTTCCGAGTGGGAGTGGGTGTAACCATTCCCTTCGGTCAGAGTACGGAATGGTCTCAGGAAACAGTAAGAAAGTGGAATTATGCCTCCCCTTATTATGCAGGGCTCCAGACAGCCGACGTTATCACTGCTGGTTGCTGGAAGTTGAGCCCGGAGCTTTCTCTGGGGGTGGCACTTCATGTCTACAGCAGCCGTCTGGCAATCAATAATCTTCTGCCCTTCCCGGTGGAAAGTGAAGCCAAAATCAGAGTTACCGGCTACGCAGCAGCCCCGGCCCTGGGCCTTCTCTACCGCCAGAGCCGCTACAGTTTCGGTCTGACCTATAAGGCCAAGTTTTCCATTGATTATGACGGGAAATTGCGCTGGCTGAATTTCGGGGAACTGCCGGCTGAAGCCACCATTAATTTCCCGGCTCTTGCTGGTGCAGGCTTTGCCTTCCGTCCCACACCGTCCTGGAAGATAGAAACAGATGTGGAATGGATTGGCTACTCGGTTCTGGATCAGATCAACCTGGTCGTGGCCGGATTGAGCCAGCCGCAGCCGCGACACTGGCGGGATTGTTACACCTTTTCTCTCGGAACTGAATATCAGCACCAGGACAGGTGGAAACTGCGTGGCGGGCTGGCTTACCTGCAAACTCCGGTACCGGCTACCACCCTGGAACCAACGCTGGCTGACGCCGACCGTCTGGCCGTTTCCTTTGGTGGTCAGAGAAAGTTCTCCTGGGCAACCGTGGAAGCCAGCGTTACCTCATCCTTCTTTAAGAAAAGACATGGACAATCAGGCGCTCCTTATGACGGGCAGTATCGCTCCAGCGCCTATTTCCTGAACCTCAGCTGTCAGCGTTTCTGGTGAAAAGGTAAAAAATGGAAGAAAAATTTCGTGTTCTGGTAATTGATGACGAGTTAGGACCACGAGAATCCCTCCGGATGCTCTTCAAAGACGAGTACGAAGTGGTCCTGGCCGGCTCCGGCGATGAGGGGCTGGTTCTTCATCGCCAGCAACCTGCCCAGGTCATTATTCTTGATCTGAAGATGCCTGAGAAGGACGGGCTTCAAACCCTGGAGGAGCTTCGTCACCTTGACAGGGAAGTTCCGGTGATCATCCTGACCGGTTACGGAACCATGGAAGCTGCCAGAAAAGCCATTCATCTTGGCGCCGTGGAGTTCCTCACCAAACCTTTTGACATAGAAGAGATGAGGCAGTTGGTGAGAAAGGCTGTGGAAAAAAGAGTCAGCCACCTGGCTGCAGCGCGTCTCACGGAAGAACTGACCGCGCTCAACAGGCAGCTTCAGGAAAAACTGACCGAGATGGAAAAATTGTCAACCCTGGGTTTGCTTTCAGTGGAAATTCTGCATGAAATTAACAATCCTCTCACCGTCATCCAGGGATTTACCCAGCTACTCCTTCAGGAAATGGCCGGGGAAGAACATGCCTCTCCGGTCTACCGGCAATATCTGCAGACCATTGAAGAAGAAATCCAGCGGTGTCAAATCCTGGCCCGGAATATCCTTGACTATAGCCGGGAAAAACCTGCTTTTCAACCGGTCAATCTCAATGAGATTCTGGTCAAAATAGTCGGGTTTTTGCAGCAATCAAAAATGGGTCGGGCCGCTGTGTTCCAGCTAAACTTAGCCCGCCAGTTACCGCTTCTTTACGGCGACCCTCACCAGCTTCACCAGGCTTATCTCAACATCTTCCTTAACAGCTTGCAGGCTTCTCATCCGGAGCGGTCTCTAAAAATCAGCGTGTCATCCCGGTCAGAGAATGACTGGATAGTCACTTCTCTTTCCGACAACGGGAAGGGCATCCCGGAAGAAGACCTGCCCCATATCTTCCAGCCCTTTTTCACTCAGGGAAAAACAGGCGGCACCGGACTGGGACTTTCTCTAACCCGGAAAATCATTTCTCTTCATCAGGGACGAATTGAGGTCGCCTCCAGATTGGACCAGGGCACAACCTTCACCATTTTTCTTCCAGCAGGCCGTGCCAACAGCGGAGTAGATACTTCCTGAACAACAATGGACTGCCCGCCGGCTACTGACGCTGATAGGAGTTGGGCACCTGTAACCGTGTCCGGTATTTGTTCACGGTACGCACCGCCACAGAAACTCCCATTTCTCCTAACTTCTGAGCAAGCTGACGGTCAGAAAGTGGTCTTGTTTCTGAAGAAAGCAGTCGCCGGATCATCTCCTTCAGGCCCGCCTGACTGAGCTGACCGGCGGAACATCTGGAAAGGAGGTGACGAACAGGGACAATCCCACGCGGAGTGGCCAGATACTTGCCAGCTACCGCGCGGCTGACAGTGGAGACGTGAAATCCTGTCCTTGTGGCTATCTCCTGTTCTGTCAGAGACCTGATCATGCCGCCGCGCCAGTAACTCTCCTGGGAAAAAACAATTTCTTCAAAAATTCTCTGGTGGGTTACCTTCCACTGCTCCACTGCAAGAATCAGCGTTTCGGCTTCACTTATTTTCGCCTTTAAGAAGCGGCGTTGCTGACCGGGCACAGTCAGGTCACGGGCCAATTTCAGGTATTCGGGATTCACCCACAGGACAGGCATGTAGTTTTCGCAGAGAGAAACTCTTAGCCGTCCATCCTGGTATCTCACCAGCCCGTCAACCTGAAGGGTCCGATGGTAACTATTCCGCAAATAACCGGAGAGGGGATGAACCCGCAGGCAAAGGAGTTCCTGCAGTGCCTGTTTCACTTCTGACACCGGCCGCTTCAGTCTTCTGGCTATCTCCCTCTCATTCCCCTGGCAAAACTCCTTCCAGCAATGTTTAATGATGCCGTATGGTAAACTCCCGCGGGCCTTTTTTCTTTCCAGTTGAAGTAGAAAAAGTTCCTGGAAGTCCCTGGCTGCCACCCCGGCTGGCTCCAGGCTCTGGACGGCTTTCAGTGCCTGCCGCATTCTCTTCACAGGGTATCCGCCGGCTTCGGCCAGTTCCTCAAGGGACAACTTCAGAAAACCGTCTTCCTCCAGATTCTCTATCAGATAATCACCCGCCTCCACAATCTCGGAAGAATCTACTTTGAGCCTCAACTCTTCTTTCAGCAATTCCCGGAAAGAATCAGCCCTCTCCGGTTCCGGCTGGGAGGCAGGTAGCACCACTTCTTCCGGCCCGGTGATTTCCAGAACAGGATTTTCCTCGGCCTGCTCCTCAAGATATTCCCTGAGGGCGCTGACCGGTAAACAGAGAAGGCGGAAAAACAGTTGCTGCTGCGGGGCCAGCCCCGGCCGGACCTGCGGTCCCAATTTCAGTTGTGGCTTCATTCTGCTTTCATCCTTTGTGCTCTGTGATATAATACCACAAAGGCAGGAAAAACCAGTTAACGGAAAGAGACAGGCATGACTTCTGAATGGGAATGGAGTCTGAGGTTGTTTCTGGCTGGTCTCTGCAGCGGCATCATCGGCTGGGAAAGAGAACGTCACGGACGCGAAGCCGGCTTGCGGACCACAATCCTGGTGGGCCTGGGTACGGCCGCAATTATGATTACTTCCCTTCGCATCCACGAAATTTTCCTCGGACAGGCTGACCCGCGAATTTCCATTGACCCGGCCAGGATTGCTTACGGAGTTGTCACCGGTATCGGTTTCCTCGGGGCCGGCGCTATTGTGAAAGATGCCCAGCGGGTCCGGGGACTGACCACCGCAGCCTGTCTCTGGGCCGCCATGGCAATCAGCCTAACTGTGGGCTGCGGTCATTACCTGCTCTCCCTCCTGACCACCGGACTTTCCCTGATTACCCTGAATTTACTCAAACTGGTAGAGCGCAAAATTCCCAGGGATGAGTATCACTATCTCCGGGTTAGTCTGGCAGAGGCTCAAACAGAATTTGCTACCCTGAGACAATTCCTTTTGAAAGAAAACTTCACTATTCTTTCGGTGGGAGTCACCCGGGAAGTTTCAGAAAAAAAGACCACCTACCGAGTGACCCTGAGACACCGCGGCCCTTACGACAGGCATGAAATCGTGGACCGGCTGGCTTCTTACCCTGGCGTGGTGATGGTGGACTGGCATTGAGTCCACAACTTTCAGAAGAGAGAGATCAGGCCGAGACTGACCAGGGAAACGATGACCGCAGCCATCAGAATACCGCCTGTTACACCAATCAAGCAATCACGAAAACTCATCCCCAGCAACACTGCAGCCATCGTTCCGGTCCAGGCACCGGTCATCGGCAGAGGAATACCTACAAAGATAAGCAGTCCTAAAGTCTTGTAAACTTCCACCACCCTGGACTGGCTCAGGGTTCTGTGCACCAGCCAGTCAGCCATTTTCCTTCCAAAAGACCAGTGTTTCAAATAATCTAAGAGTTGCTTCAGAAAAAGAAAGAGGGGAATTACCGGAATGAAATTTCCTAAAATCGCCAGGGCAACCACCTTCTCCAGGGATAGCCCGCAACCCAGTCCGTAAGGAATGGCGCCCCGCAACTCGGAAATGGGCAGCATCCCTAAGATAACCACTATCAGATGCTGTTTCATTGATATTCCTCTTCCCCGGTGGAATCCCACCCCTCCTTGCCCTTCAGGGGCACAAACTTGCAGCCGCCCAGGCTTTGTTTTTCCAGCCTCTGACCAGATCTGGTCACCACCAAAAGTTCCTGAATGAAGCGGTCTCCCACCGGCATCACCAGCCGCCCGCCATCCTTCAACTGGCGCAAAAGGCTTTCTGGAATCTTAGGCCCCCCGGCGGTGACCACAATTGCTTCATAAGGAGCAAACTCTGGCCAGCCCAGGCTCCCGTCACCCACTTTCAGGTGCACCCGATAGCCGCACTCCTCTAGAATTTTCCTGGCCCTTTCCGCTAAAGTGGGCAGTCTCTCTACCGAGTAAACATCTCTGGCCAGTTCGCACAAAATCGCTGTCTGATATCCGCTGCCGGTACCTATCTCCAGAACTTTTTCTCCACCCTTCAACCCCAGCGCCTCGGTCATCAGAGCCACCATGTACGGCTGACTGATGGTCTGCCCCTCGCCAATGGGAAGGGGACTATCGTCGTACGCAGAGCCGACCATATTTTCTGGAACAAAAAGTTCTCTCTTCACCTTCCGGAAAGCCTCCAGAACGCGACCGTCATGAATTCCCCTGGTAATCAACTGTTCCTGGACCATGGCCTCCCGCTCCTGAGAAAAACGGTCTTCCCCTTTTCCCTGAAGAACTTTCACCTAGTTCCTCGCTGTCAGTAACCTGAAGAGCATCAGAAAAAATCGTCCCGTATCCCGAAGGGGCTGTATCTTGCTTTTTTCCTGGCCGTAAAGCGTCGCCACCGGAACAGAGGCGATGCGAAAACCCTGCCAGGCAGCCTTCAGCAGCAGTTCTGATTCTGTTTCAAAGTGGTTGGTTACCAGTTTCACGATCTCAATTACCTCTCTTTTAATTAAACGAAATCCGTTCTGAGTGTCAGGGATGAACTGGCCGGCCAGCAAAGAAATCATCAGGGACATTAAACGGTTGGTTAACCTGCGCAGAAAGGGCATTCGGCTGGCCCGGAGATTTCTCCGACCTAACCAGAGGTCCACCTCCGGGCGCTCCCTCCAGGCAGTTAGAAACAGCCGTGTTTCTTCAACAGAGTGTTGTCCGTCAGCGTCCATGGTCAGGACCGCCTTAACACCTGCTTTGATGACCTGCTGAAAACCGGTCTTCAGCGCAGCGCCTTTACCCTGGCAGGTCTGGTGCCGGATAACAACGGCTCCGGCCCGAGCAGCCAGTTTTCCGGTGTCGTCCCGGGAACCATCGTCTACCACCACCACCAGGTGAAAGGTCTCTTTCAGCCGGGAAACCAGTTGGCCAATCGTCCGGGCTTCATTGTGAGCGGGAAGAACAACGGCTATTTCAGGCTCCATAAATTTTCATCTCGGTTAAGTAATCTCTGATGGCTGAATGCTGTGGCTGTTTCAGCTCCGGGTCCTCCCGGAAAATACGTTCGGCCTCCTGACGGGCCAGGTCTAACATCTTCAGGTCCGAAACGATATTGCCAATTCTTAAAGGCAGAATCCCGTGTTGTCTGGTACCCAGCACGTCTCCTGGGCCGCGAATTTTAAGGTCCATCTCGGCAACTTCCAGCCCGGTCTCCACCTGAAGAAAATTCTCCAGCCGCTCTATCACTTCTTTCTCCTGGCTGTAAACCACCAGAAAACAATACCCGGTCTGTCCGCTGCGACCGACCCTGCCCCGTAACTGGTGCAACTGCGCCAGCCCGAAACGTTCAGCCTGGTCAATAATGATGAAACTTGCTTCCGGAACGTCAAGGCCTGATTCCACCACGCTGGTGGAGACCAGAAGATAAAGTTCCTTCCGCCGAAACCGCTCCAGCAAATTTTCCTGTTCCAGCCTGTCCAGACGGCCATGAATTAACCCAATTCTCTCTGCCGGCAGCCGCTGGCTCAGATAATGGAACTCCCGAACAGCCGACTGAATATCCTCATTTCCGGAAATAGCCGGTGTTACCAGGTATCCCTGGCAGCACTGGTGAAGTTGTTCCCCGATAAATTGATAGACAGCCTCTTTCTCTTGAGCCGGAACCAGGTAAGTGGACACGCGTCGCTCACCTTTCGGCAGGCCTCCTAAAATGGAAAAATCCATCGTCCCGTAAAAGGTTAAAGCAATGCTTCGCGGAATGGGGGTCGCACTCAGAACCAGGTAGTGGACCTCTTCCCCTTTTTCTCTCAACTTTTCCCGCTGTTTCACCCCGAACTTATGCTGTTCGTCCACCACAGCTACTTTCAGAGCACGAAAGTTTACCTCTTCCGCCAGAAGGGCATGGGTGCCGATGGCAATCTTGATGCGGCCATCTCGAAGTCCTTCAAGAATGTTTTTCTTTTCCCTGCCGGGCAGCTCGCCCACCAGCAACGTTACCGGAATACCCTGTTTCAGAAAAAATTCCTGCCAGTTAAGAAAATGTTGCTCTGCCAGAATTTCCGTCGGACTCAGGAAAACCCCCTGCCCTCCACTTCTGGCGAAAAGCCAGAGAACAAACATGGCTACGGTAGTCTTGCCGCATCCCACTTCTCCCTGAACCAGACGCTGCACCAGTTTACCCCCGACCAGGTCCTGAAGGACCTCAGCCATCACCTGCTTTTGACCGCCGGTGAGCGTGAAAGGAAGTAGCCTTTCAAATTCTTCAATAACCCCGGCGTCAACTCCGGCCGCCTCGGAAGTTTGCCTGGTCCTGCTTTGCTCTGTCTTTTTCTTAAAAACCAGCCCTAACTGAAGGCGGAAGAACTCGTGGAAGATAAGATAATCCCTGGCCTTTTCCAGTTCTATGTCGGAGCGTGGGAAATGAATATTGGCCAGAGCAAAACGGATGTTGGCCAGATTCAGTTCCTGTCGCTTTTTCAGGGAGAGCAGTTCTCCTGGATAATCCTGAAGATTCCTGAGCACCAGTTTGACCAGCCGCCGAAGGTAGGTCATGGTCAGGCCCCGGGTCAGGGGATAAACCGGTAGCAGCCAGTCGTGCCTTGTACCACGCACTTCCTCGTAAACCGGGTTGACCATCTGCATCTCTCCCCGGTAAAATTCCACTTTGCCGTTGATAAAAAACTCCTTTTCCGGCAGAAAAACATTTTTCAGATAAACCTGGTTAAAAAAGGTCAGAAAAAGAACTCCGCTGCCGTCGTGGACGGCCACTTTCAGGTAGCCAAATCTCGGGTGAATTTTTTTCTCTTCCCTGACCAGCACTTTACCTTTCACCGAAGCCGTTTCCCCGGGAATCAACTGAGAAATTTTTTTGAAATTGCGTAAATCGTGGTAGCGCCGCGGAAAGAAAAAGAGCAAATCCTCTACGGTTACCAGACCCAGCCGGTCGAGGTAATGACGACGTTTCTCACCGACCGAGGGTAAACAGTGAAGTGGTGTCTTCAGTCCGAAACTCATTTTCCCCTGAACGGTAGCGACGGTTGCTCCTCTTTGAAAAACTCGTAAAACTTAAGAATGCGCAGGAGTTCGTTCGTCTGCGAAAGATAAACGCGCCGCGGATTAATCTTTTTGATGAGCGCCGCCAGAACCGTGGGGAAACAAATCACTCCGTCAATTCCCTTTTCCTTGAGATAGGTAATTGATTGTTCCTTCAGTTCTGAAGAAGCAGGCAAACCCGGAATTACCAGAACGCGACTGAAGCCCTCTGCGCTGAAAACCTTTTTTGTCAGGCTGAGGAAATCTCCCTCCAGAAATCGGAAAATCTCCGGCGACTGCTTCAGCACCGACGGCACAAACTTAAGGGTGTGCCAGGCCACCGGCTTGACAACGGCCTGCTCTATCCTCAGCACATCTTCAATTTCCATAAGGTATGACCGGGTCCCGCCCTTTCCCGGGTTTGAGTTTTTAACCAGAAGGATGTCCTCGTAAGGAAGAGCCAGAAAGCCATGAAGGGAGAAAAATTCCTTGACCAGGAGAATACTGGTGTAACTCATAGCAGATACCCTGTCTTCCTCCCTACTTCTTCAAGGGATAAGGAAACCGTAGAAAGTATAACCCTTCCAGGCCAGGGCGACAACCGCACCCAGAGCAAGATATGGTCCAAAGGGGATGTAATCATCCATTTTCTTTACTTTCAGGGCAATCAGAACCAGGCTGATGATACTACCCAGCAGAGCAGCAAAAAAAAGCGTAATCAACACACTTTTCCAGCCAAGGTAAGCACCGATCATGGCCAGAAGTTTCACATCTCCGCCGCCCATCGCATCCTTCTTGTAGGCCAGCCGACCAAAGATGGCGATGAGCCAGAGCAACCCACCTCCGGAAAAAAGGCCGGTCAGGGAATAGAGAGCGCGGGACAACCTGTCCATCTCCGAAAAATAGCCGGGAATTAAAACGGCCCCGACCAGTCCCAGAAGGATCCCGGGCAGGACAATGACATCCGGAATAAAGAAGGTATCAAGGTCAATGAAGGAAACAATTACCAGGGAGAGAACAAAAACTCCCAGGGCCGCAAACTGCCAG
Organism: bacterium; assembly: GCA_029551285.1. Classification (GTDB taxonomy): domain Bacteria; phylum Ratteibacteria; class UBA8468; order B48-G9; family DSTR01; genus JAMWDF01. Next base: position 1,551 of record JAKPFT010000044.1, on the reverse strand, counting down.
GAGAAACCACACTTGAGGTAAAGACCAAGAAACAGAATTCCCGTCAACAGCTCCACCAGAAAATATCGCCAGGAAATCTCGCCGTGACAGAAGCGACACCGGCCTTTGAGAAGCAGCCAGCTGAGCAAGGGGATATTATCGTACCAGGGAATTGAATGGCCACAGGCCGGACACTGGGACCCGGGGCTCACGATGGAACGCCCTTTGGGTAAACGATAAATGCACACGTTGGCAAAACTACCCAGCACCAGTCCCAGAACAAAGGAAAACAGTTTTTCCATGGATTGACCCTGCTCTTCCTGTCGGCGTCCAGAAGGCAGACTTATTGTAGTCAACGTTTTGCCGCGGGTCAAATTGACGCCTGCAGGAGAAACTGTTATCCTTAATCTTATGGGTACTATCCTGCTGGCGTCGTGGCGTCACTGCGACTGGGCTGGAAAACTTGACCTTCTGGTCCTGGCATTACTTTCTGTGGTCTCCTGGTGGATTATGATTGAGAAATTTATCCTGCTGCGGCGCATTCAGCGAAGGCACAGAAACTTTGAGCAGGCACTGCTAACCGGCCAGTGGCTCCCGGAAGAAATTTCCCCGCTGCAGCAGGTCTTCACCTTCGGAGAAAACTTCCTTAAGAAAGAAAACCTGCCCGAAGAAAAACTAATTCCTCATCTGGAAAAGGTCGCGCTGCGGGAAGTGGAGACCCTGGGCAGCAATATCAGTTTTCTGGCCGCGATTGCCACGGTCGCACCGTTTCTCGGCCTTTTAGGTACTGTCTGGGGGCTGCTGATTGCCTTCCACAACATGTACCTGACCGGTTCTTCCTCCATCAAAGTGGTCGCCTCCGGAGTGGCTGAGGCCCTGGTAACCACGGTTATCGGTCTGGTGGTCGCTATTCCCGCGGCTGTTGGCTACAGTTATTTCAGCGAGTCATTGAAAAAGTTAGCCGGTTACCTGGACGCCATTCTTCCGGAAGTGGCCAGTATTCTCACTAAACAGGGAAAACCATGAGTGTCAGGAAGATGATTACGGCTCCGCCTTTCCCGCCGATTAACATCACCAACCTGGTGGATATCGCTCTCACTCTGGTGGTAGTCCTGCTGATGATTTCCCCGTTTATTGAGCAGGGGCTGGAAGTAAAACTACCCACAACTTCTCCATCCCGCATCAGCGCGGAAAAGATGGTTGTACTCACGGTGGCGCCTGGCGGCGTTTACTACTTAGGAGGCGTGCCGGTCACAGCAGAGCAATTGTTTAGTTCTCTCAAAGAAAGAAAAGTCAGGGACCCGGACCTGATGGTGGTGGTCAAGGGTGACGAGCAAATCTCCTACGGCGAACTGGCCAGAGTGCTTGATATAGTAAAAAGGGCAGAAGTAAGCCTGGTTGGCCTGGCCACACAGGCCGAACCAGCAGAAAGAGAGGTAGTGTCAAAAAATGAATGAAAGAGGAATGAAAAGAAAGGGAACGAACTGGCTCACTCAAGCTGCTCCGGCACAGACAAGGACTACGCCGAAATCGGTTGCTCGGCGAACTCGCTCGCCCAGAGGCGAGCTCAGA